>NZ_JBFBEK010000008.1:0-282167 GCF_040683715.1 Streptomyces sp. NPDC093260
AACAGGACCCTAGACAAGTCCCATCGTTGCAGG
Source organism: Streptomyces sp. NPDC093260 (assembly GCF_040683715.1). Lineage (NCBI taxonomy): Bacteria > Bacillati > Actinomycetota > Actinomycetes > Kitasatosporales > Streptomycetaceae > Streptomyces > Streptomyces sp. NPDC093260. The sequence continues at coordinate 34 of NZ_JBFBEK010000008.1, forward strand.
TCAGGAGCACTCTCCGCTTATTTGATCAAGCCTCGGACACCCCACCTCGCGAAAGCGCGAGGCTAGCGGCCCGCTCGGCAGGAGCGCCGGCGGCAGGATCGCGCCGCAATACTGCCCCACGAAGTGCCGGTCGCTCTCGGCGGCCGTGCATAGTCTCCGAATCGCGGACGGTGCTGCCCCTCAAGGGCGATCCGCAGTCACGGCGGTCGGAGAACATCGGAGTGACCATGGTCGACCAACGGCGTCTGCTCGTCCGGGGAGGCCGCGTCGTCACGATGGACGGCGCACTCGGCGATCTGGCGGCGGGCGAGGTGCTCATCGAGGGCGACACCATCGTGGCCGTCCGGGAACGGACGCGGGCGACCACCGACGAGGTGATCGACGCCACCGGCGGGATCGTGCTGCCCGGACTGATCGACACTCACATCCACCTTTGGCAGACCGTGCTGCGGGGCATGGCCTCCGGACTGTGGACGGGCGAGTACTTCGAGCGGGTCCTGCCCCACCGTGCACGGTTCAGACCCGAGGACGTGTACGCCGGCGGTCTGGCGGGCGGGCTGGAGCTGCTGTCCAACGGCGTGACGACGGCGGTGGACTTCTGCGACTGCGTCGGCTCCCCCCGGCATGCCGATGCCGCCGTCGCGGGCATGGCCACGTCGGGCGTGCGCGGCCTGCACGCCTACAGCGTGCGGGCGAACGCGCCCGGCACCTTCGCGGCTCCGGAGGACCGGTTGACCGACGCGGCACGGCTGTGCGCCGAGATCCCCGGACGGGGCAAGGGGCGCATCGGCCTCATGGTGGCGATCAGCGACATCGGAACCGTCGACATCGAGACCACCGCCCGTGAGGTGGCACACGCCCGTGCCCTCGGGCTCGGCATCACCATGCACGCGAACACTCCCGGACAGGTCACCGCATTGCACCGGGCGGGGCTCCTCGGGGAGGACCTGCTCCTGGTGCACTGCAATGTGGTGACGGACGAGGAACTCGACCTGATGGCGAGCACCGGCATGACGATGTCGGTCACTCCCGGTCTCGAACTGGCCTTCGGCTCACCGTTCACCATGCTCGGCCGGGCCCTGCGCCGCGGTGTGCGGGTGACCTGGGGATGTGACATCCCGAGCTTCACCAACGCGGACCTGCTGGCCCAGATGCGCCTCGCCTATCACGTGCAGGGGTGCCTGGACGGCCTTCGGGAGCGGGCCGAGGGGCGCTCCGGGCGGCGGCGCCCCGGCGTCCCCACCCTCACCCCGTCCGACGTGCTGCGAGCCGCCACGATCGACGCCGCCCGGGTCATCGGACTCGGCGACCGCATCGGCTCACTGACGCCGGGAAAACAGGCCGACCTGGTGATCCTGCGCGAATCGGCCTTCGGCGCGTCGCTGAGCGATGCCGCCGCCGCCGTGCTGCTGCAGAGCGGGGCCCAGGACATCGACACGGTCATGGTGGGCGGACGGGTCGTCAAGAGGGACGGCCGGCTGTGCCACGACGGACGGCCCGCCGAGCTGATCGAGGCGGCCCGGGCGCATGTGCTGGCCGCGGACGACGGGAGCCGATGACCGCTGGGAAGCGTCCCGCGGCCCGCCGCACCGGCCAGCCGTCGTCCACGGCACACCAGGCCGGACGCAGCCCGCCGGTCGCAGTCAGCGGGGCATCACCGTGGGGCACGAGGGCCTCCTGGGTACCGGTCGTGGATGTCGCAATCCACACCGCGCGCAGAAGGCCCTCACCTGTTCAAGCACCCAGCGCGCGTGTCACCGACATCCGGGGACAGCACAGCTAGCGCGCCTGCCAGCGAGGTTCACGCTTCTCGGCGAAGGCCCGCGGGCCTTCGACCGCGTCCGCGCTGTACATACGGCGCTCCTCCCAGGGATAGCGGGCGGCGAAGGCGGACTCCAGGGACAGGGCGGCCGACTTGGTGGCCGCCTCCTTGACGGCGCGGACGGAGAGCGGCGCGCAGCGCCTGAGGTCGGCGACCCACCCCTCGACACAGGCGTCGAGCTCGCCGGCCGGCACGACCTCGTTGACCAGTCCGAGTTCCCAGGCGCGGCGGGCGTCCAGCGACCGGCCGGTCAGCAGGTGTCCCATGGCGGTCTTCCAGGGCAGCTGCCGGGTCAGCCGGAAGACGCCGCCCGCGCCCGCCATGAGGCCGAGTCTGGCCTCGGGCAGGGCGAAGGTCGCGTCCTCGGAGGCGACGACGATGTCGCAGGCCAGGGCGAGCTCGAATCCGCCGCCCAGCGCATATCCCTGGACTTTGGCGACCACGGGCTTGACGAGGTCGAAGCGTTCCGTCAGCCGCGGCCAGCCGGGTTTTCCGCGGCTGCCGAAAGTGGCTGGCCCCGATGTGCCGTCCTGGTCTCGGGAGGCCAGTTCCTTCAAGTCCTGGCCGACGGAGAACGCCCGGGAACCCGACCCGGAAAGAACGGCGACCCACATCTCGTCATCGGACTCGAAATCGTCCCACACCTCAGCCAGTTCCTCGTGCATGCGCAAATCCATGGCATTGAGCACTTCCGGCCTGTCGAGCGTTATCCGGGCGATGTGGTCCTTCTTTTCGTAACGCACTCTCGACATCTGCGGTGCAGAATTCTCGAACTCCATCGATTCTCACAATCTTGTGCGGGGCGCCGGGTCGTGTAAGGCTTTGTCTATGGAGCCTTCCGAGCATCACGCCGAAGCCGATCAGCCGAATCGACGACCCGGACAGTGCAATGAGCCGGCCGTCCCCGTGAAGGACGGGGACGGCCAGGACGACACCAAGCTCGTGTGGTCGGCCTATATCTACTTGCGTATGTCCTGTTAACCGGTTGCCGATTAACGCATCGCCGGGGCCGGCCGCGCGCTGCCGTCGGCCACGGCCGCCAGCGCGGCGGGGCTCTGCTTCTCGAAGACCTGGCGAGCGGTGAGGAGGAGGCCCGCCTCGCGGGCACCGGACACCACCCGCATCGCCATGAGCGAGTCGCCGCCGAGCGCGAAGAACGAGTCGTCGGCACCGACCCTCTCCACTCCGAGCACGTCCGCGAACACGGTGCACAGCACAGCCTCGGCGGGCGTCCGCGCCGCTCGCTCCCCGCCCGCTCCGAGGCCGGGGGCGGGCAGAGCGGCCTTGTCGAGCTTGCCGTTCACGGTGAGCGGCAGCACCTCCAGGACCACGATGGCCGGCAGCATGTACTCGGGCAGGCGGCCCTCGGCGAAGGCCCTCAGGGCCGCGGGGTCCGCCGCACGACCGGCGGCGGGAACGACGTAGGCGACCAGACGTCGGTCACCCGGCCGGTCCTCGCGGACGACGACCGCGACCTGTGCCACGCTGTCGTGGGCCGCGATCACCGCCTCGATCTCACCCGGCTCCACCCGGAAGCCGCGGATCTTGACCTGTTCGTCCACCCGGCCGACGAACAGCAGCCGGCCGTCCTCGGTCAGGCGGGCGAGGTCGCCGGAACGGTACATCCTGGCGCCGTCGCCGAAGGGACACGGGACGAACCGCTCGGCGGTCAGGCCCGGACGGCCCACATAGCCACGCGCCAGCCCCGGGCCGGCGACGTACAGCTCGCCCGTCTCGCCGGGCGCCGCGAGCTGGAGGGCGTCGTCGAGGACGTACACCTGGGCGTTGCTGAGCGGTCGGCCGATGGCCGGCGGCTGGTCCTCGGGGGTGATGGCCGGGTCGACCACTTCCGCGGTGGTGATCACGGTCGCCTCGGTGGGCCCGTAGGTGTTCCACACCTGTGCCTGTGTGGTCCAGCGGCTCGCCAGGGCCGCGTTGAGGCGTTCCGCTCCGAGCACCCAGTTCTTGACGCCCGGTACGGAGGACGGCTCCAGGACACCGAGCAGGGAGGGGACGACGCTCGCCACGCTCACCCCGGCGGAGCGGACCATCTTCGCGAGTGCCTCCGGTTCGGAGCGTTCCTCGCCGGAGGCGATCGCCAGCGTGCCGCCGGCCGCGAGCGTGACCGCCAGGTCCAGCACCGCCGCATCGAAGCTGAACGAGGCGAACTGCAATGCGACGACCCCTTCGAAGACCCCGAGCACCGGACGCATCGCCTCGGCCAGGTTCACCACCCCGTGGTGGGCGATGGCCACTCCCTTGGGGCGTCCCGTCGAGCCGGAGGTGTAGATGACATAGGCGAGCCGGCGCGGATCGAGGACGGTGTCCGGCGGTTCGGCGGACTCGGCCGCGACGGCCTGCGCGGCCTCGTCCAGCAGGATGATCCGAGCACCGTGCAGCGGCATGTCCTCGACGGTCGCGGCCGTGCCCAGCACCACCGCGGCGCCGCTGTCGCCGACCATGTAGCCCAGCCGTTCGACGGGGTACTCCGGGTCGAGCGGCACGTAGGCGCCACCCGCCTTCCACACCGCCAGGATCGCCACCACCATGTCGACCCCGCGTGGCAGGCACAGCCCGCACCTGGTCTCCGGACCGACACCGAGGCCCGTCAGATACCGGGCCAGCCGGTTCGCGCGCTCGTCCAGTCCGGCGTAGGTCAGCACATCGGAGCCGCTGCGCACGGCGGCGGCGGTCGGCGCACGGTCGACCCACGCGCCGAACAGGTCGAGCAGCGTCCCTGACGGGATCGGCCGGGCGGTCGAGTTCCACTCCGCCACCGTCCGGGACCAGTCGGCCCCGTCGCGCCCGGTGCTCGCTGCCGCCGGCCGGCCGGCCCGCGTCTGGCGGCGGTCCGCCGCGGCGCCGACCCGTGCGGCGATCTCCTCCAGGAGCGACGCCGGGCGCTCGGTCAGATACATGTGGCCGCCGGGCAGCTCGGCCGTCGCGAACTCGCCCTGGGTCACCGCGCTCCACTGCTCCAGCCGGTGTCGTGAGATGAGGTGGTCGTCGGTGCCGCGCAGCGCGGTGACCGGTATCGACAGCCGGAGGTCGCCGGTGGGGGGCCGGTAGCGCTCGTGCATCACGGTGTCGGCCCGCAGCAGCGGCACCAGCAGGGAGCGGAGTTCGGGATTGTCGAAGGCGCCGTGGCGGTAACCGGTGATCTCTTCGACATGAGCGGCGAGCGCGTCGTCGTCGAGCGCGCTGTCCGGCGGACTCTGGTCCCAGGGGCCGGCCGCTCCGCTGACGAACAGATGCACCAGCCGGTCGAACTTCCGGGCCCGCAGTTCCCGCGCGGTCTCGTACGCCAGGACGGCACCCAGGCTGTGTCCGAAGAGCGCGACCGGGCCGGTGTCGTCCTCCATCAGCAGGATCGTCTCCACCGCCGCGTGCCGCGCCGCGTGCCGTACATCGGTGTACGGGTCTTCGTTGAAGAGTTCCTCGCGTCCTGGCAGCTGGGGAGCCACCACACGGACGCCGGGCACTCCCAGCCGGTCCCAGGGGCGGTAGAACCCCGCTCCGCTCCCCGCGAACGGCAGGCACACCAACGTGAAGGACATGTCCACACCTCTTCCGAGTCGTTCCGCCCGTACCGGCCGGCGCGGCGCGGACGTGTTCCGTAACCGGCGGCGAACCGGGTGGACACAGCCAAGGCCCACGGGTCGGTTCCGCCCCGGGAAAGGGCCCGCGGCCCTCAGTGGGCCCCGTGTCCCTCGCGGGAGGCCGACAGCGACGGGCGGGCCGGGCGTCCGCTGCCGATGAGTCCGGCGATCCCTGCGGGTGTCGGACGGTCGAACAGGGCGGCCAGCCGCACTTCCACACCGAAGGTGTCCCTGATGCGGTTCACCAGCCGGCTGGCGTGCAACGAGTGGCCTCCCAGAGCGAAGAAGTCGTCGTCGGCGGAGACCGGATCGCATTCGAGGATGTCGGTGAAGAGGTCGCACAGCCACCGCACCCGGACTTCGAAGACCGGCAGCCTGGGCGTCCCGTCACCCGGGCCGGCTGCGCTCGGCGCCCCGCCCGCGGGACGCTCGACGGCGGGTGGCCGGTCCGGCTCGTGGGCACCGGAGGTGGCGCCGTCGGTGGTGAGCAGCTGGGCGAGTCCGGCCGGCGTGGGGTTCTCGAACAGCAGCCGCACGGGCGCATCGACGCCCAGCAGGGCCTCGATGCGCCGGGTCAGCCGGAGGGCGGTCAGGGAGCCGCCTCCGAGGTGGAAGAAGCTGTCGTCGACGGTCACGTCGGATGCGCCGAGCACCTCGGCGTAGATCTCGCACAGCGACGTCTCCAAGGCCGTGCGCGGTGCACGGCGCACGGCGTCGCGGGTGGGCCGGGGCAACGCCGCTCGATCCAGTTTCCGGTTGGGGTTGAGCGGCATCTCGTCGAGCTGCACGAAGGCCCACGGCACCATGTAGTCGGGCAGCGCCTCGGCGACGTGCGCGCGCAGCGCGGCCACGTCCACGGGACCGGACTCCGAGACGACGTAGGCGACCAGGCGCTTGCTCCCGGGACGGTCCTCGACGGCGAGCACGGCGGTCCGGGCCACGCTCGGATGGCGCCGCAGCACAGTCTCGATCTCGCCCAGCTCCACCCGGAACCCGCGGATCTTCACCTGGTGGTCGACCCGGCCGAGGAAGACGAGGCTGCCGTCCTTGCGCCGGCGCACCAGGTCGCCGGTGCGGTACATCCGGGTCCCTGGAGCGTCGAACGGGTTGGCGACGAAGCGGGAGGCGGTCGGGGCCGGGCGGTTGAGGTATCCGCGGGAGAGCTGTTCGCCCGCCAGGTAGAGCTCGCCGACCACGCCCACCGGTACGGGTTGCAGGCGCCCGTCGAGGACGTGGCCGCGCATGTTGCCGATCGGTCTGCCGAGGAGCGGTTCGTCCGGCCAGTCGTCCACGTCCCGCGGGAAGGACTGGGCGATCGCCAGATGGGTCTCGGTGGGGCCGTAGTAGTTGTCGAGCCGACGGCGCGGGGGTGTGAAGAAGGTCTTGAGGCGTGGCGAGAGAGTCAGGGCCTCGCCGCCCTGCGCGATCATCCGCAGTTCGGGGAACTCGGCACCGGTGCGCTCGGAGACCTCGCAGAGCGCGTCCAGCACCAGATTCGGCAGATTCATGTCGTGGACCCGATGGTCGGCCAGCCACCGGGCGAACAGCTCGACGTCGCGCCGCACCTCCTCGGGCGGCACGACGAGGCAGCCACCGCTGGTGGTGGCGAAGAGCACCTCGAAAGCGGACGTGTCGAAGCTCAGGGAGGAGAACTGTGCCATCCGCCCGGGCGTCAGCGTCGTCTCGTACCAGGTCAGCAGGGAGACCAGGGAAGCGCCCGGCATCACCACCGCCTTGGGGAGGCCGGTCGAGCCCGAGGTGTAGATGACGTAGACGGGATGCCCGGGCAGCAGTGGCCGCACCCGGTCGGCATCGGTGATGTCTGTCGCCGGCAGGTGCGCGACATCGACCGGTTCTGTCAGGGTCAGGACCGGCCGGGCGTCCTGGAGCATGTACTGGATGCGTTCGCCGGGGTAGCCCGGGTCGATGGGCAGGTAGGCGCCGCCGGCCTTCAGCGTCGCCCAGAGCGCCACGATGACGTCGACCGAGCGCGGCATCGCCAGTGCCACCACGCTCTCCGCACCGACACCGTGGCTGATCAGGTGGCGTGCCAGCTGGTTGGCACGCGCGTTGAGTTCGGCGTAGGTCAGGACGGTGTCGCCCATCTGGACCGCGGGCAGGTCGGGGGTGCGCGCGACCTGGGCCTCCAGCATGTCGGGCAGGGTGAGGGCGGGGACGCCGAACGAGGTGTCGTTCCACTCGACGAGAAGTCTGTGCCGCTCGGCCGCATCGAGGATGTCGATCCGGCCGATCCTGCGCCGGGGGTCCTCGGCCACGGCGGAGAGCACTCGCGACAGCCGCTCCCCCAGTTCTCGTGCGGTCGTCGCGTCGAAGAGGTCGCGGCTGTATCCGACGCGCACGTCGATGCCGTCGAGGGCGCCGTCCCCGGCACGGCGCTCGCCGAAGTCGAAGGTGAGGTCGTGTCCGGTGGGGACGGGCGGTCCTTCGTGCAGCCGTGCTTCGAGGCCGGGCAGGCCGAGCGGCGGAAGGCACGTCCCCATGGTGAGGAGGACCTGGAAGAGCGGGTGCCGGGAGAGCGAGCGCGGCGGGTTGATCGTCTCCACCAGTCGCCGGAAGGGCAGATCCCGGTCGGCGTACGCGTCGAGGTTCGCCTCGCGGACCCGCGCCACCAGATCCTCGAAGGCAGGATCGCCGGAGATGTCCGTGCGCAGGACCAGCAGATTGGAGAACTGGCCGATCGCTTCGTCCGGTGCGCCCTCGGGACGGTTCTCGGCCCGGGTGCCCAGGGGTATGTCGTCACCGCCGCCGAGTCTGCCGAGCAGAACGGCCACCGCGGCCTGGAGGACCATGAACATCGTGCCCTGCCGGGCCCGGGCCACCGCGGCGAGTGCGCGGTGCTCGGCGGCCCGGACACGGAACCGGATCTCACCGGTGTCATGCGACGGGTTTCCCGGCCGGGTGCGGTCGTGCGGGAGGCCGAGTTCGTCGGGCATTCCCGCAAGTGCCTTCCGGCGTGCCTCAAGGCGCTCCGGGTCGAACGGTTCCGGGCGATCCGCCTCTTGCCGGCGGGCGAGGCCGAAGGAGCCGGGCAGCGGCCGGCGCCATGACGGGGCGGTCCCTTCCCGCCGCGCCGTGTAGGCCGTGCCGATGTCCCTGGTCAGGAGCGCGAGGGAGGGCTCGTCCACGGCGATCCTGTGCGTCAGCAGGAGCAGCGTGTGCTCCTCCGGCGTGACTTCGAGGAGCCACGTGCGCAGCGGAGTCTCCCGGCTGAGGTCGAAGGCGTACGAGGAGAGGTCCGCGAGTCTCGCGTCCAGCTCGCTCCGCGCGACCCGTTCGACGTGGAACCCCGCACGGGCCTCGATCAGCTTCAGCGCCGATCCGCCGTCGACGCAGACGGTGCGCAGCGCCTCGTGCCGGAGGACCACGTCGTCGACCGCGGCCCGTATCGCCTCCCTGTCCAGCGGGCCGCCGAGCCGCAGTGCCAGCGGCAGGGTGAGGCCGGGGCCCGGCCCGTGGAGCCGCTCCAGGAACCACACCCCTCGCTGCGCGTCCGACAACGGTGCGCGGTCCCCCGGCGGTGCGGTGGCCGGCCGGGGGGCCCGCGGGCTGTCGCCCGCCAGCGGCGGCCGGGTGTCCAGCACGGCGTCCAGGGCGGCGGGGGACGGCGCGTCGAAGACGTCCCGCAGGTCCAGCCGGGCACCGAACTCCGCTCGGAGGCGGTCGACCAGCCGCATCGCCGTCAGCGAGTCACCCCCCAGAGTGAGGAACGAATCCTCCGCCCCCACCGATGCCACACCCAGGACGTCCGCGAACACCTCGCGCACACCCGGCCGAGTCTTGTCGTCCACGCTCACCATCACCACTTGTCGGGAGTTCCGGCAGGCCAGGAACACTTGTTCGGTAGATCCACGCTATCGGCGCGGCGCGCCGGGACCGGCGGTACGAGCGGCAGACCGGAGGCATTCGCCCTGGCCGTCGCCGTCTCGCCGGCCGGTCGCAGGTCGCTCCGCATGGTCCTCGGACAGCGCCTCGGTGACCTTCGCGCCGATCCGGGCGGCCGTTTCGGGATCGGCCATCTCCTGGTGCCCGCAGGGAAGTTCGTGCACCAGGAACCGGCCTTGGACGAACTCTTTCCACAGCTCCGGTGACGGCGGTTCGCCCGCGTCGCCCATGGCGCGGAAGAAGTGGACGTCCCCGGTGTACGGGCGTGGGACGAAGCGGTTGGCGAGGTCGATGTGGTGGGTGGTCGCGGCGAGGGCGGCGCGGATCGTGCTCTCGTCGAACTCGCCCAGGATCAGGTCCTCGGTGCGCAGGAACCGCACAGCGTCCTCGACGTCCCGCAGCCGGTGGTCGGCCGTCAGCCGGGAGGTGTCGTGCAGCAGCGAGGACACCGCCTTGTGGAGGTCGGGCGGCTCGGCGTCGCCCGGCGGTACCGGGTAGGAGTCCAGGAGGGCGAGGAGACCGACGTCGTCACCGTCCTGGAGCAACCGGGTCGCCATGGCCTGCGCCACCAGCCCGCCGAAGGACCATCCCAGCAGGTGGTACGGACCGTGGGGCTGCACCTTGCGGATCGCGGCCAGGTAGCCGTCGGCCACGGCCTCGACGGTCGCCGGCCGCGGCGGTTCCCCGTCAGCCTGGAGACCGTACACGGGCCGGTCCGGGGGGACGTGGCGGAGGAAGTGCGAGTAGCACCAGCTGAGGCCCATCGCGGGGTGGACGAAGAACAGCGGAGGCCGCTCGCCGGTGGTCCGCAGGGGCAGCAGCGTCAGGTTCCTCTCCCGTTCGGCCATCCGCGTCTGCCGGATCAGGCCGGTCACGGTCGGGGCACGGAAGAGGTCTCTCACCGCGACCTGGACGCCCAGGGACGACCGCAGTTCCTCCACCAGTTCGGCAGCGAGCAGCGAGTACCCGCCGAGGTTGAAGAAGTTGTCCTCCGGGCCGACGGACGGAACTCCCAGCACCTTCGCGAAGACCGCCGCGACCGCCTCCGTGTACCGGCCGACCGCCGCGTCCTCGGGCGTCCCGGGGTTTCGGTCGCCCTCGGTCCGGCCGCGCTCCGGCTGGTGCGGGAGGCCGGCCGGGCTGCTCGCCCCGTGCTCCTCGTCCGCGCGCTCTCCGGTGATCCGCCGGGCGGGGTCCGCCGCGAACTCGGCCACCAGCGCGGCGAACTCCTCGGCCATGGCGCGGGCGGTGCCATGGGCGAACAGGGCCGTGTCGTACTCCAGCGCTCCGGTGATGCCACCGGGCTTGCCGTCGGCGGTCCGGTGCTCGGTCAGGTTCAGGGTGAGGTCGAAGGTGGGCGCGGAGGTCTCCAGCGCGGTCACCTCCGTGCGCAGCCCGGCCAGTTCGGTCCGGAGGGCCGCATGCGAGGTGGCGACACTGAACATGACCTGGAAGAGCGGGTTCGGGGCGGTCGTGCGCGGCGGGTTGACCGCGCGGACGACCAGCTCGAACGGGACGTCCTGGTGGATGGTCGCTTCGAGGTCGGTCTCCCGCACCCGGCCGAGCAGCTCGCGGAAGGTCGGCGCGCCACTGGCGTCGACACGCAGGACGAGGGTGTTGACGAACATGCCGACGAGGTGGCGCAGAGCGTCGTCGTCGCGGCCGGAGGCGTTGATGCCGATCGGGATGTCGGTTCCGGCGCCGTTGCGGTGCAGCAGGCTGACGAAGGCGGCGTGCAGCACCATGAACAGCGTGGCCTGGTGGCTCTGCGCCAGTTCGACGAGCCGGGCGTGCAGGTCGGCGTCGATGCCGACGGTGACGCGGGCGCCGTGCCGGCCGGCGTCCTCCGGTCGCGGCCGGCCGGTGTCCGACCCCGGCGGTCGGGGCAGATCGCGCAGGGTCTCGACCCAGTAGTCGAGGTGCTCGTCGCGTATCCGGCCGGTGACTTCGTCCGCGGCGAACAAGGACCGCTGCCACAGCGCGTAGTCGGCGTACTGGACGGGCAGCGGCGGCCAGTCCGGCGGCTGCCCGGCGGAGCGGGCGGCGAAGGCGGTGGCCAGGTCGGAGAAGAGCAGATCCACCGACCATCCGTCGGCCGCGATGTGGTGGAAGTTCAGCATGAGCACGTGCTCCTCGGCCCCAGTGCGCAGCAGCAGGGCACGCAGCGGAAGCTCGGCGGAGAGGTCGAAGGGACGGTCCGCCTCCGCTCGCAGCCGCTCGTCCAGGCGGTCGGGTTCGCAGTCCCGCACCTCCCAGAAACCCGGCTGCCAGGTGCGGTGGTCCAGCAGGACCTGGTGCGGTTCGCCGTCGGCGGTCCGGTAGACCGTGCGCAGCGGTTCGTGCCGGTCGATGACGTCCTGGAGGGCGAGGCGCAGTGTCTCGGGGACCAGGGCGCCGGACAGCCGCACGGCGTAGGGGTTGTTGAAGGCGCTGGTGAGTCCGTTGAACCTCTGGACGAAGGCGAGTCCGTGCTGCTGGAAGGCGAGCGGGACGCGCTCCGGGCGGGCGGCGGGGACGAGCGCCGGTCGGTCGGCGGACGCCTCGCGGGCTACTCGGGCCAGATCGGCAGGTGTCGGGTGCTCGAACACGTCCCGCACGTGCAGCTCCACGCCGAGCACCGAGCGCGCGCGGTTCACCAGCTGGGTGGCGAGCAGCGAGTGGCCTCCGAGTTCGAAGAAGCCGTCTCCGGGATTCACCAGGGGCACGCCGAGCACCTCGGCGAACAGGTCGCAGAGGATCTGCTCGCGGGTCGAGATGGGGGCCTGTCCGCCCGGCCGGGCGCTGCCGCCGGGCGCGGGCAGGGACCGGACGTCGAGCTTGCCGTTCACCGTCAGCGGGAGGTCGTCGACGAGCACGACCGTCGGCACCATGTACGGGGGCAGCGCCTGCTGAAGACGACTGCGCAGTTCGCTCGGGGACACACCGGCTTCACCGGCCACGACATAGGTGACCAACCGCTTGTCACCCGGCCTGTCCTCGCGGACGACGACGGCGCTGCGCACGACGCCGGGGTGCTGGGCGAGGGCGGACCTGATCTCGCCCAGTTCCACTCGGAAGCCGCGGAGCTTGACCTGCTGATCGGCGCGGCCCACGTACTCCAGTCCGCCGTGGCGCGTCCAGCGGACCAGGTCTCCGCTTCGGTACATCCGTTCGCCGGTGCCTTCGAAGGGGCAGGCCACGAAGCGTTCCGCGGTCAGCCCGGGCCGGTTGAGGTAGCCGCGGGCCAGCTGGGGCCCTGCCAGGTACAGCTCGCCGACGACGCCGACCGGAACCGGCTTCAGCCCTTGGTCCAGGACGAACGCTCGCGATCCCGCGAGGGGCCGTCCGACCGGACTGCGGCCCGCGGCCTCGGCCGCCATGCCCGCGTCGAGCGCCAGATGGGTGCTGTGCACCGTCGTCTCCGTGATGCCGTACATGTTGACCAGCGTCACGCGGTCGTCCGGATGCCGTTCGTACCAGGCGCCGAGCTGCGCGAGGTCAAGGGCCTCCCCGGCGAAGATCACGGTGCGCAGGGACAGTTCGGGCGTCCTTCGGGCGTCCTCCTGGGCGAGCGGGTAGAAGGCGGACGGCGTCTGGCACAGCACGGTCACCCGTTCCTCGGCCAGCAGCATCAGGAAGTCCAGGGGCGACCGGGACACGTCGTAGGGGACGGTGACCAGGGTGCCTCCGTGGGCGAGGGCGCCCCACATCTCCCAGACGGCCACGTCGAAGGCGTACGAGTGGAACCAGGACCACACGTCGTCGGGGCCGAAGGCGAAGTGCTGACGGGTGGCGTCCAGAAGTGCCACCACGGCGGCGTGTGCGACCGCGACGCCCTTGGGACGTCCCGTGGAGCCGGAGGTGTAGATCACGTACGCCGGATGGCGGGCGTCCAGCGCGGTGGTCCGGTCGGCGTCGACGAGGTCCGCGGGGTCCTGGGCGGCGAGTTGCGCCTCGGTGGTGGCCTCGCCGAGCCGGATGGACGCCGCCGGCCACTCGGGCAGTGCGGCGCCCGCGGACTCGGACGTGATCACCTGGCTGGGCCGCGCCTCCTCCAGGAGGACGGCGATGCGTTCGGCCGGATGGCTCGGGTCGACCGGCAGATAGGCCGCTCCGGTCTTCAGGACGGCGAGCAGCGCGACGGCCAGGTCCGCGGAGCGGTGCAGGAGCACGGCGATCCGGTCCTCCGGTCCCGCTCCGCCGGCACGCAGCAGCCGGGCGAGCCGGTTCGCGCGGGCGTTGACCTCCGCGTAGGTGTGCCGCTCGGCGCCGTCCACCACCGCGACGGCTTCCGGGCGGCGGGCGACCTGCGCCTCGAACAACGCGGTCAGATGGGTGGTGGGAAGGTCGCCGAGCGTGCCCGCCCAGTCGGTGAGCAGCAGATCACGCTCCGGCCCGTCGAGCAGGTCGATGTCCTGGATCGCGGTGCCCGGATCGGCGGCCACGGCGCTCAGCACCCGGACCAGCCGCTCGGCGCCGGCCCGTACCGTGGCCTCTTCGTAGAGGTCGGCGCTGCCCTCGACCGTCACCACGAGCGGGCCCGGCGTTCCGTCGTCCGCGCGGCGCGCTGCGAAACCGAACGCGAGGTCAAGCTTCGCGCTGCCGATGTCCACGGCATGTACGCGCGTGCGGAGCCGGGGCATCCGGGGTGGCGACGCGTCACCGTCGGCCAGGGTCATCAGCACCTGGAAGAGCGGGTTGCGCTTGCTGGAGCGCGCCGGGTTCAGCTCCTCGACCACCCAGTCGAACGGGACGTCCTGGTGGGACCAGGCGGCGAGGTCCGCCTCGCGGACGCGCTGGAGCAGCTCGCGGAAGGAGGGGTTGCCCGTGACGTCGGTGCGCAGGACGACCGTGTTGACGAAGAAGCCGACGAGGTCCTCCAGGGCCTCGTCGTCCCGGCCCTCGACCGGCACGCCGATCGGGACGTCCTCACCCGCGCCGGTGCGGGCCAGCAGGACGGCGACCGCCGCGTGCAGCACCATGAACAGGGTGCTGCCGGTCTCCTGGGCGACCTCCAGCAGCCGGGTGTGGAGCTCTGCGGGGCAGTCGACGGTGTGGGCCACGCTGCGGTGCGTCGGGGTGGCGGGCCGAGCGCGGTCCGGCCGGATCAGCGCCTCCTCCGGCAGACCTGCCAGTGCCTGGCGCCAGTAGGCCAGTTGCCGGGCCGCCTCGCTCTCCGGGTCCGAGCGGCTGCCGAGCACGTCGCGCTGCCAGGCGGCGTAGTCGCGGTACTGCACGGGCAGCGGATCCCAGTCGGGCGCCCGTCCCTCCAGACGAGCCCGGTACGCCTCGCTCAGGTCCCGCCACAGTGGCCGTTGAGAAGCGCCGTCGGTGGCGATGTGGTGCATCGACAGCAGCAGTACGTGGGTGCGCGCGCCGACGGTGAGCAGGTGGGGCCGGAACGGGCGGTCCCGGCCGAGGTCGAAGGGCGCCCGGGCGAGCCGGACCAGCGTCGCGTCGAGCTCCGCCTCGGCGACCTGTGTCTCCGGCAGTGCCGCTCCGCCGTCCTCGGGGTCGAGCACCCGCTGGCACAGAGCGTCGTCGACGACCTCGAAGACGGTGCGCAGGCTCTCGTGGCGGGCCGCCACATCGCTCAGCGCGAGCCGAAGGGCCTCTCGGTCCAGCTCTCCTTCCAGCCTGAGGGCGGCCGGCACGTTGTAGGTCGGCGACCGGTCCTCCTGCCGGCTCAGAAACCACAGGCCCTGCTGTCTGACGGAGGGTGAGAACAATCTGGGCTCCAATTTCCTCGGGCGGGGCGGGGGTGCGTCGAGCGGCGGGAGCGGGTTGCCGCGCCGTTCCCGGCAGCGCCGGAGAGGCGGCGCTGCCTACGCCCGCCCGGCCCCGGCCCGGTCCCGGTCCTCCCTCTTCATGGCCTCCACGAGAGAGGCCGGCCGCATGTCCGTCCAGTGCGTGTCGATGTACTCCAGGCAGTTCTGCCGGGTGTCCACGCCGTGCACCGCCTTCCAGCCCGCCGGGACGTCGACGACCGCGGGCCAGAGCGAATGCTGCCCCTCGCCGTTCACCAGCACGAGGAATTCGCCGTCCGCATCGTCGAATAGAGCGCTCACAGATCTCCACCTCGCGCATGCCGTGCTCGCCTGATCATGTCGGGTCACCACGGTAGGAGAGCCTCGGACACCGGATCGGCAGCGTGGGCGGCGCCCTGGGGGCAGTTCCGACCGGGCCTGCGGTCGGGGACCTCAGAGGCCGGCGAAGCGCCCCACGTTCATCGCGCCCGCCGCTCAGCACAGGAGGGCGCGCACCGTCTCCCCTGTCGGCGAACAGACTCCCCTCCCCAGTTGGGTACGGAGGGAGCAGGGTCCATTGGTCCCCGAGGACGGTTGACCAGGTTGTGGGTGGCCCGGGTGGCGGCGCGGACAAGGTGGGCGGCTGGAGCGGCCGTCCGCTCTCCGTCCTCCAGGACCTCCATCGCGGCGTCGCGGCCGTTCGCGCGGGCCACAAGGCGGTGATCTGTCCTGAGGAACACCTCTGCCTGGACCACCGGCGGGCGGCGCAGGGCGAGCCGGTGCCCGTCGGCTACGTGCGCACACTCGCCGACGTCTACAGGTTCGAGCCCGTCCCGGCGGGCCTCACCGAGGAGCAGGGCGGGCGGGTGGCCGGCGCCCAGGGCAATGCCTGGTCCGAGGCCATGGATACCCCGCAGCGCCTGGACTACCAGGTGTTTCCCCGGCTCGCCGCGGTGGCCGAGCTGACGTGGTCCGACCTGCCGGCCCCGGGCCGAGCGGGACGTGGCGGAGTTCGAGGCGCGCATGGCCGGACACCGTGCCCGCTGGACGCGCTCGGCGTCGACCACCGCCCGTCCGGCGGTCCGCTCCCCTGGCAGCGCCGCCCCGGTGTGTCCGGCCGGCCCACGGGTTGAATCGAACCACCTTTCACCCGCAGGTCGAGCTGTCCTTGCCGTGCGTTCAACTGCCCCTAGGATTGCCCTCCTTACCGCAGCCGCCTGCCGGGCGCCTTCCTATCCTGGCGCGACGGACCACCGACCACGAGGACCCCGATGAGCATACGCAAGGAGAGCCGGGACGAGCAGCGGGCGTCGAAGGCCGCACCGGCGACGCGCCAACCGTCGTCCGCCCCGCAGCAGCGGCTGCTCTCCCTCCAGCGCGCTGCCGGGAACGCCGCCGTGGTGCAGGCGCTGCGGCTCGCCGGGCAACTGCCCGGCGAGGAGGCTGCGCAGAGCGCGCAGCTGGACGCGGGCGCGGAGATCAAGCGCGTGACGTCCCGAAGCGGTACTCCGCTGGACCCGGCGAAACGCGCGAAGGCCGAGGCCCACTTCAAGGAGGACTTCTCCGATGTGCGGCTACACACGGACATGGTGGCCCAGCGGTCCGCAGCGAACGTGCGCGCGCACGCCTACACCGTGGGCGACGACATCGTCTCCGGGAGCGGCAGCATCGACGACAAGACCCTCTGGCACGAGCTGACCCACGTCTCCCAGCAGCGCAAGGGTCCGGTCGCGGGCACCGACCGCGGCGACGGTGTGCGGGTGTCGGACCCCGGCGACCCGTTCGAGCGGGCGGCGAGCGCCAACGAGCGGCTGGCCGACGCCCCGGCGTCCGCGGGGCATCATGCCGGGGACGGCCACGGCCACGCGCACGGCGCCCCGGTGCAGCGCAGCGCCGCGCGGCCGGACGCCGTGCAGCGCATGATGACGGACACCGGCGAGCGCGCGACGGGCACGGGCGAGCGCCGCAGGGTGCTGGTGGTCTGCGACGAGAGCGGGCTCGGTCTCGGCGGCGTCCCGGTCTTCAACATGGAGCTGGTCAAAGGGCTCCACCACGACCACGACGTCACCCTGCTCACCGTCAACGCGCACGACGACTACGACCACGACAGGACGACCGCCCAGCACGGCGGCGCCCACATCGTCAACGCCTCGGTGCCCGGCGTGGAGGAGGGCCGCGACCGCCTCGACGTGGTCGCCAAGGGCTCGCCGGGCCAGTACAAGCTGCCGACCGCCAAGGACGCCTTCGACATCGTCATCGGCCACTCCCGGTTCTCCGGTCCCGCCGCGCAGAAGATCCGCGACGCCTGGTATCCCGGCGCCCGGGTGGTGCACTTCCTGCACACCAGTCCCGTACGCCTCGACAAGATCAAGGAGGCGCCGAAGAAGGGTGCCGAGAAAGCCATCAAAGAGCGCAAGGCCATGCAGAAGGCCGATCTGGTGGCCGGCGTGGGATCGCTGCTCGCCAAGGAGGCCGAACGGCTCTCGGAGGGGGTGCTGCGCGTCCCCGCGCTGCACGACTTCGTCCCGGGCACCGAGGTCGGCGAGCCGGTCGAGCCGTCCCTGCTCAACCAGGCCAAGTACCTGATGCACCTGCCGCGCAAGCTCAAGGTGCTGCTGCCGGGACGGGCCGCGGACCAGATCAAGGGCGTGGAGGCGGCCGTCCAGGCGATCGGCATCCTGCGCCGCCCGAAGAACCAGGGCGGCCGCGGTCTCGACGTCCGGATGACGATCCGCGGCACTCCGCACCCGGAGAAGGACCCGGAGAACTACGCCAAGTGGAAGTCGATCGTCGACACCCACGGCGCGGGCGGGGTCATCATGCTCCCCTTCAGCAAGAACCCGGCGGACCTGGAGCACGACCGGGAGACCACCCACGCGGTGATCATGCCGTCGCTGCACGAGGGCTTCGGGCTGGTCGCCACCGAGGGAGCGGGGCGCAGCCTCCCCGTCCTGGTCAACGGGGAGAGCGGCGCGGCCCAGTTCCTGAAGCAGGTGACCGACGGCTCCTTCATGGGGGTCGTCGACGCGCCCTTCAACGTCGACTCGGCCAGCGGCAAGGAGGTCGCGGGCGGCGCCAACTCGCGGGCGCAGGCGTGGGCCACGGCCATCGAGAACCTGCGGACGAACCTGCGGGGCGCGCGCGGGGAAGCGGACCATCTGTACGAACTCCTCAAGGGCTACTCCTGGCGGCACGCCGCCCAGGCACTGGTGACGGCCACCATGGCGACCGCGCCGCCCCTCCAGGACCCGTCGCGTCCCTCGGACGAGCCGTACCGCGGCGCGGTCACCCGGCAGGGCCCGAACGGCGCCGTGGAGGAGGTCAAGGACACGCGCGGGAACTGGGCGCCGCACGCCTACTGGGACGGCTCGACCCCGGAACCGGCCGGTCTGTGGGACCCGGAGGAGCAGAAGGCCCACATGGCGAAGCTCGTCCTCGCCATGAGGCCCGACCCCACGCGGAGAAACTCCGCCGATGTCCTGCACTCCGGCCGGCACACCGGCATCGACGGCAAGGAGCGTCCGCGGCCCAGGGACGGGGGGACATGGCAAAAGCAGGAGAGCTGACGGCGCTGCTGCGCTACCGCAGGACACAGGTCGACCCAAGCGTCATCGTCGGACCGGGCGTTGTTGGTGGATTTCCTCCGTGCGCGCCGTGAGAGGGAACGGGTCTGAAGGCGACCGTCCCGGACGCCGGGGGACGGTGGGACTGATTCCGCCGAACCATCCGGACAAATGATCGGCGCGGAGCCTGCGCAGGGACCGCTCGCGTCGGCTGGAGGTCACCGCGATGACATGTGCCCCCTTCCCCTTCCGCGAGCCGCACAGGAAGGTGCCCTCCGCCGGCGGCACCATGCCCGGGCCTCCACGAAGCGGGCGGGCCGGAGGTTCTGCGGTACGCCGAGGTGCCGGTTCCTGAGAACTGAATCGCCTTCGTCACGCTGTCGCCTTCTCAGGGAAACCGTGCCCCTTCAGTCAGGCCCCAGGACGGCAAGGTCCCTCGAGACCCGTTCGGGAACCTGGTCATTCCGAAGGGCATGACACGTAGGCTGGAACGGTGAATGATCTCGGACAGGACCTGGAACTGCGGCTGGTGCGTTACTTCACCGTGGTGGCGGCGCACCAGCACTTCGGCCGGGCCGCCGCCGACCTGCACGTGGCGCAGCCGGCCTTGAGCCGCCAGATCCAACGCCTCGAGAAACATCTCGGCTCACGGCTGCTGGACCGCACATCGCAAGGTACCCGGCTCACTCGGGCCGGTCAGGCGTTCCTCCCCGGGCCCAGGCCTTGCTGCAGGCCGCCCGCCAGGCCGAGCTGGCCGTGCGTGAACAAGCCAGGACCGAACGCATCGTCATCGGCTACGTCGAGGACCTGGTGATCACTGCCGCCGTACGGGAACTGCGCCGCCGCCACCCGGACGCCGACATCATCACCAGGCATCTGAGTTGCCGTGGTGTCGGGGCGCTGCCCGACAAGCGCGTCGACGCACTGATCGGGCGAGCCCCGCTGCCACTCGCCGCCGACGACGTGTCCACCGCCCCGCTGTACGAGGAGCCTCGGATGCTCGTGGTACCGCGCGGCCATCCCTTGGCCGGCCGCGCGTCGGTGACCGCGGAGGAACTGGCCGACGAAGAGGCAGCGCCGTGCGCGTTCGGAACCGAGGAATGGACCTCCTACCGCATCCTCGGCGCCGGCGTACCGCCGATCGAGAGTTACGAGGACAAGCTCGAACTCGTCGCGAACGGCGAGGCGATCGCCGTGTTGCCGGTCGGTGATCGGCGCAGCTCCCTGCGTCCCGAGCTCGTCACTGTCCCGATCGAGGGCGCTCCGTCCAGCCAAGTCGTCCTGGCGAGCCGCAGAGGCGACCCGAATCCGATGATCAGCGATCTCCTGCTTGCGGCCAAGACCGCCCTGACCGGCTCGGCAGCCTGACGGGATCAGTTGACCCGCTCGGCGCGTAACCGTACCGAGCGGTGTTCCCGCGCACCGTGGCCGTCGCGCGCCCTGCCGGAGCGTCGGTGCGGTCGGCCTCGGCCCGTTTCTCGTGGCCGCTGGCAGGCCGCGGTGTCGGCCGGCTGCACCTGAATGCCGGCAGCGCGGCACTCCTCGACCACGAACCGCTTCACGTCCGCCTCACCACGTAGGACACCGTCTCCATCAGCGGCTGTGCCGTTGGTAGGCCGCTCAGCCGTTGACGGCAGCGACGACCTGGTCGTAGTCGCCGCGCGCCTCGCCGTAGCGCAGGAACTTCACGCGCTCGACCTGGATCTCCTTGGCGTCGGGCTCGGCCTCGATCAGACCGACCACCTCCGTGACGAACTCGTCGAGGGGCATCGACCGCTCGTCGTCCTCGTGCCCGGGGAGCAGCGCGGTACGGACGGCCGGCGGTACCGGCTCCACGACCTTCACCGAGGTGCCGGCCAGTTGCAGCCGGACGGACTCGCTGAGCGTGTGGATCGCGGCCTTCGAGGCGTTGTAGCTCGGCGTGATCTTGAGTGGTAGGAAGGCGAGGCCGGAGGAGACGGTCATGATCGTGGCGTCCGGCCGCGTCTGGAGGTGCTCGACGAACGCGGCGATGAGCCGGATCGGACCGAGCACGTTCGTGGCCACCGTGTCCTGGGCGGTGGCGAAACGACGCGGGATCGCGCCAGTCCTCGGCGTGCATCACGCCGGCCATCGTGACCAGGACGTTGAGGTCCGGGTGGTCGGCCACCACCTGCTTCGCGGCGCAGGCGATGCTCGCGGCGTCCGTGATGTCGATCCGGGCGAACGTCACTGCCCGGCGGACCGGTGTCCCCTGCTCAAGCAGCGAGGCTCCGGCCCGCGAGGTGGTGACGTCCGCACGTCCGCCAGGCCACGGACAGTAGCCAGTAGCCGTGCAGCAGTCCTTGTGCGGCGCGGGCGTGCCGGTACGGTCGTGGCGGCGCATCTCCGTCTCACCGTGGTTGAAGTCCGCCACCGGGGGTGACGCGAGCGCCTGTGACAGGGAGCGCTAGGTGTGGCTAGGTGTGTTGCCCCGGGACGTCGGTGACACGCGTGCTGGGCTTCGGTACAGACGCACCGCCATGAACGGTGCCCCCACCACCACGATCACAATGGTCGCCCACCACGGCAGGACCGGTCCACCAGTATCCGCCGCGGCCATCAGGATCACGGAGCCTCCTCGGTCTGGCGCTCACGGAGTTCGGCGAGCAGTGCTGAATTGACGATGCGGACGATCGCCTCGGTGTCGCGGTCATCTACGGAGGGCCACAGTACGTCGCGGGCCGCCCGATACTTCGCAGCCGGCCGCACCCGCTTTCTTCCAGGCGTGGAAGAACTGGCCCGACTCCCGCACCGGCACGCGTCCACGTCACTGAAGGCCGACTGGAAAGCGCAGGTGTCGACCTCGTGCCGGCACCGGGCACAGGCCGTCCGTGCCGGTCCGCGAGTCGGCCTTGGCCGCGCTGAACGCCCAGCGGGACGCGCCGACATGCCGGTCGAGATCGGCGAGCTGCGCGGCTGTGACGCCCAGAGCGAACCGGAACGCGCGGATCACGACGTCTGCGGACACATACTGCCACCCCTTGCTGCTCACTGTCCCGGACACGGCGGCGGAACTGTAAGAGACAGCACTGACATCAGACCCGCACGGAGTCATCGGTCGCGGACAACCGTGTGCGGTCACGGACGAAAGGCCGCCCGTCGCCCGGCGCTTTGTCGCCCGGGATACCGAGCGCTGGGACCTCGGTTCGTCGTGGGCTCACGAGTGCGGGCGGACCACCTGGTCGTGTCCTGCCTGGCTGCCACTGCTGTAGGGCCGATGTCACCGGCAGGGGCCCGGAGAGGGACTGCTTCGAAGGGACGATCAGGAGTCGCCGTCCGCGCACGGCGGCCGCGGCCTCGGCCAGGCCCGCATCCGCCCCCGTGACGGGCGGCTCGCCATCACCGTCATCCAGAAGGGCGTGGTCCGCGTCCCGCGCCCGCCGGACGACAACCCGGTTCGCTGAGGTGCCAAGTGGCGAGTGGGGTACTAGCCTCAATGAGTGAAAGCCGCGAGTGCACGGCATGAGCGGCCGGCGAGGTCCCGGGGCATCTCCTCCGACCTCAGCCGCGGCATCTGACGACGCGCCAGCGTCCAAGGTGGGCCGCAGGCGTCGACCGCAAATACGTGTCGTGTACACATGATCTCTCGCGGTGACATCTGAAGACCGCGCCGCGCGTCCTTCCGTGCGGCGGCGGCCTTCCACCTCGCGTCTCCCTCCGGGGGCCGTGAGAGACGATGGAAGGTAATTACCATGCGAGCAACACGCACGCGGCACCTTGTCGCACTGTCCGCCACGGGTCTGCTGCTGGCAGGCGGAGCCGCGATCGGCGTGGCGGGCACCGCCTCGGCGAGCCCTGCCAACGTTCACAGCTCCTACAGCAGTGACTGGGGCGGCGGCCACGGAGACCACGGCCGCGGTGGACACGGCGGCTGGTGGGGCGACGACGATGACGACTGGGGCTACGGCGGCTACGGCCACGGTGGCCACGGCGGCTACGGCGGCTACGGCCACGGCGGCTACGGCGGCTACGGCGGCTACGGCCACGGCGGCTACGGCGGCTACGGCGGTCACGGTGACGGAGGCTACGGTGGCGGCCACGGCGGTGGCGGAGGCCACGGCGGTGGCGGAGGCCACGGCGGTGGCGGCCACGGCGGTGGCGGTCGCTGAGCCGAGTCCCCATCCCAGACGACACGATGTGCGACCCCGCGCGCGGGGTCGCACATCTCTCTGTCTTCGGGCCGGTCAGCCCCTGACGAACCCTAGTGGTCCAGACCGGTTCGGCCAGCCGCGTCCAGCAGACAGGCGGTCACGTCGTAGTGTCGCGGGCTGACCACACAGTGACACGGCGGCGCTCCCGCCTCATGCCGCCGGTAGTCGCTGCCCCTGCCCGGCAGGCCGGCCGATGGCGAGGCCCTGGCGCACGGGCGTGTCCCCGGGAACTGGGGTACACCGGTTGTATGAACGCGCGGCGTGCGTCGGTGGACCGGTTGCTGGCACAGCTCTCGGGCCGCGGGGCGGTGGCGGTCCCCTTGGCTCTGATCGTCGCGATCACCCTGGCGGACCTGCGCACCCCGCAAGACGTCCACCTGGGGCCCTTCCTGGTGATCGCACCGGCTCTCACCGCTTCCTTGGCCGGGCCGCGGCTGACCGCGCTCGTCGGCGCGCTGGCTGTGGCCGCGCAACTGTGCATAGCTGTTTTTCACGGCGGGGTGGCCACCTCCAACCACCTGGCGCAGATCACCGCTCTGACTCTGCTCTCGGCCCTGGTGGTCTTGGTCTGCCACGTGCGCGAGCGGCGCGGCCGGGAACTGAGCCGGGCACGGTCGGTGGCGGAGACGGCGCAGCTCGCGTTGCTGCGGCCACCGCCGCGCCGGATGGGGCCGCTGCGGGTGGCCTGGATGTATCTGGCCGCCGGGGACGAGACCCGGATCGGTGGCGACCTGTTCGCGCTGGCCCGTACCGACCGTCCCGGCACCCGTGTGATCATCGGTGACGTCCGGGGCAAGGGCCTGGCGGCCATCGGTGAGGCGTCCGTCGTGCTGGGTGCGTTCCGTGAGGGCGCCCACCGCTACACCACCTTGGCGGGCCTCGCGGCGGCCTTGGAGGAGAGTGTGGCGCGGAATCTGGAGGAGGTGGCCGACACCGAGCACGACCCGGGCGAGCACTTCATCACCGCGCTGCTACTCGACATCCCCGACCAGGGTGCGCAGGCAGAAATGGTCAGCTGCGGCCACCCGCCGCCCCTGCTGCGGCACGATCACCACCTCACCGCCCTGCACGCACGGCATCCCGCTCCCCCCTTGGGCATGTGCCAGCCTCCCGACTCCAGGCACCGGAGCGAATCTTTCACCTTCGAGACCGGCGACATGCTGCTGCTTTACACCGATGGTGTCGTCGAAGCCCGCTCGCCTTCGGGAGCCTTCTACCCACTCAGCCAGCGCGCGGCCCGGTATCGCGGATCCACACCCGAGAACCTGGTCGGCGAGATCCACCGCGGCCTGATTGACCACGTCGGCCACGAACCCGCAGACGACGCCGCCCTCCTCGTCATCGAACGCTGCCCCACTCACCGCCTTCACCGACCACATCCCGACGGCCAGATCCGCGAGCCCTCACAGAGCGGCTCGACGAGGCCTGCGAGCAACGCGGGAGGAAGCTGACCAACCGAGATGCACGGAGCAGCGTTCGCTTTGGTCCCGGCCGAACAGCCGCTCGCCATGCAGCAAGACACCGCCGACATCGACGCCTTTCATGCTCAAGCCTTGACCAGCGCGCACACCGCGGCTCGGCGCAGCGGACCCGTTTCCACCGAACGGCGCCTGATGTGCCGGGCACATGCCTCGTCTGCCGGGAATCCCTCGGCCAGCGTCAGCGATGTCGCGCTGCTGCACACTGCCGTGTGGCGATTGAACAACTCGATCCTCGCCGGCGTCGGGACAAGGCTCTCCACGCCTTCGAACGCCGTCAGCATGTGACCTCTGGAGGCGGCGCCCGCCGAAGGGTCCTCCCTCAAGGAGGCCAGACGCTCCCTCGCCAGGGGGAAGGACTCGCCTGTTCGCCACAGCGGGGCGCTCATGGCCATGGCCGGCACGTTCTCCAGCATCGTTCAGCGCATGCGGTGCGGCGCGTCGTGGAACGAGGGGTCGAGCTGGAACTCGGCGGCCAGGGAGAACCAGGTCATCGGGACGACACCGGCCTGGACCATGCGCTGCACCGCCGCGTTGTGGGCCTCGACCGAGGGACTGGCGGAGGCGTCGAGCGCCACGTGCACGCGGTAGCCCTCACGAGGCGCGGCCTGAGCAGGCCAGGGCCGAGCAGGCAACGGGTGAGACGGGCCGGGACGGCACGAGGCGTGCGACGGGCCAGGCGCACGAGCCGGGACCTGCCGGCACAACGGCCGACTACCAGGCGTGCGGACGGCGAGCAGCAGCAGCGCAGCAGACGACCGGACAGGCGGGTGAGCCGGCCAGCGGGTGAGACCAGCCGGGACGGCACAGGCCCGGCGGCGAGCGCCGGGCAGCCGGGGCCAGCGCCAGGACAGGCCGGACAGCGGCGGGACGGGAAACAGCCCGGGCCGCACGGCAGGGGGCCGGGACCGCAGCAAGGGTGTGGCGGGGAGGCGCGGGCGCGCCTCCCCCGGGGGGCGAAGGGCCCCGCGACCGGGCCGGGCAACGAGCAGAAACCGCCAGCAGCGGCGGGCCGGGCGGGCACCGAGACCGGGCCGGGGCGGGACAGGTCGTGGCGCAGCTGACGCTGCACGTTCCGCGACTCGCTGTGCGCATCGTGCGTGTGGTCAAGGAACGGCTTCCCTGACTGAGGGTCTGCGCAGGAGCCCGTCCCGTAGGGCGGGCCCCCGCGCACCATCCACGTCGACCCCTGGTGGGGTCTGCGCATACCTGAGCGGTAGAGCAGGCCCCGCTGTCGTGGCGGACGACTCCTGAGCCTCTGCCGCCCACACGAGACGGCCCCGCCCGCCACGCTGTCATGCTCTCCTCGGCGAAACGCCGTTCGCAGTGATCTGCACAGGTCAGAGTGTGCTCACGGGGAGCGTGACAGGTGGCCGTGACACGAGCCGGGCGGGGACCGAGACGGAGACGGCCTGGAGCGAGGCGCTGTGTCCCGCGGTGCTAGCGGACCACGTAGCCGAAGCGCCCGCCGGCCGCCGGCAGACCGCCCTTGCCGGGCTGGTACGTGGTGATCGCCGCGTTGGAACCGCCCGCGGTCACGTTGGACAGCGGCAGGGCATAGACCGTGCCGTAGCTGCCCGGGCCGTAGGGCATGCCCAGGTACAGCTGGGTGCCGCTGTAGTGGATGCTCTGGCCGAGGTGCTGGTCGGCACCGGCCGGACCCGGGATGCCGGAGGTGCCGGCCTCGATCCAGCGGTTGTTCGCGCCGGGCGAGCCGAGCAGCGAGAAGGTGGTGATGGCACCGGCCTTGGCGGTGGTGCCGATGGCCTCGTCGGTGATGCCGACGGCCAGCTTCATCGTCGCCGTGGTGCTGACCGCACGCGGGGCGGTGTTCACGGCGGCCACGGCCGTGCCGAAGCGGTCACCGGCCTCGGAGGTGCCGGGCACGGTGTCCGAACCGGTGCCGGACAGGTACGAGTTGAGCTGGGTGTACTTGCCGTCCGCGCCGATGCGGAAGGTCTGCACCATGCCGGCGTCGGTCTTGTTGACGCCGTCGACGGACAGGTCCTCGCCGGGCACGCCAACCACGAGGATCGACTCGTTGGCACTGGCCGCCCCCGACGGGCGGTAGGGCACCATGGCCACGGACTTGCCGAACAGGTCACCGGCCTCGGCGCCGCCGGAGACGGCGTCCAGGTCCTGGTCGAGGCCGAACAGCGGGGTGGGCCGCTTCTCGGAGTTCAGCTGGTGCGAGAAGACCGCCAGGTTGCCGGCGTCCGCGTCGGTGCCGATGGTCTCGTTCGGCGCGGCGATGACGATGTGGTTGGCGTCGGCCGCGACCGCGCCGCCGAAGCCGTCGTTCGCCTCCACGGCGCCGGGCACGCCGGTGCTGTCCTGGCTGATGGCGATGTTGGTGTCGCCGTGCACGTAGAAGGCCATGCCCGCCTTGGCGACGCTGCCGATGGCCTCGCCCGGGGAGCCGATCACGACGAACGGCTCGCCGGCGGCGGTGACGCCGGCCGCGATGGCCTGGCCGGTGCGGTCGCCGGCCTCCGGGGAGGAGGACTTGAAGGAGCCGGTGCCCGAGCCCTGCTCGAAGTGGGTGTCCTTGAGGGAACCGGTGCCGATGCCGCCCGGGGCGCCGTACAGGATGTCGGCCATGCCCGCGTCGGCGGCGGTGCCGAGGTCCTCGGAGGGGGTGCCGACGACGAGGTCGGTGCAGCCGTCCTCGTTGTAGTCGACGGTGTCCATGGCCTCGCCGAACCAGTCGCCGGCCTCGGAGCCGCCGGGTACCCAGTCGAGGTCCTGGTTGATCTCGGCGGTGCCCTTGCCGCCGCCGTAGACGATGCGGACGACACCCGCGCCGTCCTTGCCGGCCACGGCCGCCTTCGGGTCGGCAATGGCGACGTCCTCGACGCCGTCGCAGTTGAAGTCGGTGATGCGCGCGGCACCGGTCTTGGAGCTCACCCAGGAGGCGAGGTCGTCGACGCGGGCGGTGACACCGCCGGTGCGGGTCTCGGCCGCGTCGATGCCGAAGCAGCCACCCTGGTAGGAGCGGCTGCTGAGGGCGACGAGCTGGGAGGTGCCGCCGCTCGTGCGCACCACGGGACCGCCACTGTCGCCCATGCAGGCGGCAGCGCCGTCCTTGCCGGTGACGGTGGCCGTGGTGGCGTCGGTGGAGTCCACGGTCAGCGACCCGCTGTGCAGCTTCAGGGGCGCCCACTCGGTCTTGTTGCGCCCGTAGCCGGCGAACTTCAGCTCCTCACCGGCGGCGGGCGCGGTGGTGGCCAGGGCGATGGGCGCGACGTTGGTGACCGGGCGGTTCAGCCGGGCCAGCACCACGTCGCGGTCGGTGCGGGGCACCAGTTCGACGATCTCGCGTACGGCGCCGTCGGTGCCGCTCAGGTCGGTGCGGCCGATGGTCGCGGTCGTCTTCACCTTCGGCTTGCCGGCGGGCACGGTGAGGTCCGTGGCGGGGTTGTCGGCGAAGCAGCTGGCCGCGGTGAGCAGCCATTCGGTGTCGACCAGGACGCCGGAGCAGCCGTGGTCGTGGTCGCCGACGATGACCTGCGCGGTGGGGGCGAAGGAGGCGTCCGTGACCGGGGTGCCGGTGACGGCGGACGCGGGCGCGGCGCACACGGCCAGGGGGCCGGCGAGGACCGCGGTGACGAGTGCGGCGAGACGCACGTGTCTTGACTGTGGCATGTAGAAAGTCCTTGAGCTTGTGATCCGCGGGCCGGTACGGCCGCGCGGAGGAGGGGGCGGGACGACGGGGGCCCGCGGTTACTTGGAGGTGCGGATCTCCACGAGCATGTGCTCCCGGCCCTGCGGGTCGGCGCTCTCGCCGACCGCGGTCCAGGTGTTCTTGGCGATGTCGAAGCTCTTCTGCTCCGAGTCGACGGTCATGTCCACCTGGGCCGCGTAGTCGTTGCCCCGGACGGCGTAGACGGAGGGGATCTCCATCGTCAGCCAGCCGGTGTTCCCGGTGACCTGGAAGCAGATCTTGTCCTTGCTGCGGGCCCAGACCTCGAGGAAGCCGGTGCCGCTCGCGCAGTCGGCGAGCGTGATGTGCCCGTCGCCCCGCTTGAGGACGATGTTCTTCTCCGCGAGGATCTTGTCCGCGCCCGGGTAGTTGAAGTCCTCCACGGCGTAGCCCGGGGCCTCGCCGGCGACGGAGGTGACCGAGTCGGCCGTGACGTCCTTGGCGGCGGAGGTACCGCCCGTCAGTGCCGTGACCGCCAGGGCGCCCGCGGCCGCGGCGGCCAGAACGGTGCCGGCGATCCTTCTCCGGTTCGGCTTCGCCATTACGGCACGTTCCTTCATCACAGTCCTCACTCGTCGGTCTCCGGAGCGGATGGTCCGGAGCGCATTTCATGCAGTTGTGTGAAGGCAGCAGGAAGTGACGCGCAGTGCCCCCACTCCCGGCAATCGAACGAATGGCGACGTGCCCGTTCTGCCATTCATTTGGCATACGGCCCTGACCGGGCTTCTGTCCGACTGTCGGGAAACTGCTCGAACTTGGCTATAAAACCCTCTGCGATGAACCCTTGTCCACTTCGCAAATTACCTAAATGGGGCGTAAAGTGGAAGCCTCGTTGTGAGGTGGATCACAGCGGCGGGATGTTTCTCAGACGGCCAGCAGAAACGCCAGAAATCCCATCACGATAACCGAAACGTAGACGGCCGCCTGATATCGCGCAGGGTACTCGTACTTGTCCCTGCGTACGCCCCTTCGCCATTCTTCGCACCATTCGGTGAAGAGTTTGCCGGAGGGGAGCAGGCCGAGGGCGAGACCCGTCCAGGTGAAGGAGTAAAGAACCAGCATCTGCCGCGCGTTCCAGTGCTGCTGCTGGAGGTTTCCCACCGCGACCATGCCGAGGCAGCAGGCCGCGGAAACGACGGCCACCCACAGGGTCAGCCTGCGGACTTTCATCCAGCGGTGCATCTCGGCGGTGAGCAGGAAAGTGGCGAGAGCCGCCATGAGCAGCAGCCAGCCGAGGGGAAGGCGCGCGAGCACGGCCGCTCCTTTCGAGAATTCGGCAGGGCCGGCGGCGGATGCGCCGCCGGCCCATCCCGGGGACCTTACACCGGGCCGGTCAGAAGAGGGATCCGAGCAGACCCGTCACCGGCGAGATGAGGTCGTGTCCCACCTGCGTGAGCTTGGTCGCCACCTTGGCCCCGCCGAGCGCGCCGATCCACTTGGACTGCCCGAACGTGATCACGCTGAGGGCGGCGCTCCCGAGGGAGGACTGGAACTCGCTGCTCGTCCAGCCGTAGCCGATTCCGGTGAACAGGACGTTCAGTCCGGTGAATGCGAGCGAGGCATATCCGAACCCGGTCGCGATGCCTTCGAGCGCCAGACCGGCCGGCGGGAAGAACACACCCACCCCGAGCCCGACCAGACCGATGCCCGCCGAGGCGAACCCGGTCCCGATGCTCGCCCAGTTGGTGGCGTTCGCCAGCCACCGGGCGTCATTCTTCCACCAGGGCAGGCCGCCCTTGACATCGTCGTTGTCGGACGTGTCGGCCGGGTTCTGGCCGGCCTCCTTGGCCTTGCGGGCCTGCTCGGCCGCCGCCTTGGCCGCGGCCGCGATCTCCGCCTTCCGCTTGGCCGCGGCGATCTGGTGGGCCTGGCTCGCCGCCGCGGCGGCGGTCTGCGCGTCCTTGCCCGCCTGGACGGCCGAGGCGCGCGCCGAGGCCGCCGACGCCTGCGCCGAGTTCGCCGACGCCACCGCGCGCTGCGCGGCGTCCACCGCGCGGTTGGCTGAGTAGTTCGCCGAGCGCGCGGCCGTACGGGCGGTGGCCGCCGCGGCCTTCGCCCGGTCGGCGGAGGCCTGTGCGTCCTTGGCCGACTGCTCGGCGGCGTCCGCGTTCGCGTCCGCCTGCTGCGCGGACACGGCGGCCTGGTCGGCGGCCTTCTTCGCCTTGTCGGCCCACTGCAGCGCCTCGGTGGCGGCGTTACGGGCCTTGGCCGCCGCCTCCTGCGCCCGGGCGGCGTCCTCCTGCGCCTTGTTCGCGATCTTCGCGGCGGCGGCGATCGCACCCTGCACGGCGGCGATGTGGGCGGCCGAGTCGTAGTCGAGCTGCGCGGTCTTGTACTGCACCGAGGCGATGAAGTTGCGACGCATCCACGTCGGGCCCTCCATCGCGGCCTGGGCGTGCGCCTTGGTGTACGGGCCGCCCTTGTCGATGAGGGCGGCGGTGGCGACCGCGTCGTCCTCGCGCTGCGCCGCCTCGTAGGTGACGCTGAGGAACTCGTGCAGCGCCTCGGCGGTCCCCGCGTTCAGGGCGTCGTTCGCCGCCTTCGTCACCGCGCTGCCCGGACCGGCCGCCAGGACACGGGAGACCGCGACCCGGTTGTCCGTCGCGGCGGCCTCGACCACACCGGTGGCGAGGAAGGAGGTGCCGGCGTCCGGGTCGTCGCTCTCCAGCGCCCTGGTCGCGGCGTCGGCCACGTCCGGGGTGGTGATCTGCGCCAGGTACAGGACGGTCTCGCGGTCGTCCTGCTTCTGTGCCAGCGCCCGGTCGGTGTCGATCCAGCCGTGCACGTCGGCGTCCGCGCCGGACAGCGCGAACCGGGCCGCCTCTCGCGACCAGGAGCCGCGGGAGTCCATGTGGGCGAGGGCCGCCTTGCGCCCGAGGGTGGCGGCGAGCCCCAGGTCGCCGCCCTTCAGGGCCGCCTCGGCCTGCGCGACGAGGTCCTTGGTGGCCTGCTCGGCCTGCGAGGTCTGAGTGCGCTTCTCGGCGTACTCCGCGCGCTCCCGGTCCTCGATCTCCGCGAGGTCGCGAGCCTCCTCCAGCGCCTGCTTCAGGTCCTCGTCCAGCCGCTGCCACTCGGCGTCGCGGGCCTGCTTCTCCACCGTGACCGCCTGGTTGACGGCGTCGGTCGCGGTGTTGGCCGCCTCGGTGGCCGCGTTGGCGAACTCGGTGGACTTCTTCGCGTACTCGACGGCCTGGCCCGCGTACTTGACGGCCCACTCCGCGGCGTCCGCGGCCTTGTCCGCATGGTCGGCCGCGCTGTTGGCGGCGTCCCGTGCGGTACGCGCGGCACTGGCCGCGGTGTTCGCCAACGCCTGCGCCGTACCGGCCGCGTTGGTGGCGATCTGCGCGTTGCTGCTGGCGATCTGCGCCTGCCGCCTGGCCTCCGCGGCCTCGGCCTGCGCCTTGCCCGCGGCGGACGCGGCGGAGGCGGAGGCGTTCGCGGCGGCGGCCGCGTTGCGGGCGGCCGAGGCGGCGGCCGAACCGGCGCTCGCGGCCTGCGCGGAGGAAGTGGCCGCGTAGTCGGCGGCCTTCGCGGCGCTGCGCGCCTTGGCGGCGGCGTTGCGCGCGGCGACGGCGGCGTCCTTGGCGGCGGACGCCTTGGAGGCGTCCTTGGAGGCGGCGATGGCCGCGTTGTAGGCACGGGCGGCGGCGGAACCGGCGGTGGCCGCCGCCTGGCTCGCGGCGGTGGCGGCGTAGGCGGCCCGGCGGGAAGCCTGCACGGCGGCGTGCGAGGCGCGGATCGCGACCCGGGAGGAGTCGGCGGCGCCCTGCGCGGCCTGCGCCGCCTTGCGGGCGGCCTTGCCCGACTTGACCACGTCATCCTGGGCGGCCTGGGCCTCGGCCGCGGCCTTCTCGGCGGCCTCCTTGGCCTTCGCGGCGGCCTCGACGGCGCGGGCGGCGGCCTCCTCGGCCTCCTTCGTCTTCGCGTCGGCGATCTTGCCCTCGCGCTCGACGACCGCGACCAGTTCCTCGATCTTGGCCGACTCCTGGTCCCGGGCCCGGGCGATGTGCTGGCCGGTGTCGAGGAACCACTCGATGTCGTCGGCGGTGCCGTCCAGCGCACGGGTGGCGTACTTCTGCACCTCGGGACCCGCGTTCACGGTGAGCGCGGAGACCTGGAAGCGCATGTCCTCCAGGCGGGCGCTGTACTGCCCCTCGGTGAGGAAGTCCTCCAGGGCCTCCTGCGTGCCGGCGCTCAGGGCGGCGTCGCCGTCCCGGCGCACGGCCTTGTCCCCGGTCGCCATCACGGTACTGGTGGCGACGCGCAGGTCCTCCACGATCGCGGTCTTGAAGCCGGTGCCGAGGTAGTCGGTGATGGCCGCGTCGCCGCCGTCGAGCGCGGCGGAGGCGGCCCGCCGGGTGCCCGTGCCGCCCCCCGCCAGCGAGGTCAGGACGGCCACGCGGTTGTCCTCGGCCGTGGCCGCGGGCAGCTCGGTGGTCAGGAAGGTCTGGATGTCGGCGTCGGTGCCGCTCAGCGCCAGTTCCGCGGCGGCGCGCACGGCCGGACCGCCCAGCAGCCAGGCCTTCACGGCCTTCGCCCGGTCGGTGTCGGGCAGGTTGAGCGGGTCGCCGTCGTCGTCCGCCGGGAGCGTGTCGGCGGCCCAGGCGGCGACGGGGTTGAGAACGAGACTCGACGTGGCGGTGACGGCCGCGGTGGCGGCGAGGGCGCCGAGCACGCGTCGTCTGCTCCAGTAGGTGGTGTCCAAAGCGGTCCTTCGTTGTCGGTGTCCGACGGCTGCGCGAAGGCGGCGGAACGCCGCCGGACGGACTGGTGTCGGCCGCGCGCATGTCCCCCCGTTGGTGCAGAAGTTGAGCAGGGACACGACTGAGCGCCACGTGAAGATACGCACTCCGGGGAGTTTGTTGAACACCCGTGAAGGATGCGTTGGCCAAAACCAGACCCCCACCGATGGTTTTGCGCCATCTTCCGGTCAACCGGAAGCCGATCCACCGGGCTTGAGCGGCAGGTGAGAGACACCTCACGTTTCAGAAGCGCTTCGCGGTGCGATCCGGCCATTCGTCCGGGTACTGGACGAACGAGCGGTCGCCGGCCGGCTCGCGTGGATTGCTCCTCGTCGCTGACCGCCGCCGCCGGCCTGGACGCCGGCCGGGTGGACGCCCTCGCCGGCGTCCTCGCCAAGCACGGCGGTCCCGGGCGCAAGGAGGTCGTCCTCGTCTCCTCCGGCACCGTCGCCGCCGCTCTCGCCCTGCTCGGCCTGCGCCGCCGCCCCGAGGACCTCGCCCGCCAGCAGGCCGCCGCCGGCGTCGGCCAGGGCCTGCTCGTGGCCCGCTCCCTGCTTGTCTCCGATGCCGCGCGCTACCTGTCACCAGTGGCAAGCCAAGCAGGGGCGATGTCACCACGTGCGGCTTCTGGTGAGCAGGGTGCCGAGCGGCGGCCTTCGGCGATCACGGCCGTATTTCCCGCGCCCTACGCGCCGTCTGGCTCCTACGATCACTTGGCACGACGGCTGGAGGGGCGGGAATGCTTGAGAACATCGAGGCCGGGACAGCGGCGGCAGAGCGGCTCGCGGGTGGTGCGCCGCTTCGAAGTGCGCTTGATGTCGCCGACCCCGCTGACTGGCTCGCGCTGGACGCAGGAGTGCGTGAGGTGGCCTGGCACCGCCCTCAGTTCCTGCCGGAGTGGGAGCACTCCGCCCCACTGCCCGCCGACCTGACTCAGCTCGTCGAGTCCCGGCTCGCCCTCGCCCTCTGCCACCGCGACGGGCGGATCCGTCAGGAGGCGGTGCGTCAGTCGGTCCGGTACCCCGGTCTGCTGCCGTTGGTCGTGATCCGTTGCGCCGACTGGGCCGGCCCGGTGCGCGAGCACGCGCGGCGGCTGCTGCGCGAGACCCTGAACGTGGCCTCCGCCCTCGACCTCGCGCCGCTCATCCTCCGCGTCGGCCGCCGCGACAGAGGTGCCTTCGGCGTCGACGTACTCGGCCAGATCCTGCGCCAGGCATCCCACGGGCAGCTCGCTGTTCTCTTCGCTGACCCCGACCGCGTCGTTCGGCGGTTCGCGTACCGGCTGGCCATCGAGGGCCGACTGCTCCGCCCCGCCGAGCTGGCCCGCGCGGCCGCCGCGGACCAGGACACCGTGGTCCAGGACCTGTGTGCCACAGCGGCGCTCACGGCTCTGCGGGATGAGGATGATTTCGAAGGTGCGCTGCCTCCACTGCTGTCCGCACGCGACCCGCGTGTCCGTTCGGCCGGCGTCACCGCGCTGAGACGGGCGGGACGACCGAAGCAGGCAGAGCCGTTTCTCAGCGACCGTTCCGCGCTCGTGCGGGCTTGTGCCCGGTATGTCGTACGACAGCAGGGTGGTGACCCGGCGGCCTGGTACCGGGAGCAGTGCACGACACCTGACGACCCGGAGTTGCCGCCCGGTGCGGTCATCGGACTGGCCGAGTGCGGGAACCGCGCGGACGCCGGTCTGCTGCAGCCTCTGCTCTCGCACCCGGGGGCCGGGGTGCGGGCGCGAGCGGTAGCAGGGTTGCGGGCACTGGACTGCGCGGATGCGAAGCAGATGCGGCCGCTCCTCGACGACCCTGCCGCCGAGGTCGTCCGCGAGACCGCCACCGCCCTGCTGCCCTCGGCCAAGGAACTACCCGCCGACTGGCTACTGGAGCGCACCAGCTCCGAGCGGCCGCGGCACATCCGCGTCGGTGCGTTCCGGCTGCTCGACGCGCGCGGCGGCATCGTGGCGCTGCGGGCAGCGGTCGGCCTGTTCGAGGACCCCGACGTGAAGCTGCGCACCTGGGCCGCGCAATCAGTGCAGCGCTGGCATCCGTCCTCGGACGGCCGGTGCGGCGACGCGGAGGTGGGTGAACTGCTCGACCGGAGCAGACATCTCTTCAGCGACCACATGCTGCGCCGGCGCAAGTGGGAAGCCGGGGTGGACAGCTGAGGCTGCACCCGGTCCGGAACCCTGCTCAGCACTCGCAGCCCGGGGCCCTTGCGACAACACTCCTGCCTTGGGCCGGACTCGCTGAGGCACTCGGAGCGTCCGGCCCGGCGGCCGGGACCTCCGGCGTGACCCATCGTGGCCAGGCAGCACACAAGAGACCGGGCCAACCCACACCGCCGTACGAGCCGCCTGCATGAGCGAGGCGACTGCCGGACCGGACAGCCGCCTCGCTCTACGCTCTCTTCTGCCCGCTCAGCCGCGGACGATGTTCTGCGCCTGCGGACCCTTCTGACCCTGGCCGATGTCGAACGTGACGTGCTCACCCTCGGTCAGCTCGCGGTACCCGCTGCCCTTGATCTCGGAGTAGTGCGCAAAGACGTCCGGGCCCCCGCCGTCCTGCTCGATGAAGCCGAAACCCTTTTCGGCGTTGAACCACTTCACGGTGCCGCTGGCCATACCAGTTGATCCTTCATCCATGCCCAGGAACAGCCCGGCGATCGGGCCTGCTCCGGCTCGCGCAACCACACGAACCAACAACCGTTCTACCCCGCAACGCCACCCTCATACGGCCGACGACACGACCAAGGGACCACATGTTCGCCACTACACCCCGGCGTACGGTTGACGTCATTGCGTCTTCTGCAGGGCGACCTCGAGTGCCTCGGCCAGGGTCACGGGCGGGCGGCCGATCAGGCGGCGCAGGTCGCCGGAGTCGGTGTACATCTCGCCGCGGTTCATGCCGCGGTCAGCGTCGGCGAGGACCTCCGCCAGCTCGGCGGGCAGGCCCGCAGCGGCCAGTACCTGGGCGAGGTCGGTCACCGGGAGGTCAGTGTAGGTAACCTGCCTGCCGGTTGCAGCGGACATCGCGGCGGCGAGCTCAGTCAGCGTGAAGGATTCGTCGCCGCCCAGTTCGTACACGGTGCCGGTGTGGCCTTCGGTGGTGAGGACGACCGCTGCGGCCTCGGCGTAGTCGGCGCGGGACGCGGCGCTGATCCGCCCCTCGCCTGCGGCGCCGACGACGGCGCCGTTCTGCAGGATCTGCGGCAGTTGGCTGGTGTAGTTCTCCAGGTACCAGCTGTTGCGCAGCAGCACGCCGGGGATTCCGTGGTCCCGCAGATACTCCTCGGTCTCTCGGTGCGTGGCGCCGAGGACGGTGGTGACCGTGTCCGCGTGCGTCGTGCTCGTGTACGCCACCAGTGACACGCCTGCGGACGCTGCGGCGTCGATCACGCGGCGGTGGTTGGCGACCCGCTCGTCCACGGGGACGGAGGCCGAGACAAGCAGCAGCCTGTCCGCCCCCGCAAATGCCTCGACCAGGCCGTCGGTGTCCGCGAAGTCGGCGCGGCGTACCGTGACGCCTCGGTCGGCCAGGTCCTTGATCCTGGCGACGTCCCTGCCGGTCGCGATGATGTCCGCGGCCGGGATCCCGCGCCGCAGCAGCGCCTCAACGGTGAGCCTGCCCAGCCGGCCGGTGGCCCCGGTGATGACGATCGACATGATGGTCGTTCCTTCCCTCCACGCGTGCTCCGCACGCCTGCCGCGGTCCGTCCGCAGCGGGATGGAACACAGAATGACCTGGACACTCTCTGCTGGGGAGTAGCCACCAATTGGTACGGTACTTACCAGGCCGATAGCATGGAGGTGAGACGCATGACGGCTGTCGAGAACGTGACCGAGCCCATACCGTCATTCGATCCTTACGAGCGCGGTTGCCCGTCGCGGGACCTGCTCGACCAGATCGGCAGCAAGTGGGCGGTCCTCGTGCTGGGCGAGCTCGGCCGGAACGGGACCTCCCGGTTCGGTCGGCTCCGGCAGGCGCTGGCGGGCGTGAGCGAGAAGATGCTCACCCAGACGCTGCGCACCCTCGAACGCGACGGGCTGGTCAGCCGGACCGTCTACCCAGAGGTGCCGCCGCACGTGGAGTACGAGCTGACCGCGCTCGGCCAGACGCTCCGGGAACCGCTCAAGGCGCTCACGGAGTGGTCCGTGCTGCACATCGAAGAAGTCATCACCGCCCGCGAAGAGTACGACGACCGTACCGAGCGCGCCAGGTGATCCGCGGCGGCCGGCGGTCTGGTCATGGACTGCCGCCTCGCCGAGACCGCCCCGGCAGTCAGACTCACCTGGGCGACCCGGCGACAGGAGTCAACCTCAGTAAGAGGTTTCGACGATTCCCGGGCCCCTCGCGTCACCTCAGCGACCGCGCAGAGCGCCGGGGGGGCAGGCCTGCCCTCGGCCACGCGCGGCGCCGCCGACGCGTGAGCACCCCAACCGACCGCCCGCTCCCCGAGAGCACCACCGCCCTCCCGCCCGCCTCGCACCCGCCTTCTCTTCCCACCAGGCCGCTGGCCGGACACGGGGGTGCTCACAGGGGATGTCAACGCCCCACCCTCCCGAGAACAGCGTGGTGACCAGTACGGACTCGGACAGGCACAGAAGGCGCGCGCACCCTTTGGCGCAACGCCCGACGCAACCTCGGGCGCAACTCGTGGCGCAACAGCCGGCGCAACCCGCCAGGGCGCGACGGATGCCGCATCCTGGGCCGCGCCCCAGGGGACGCCCTCAGTCGGGCTTCGGGCCGTCCCGGCCGGAACATGACGCGGTTCGGGGCGATCGGATGGACGTGGGGGCGGTACTGATCGCGATCAGAGGTGCCCGGCTCCTGCCCACGAACCCCGCCGCGTAGCTGAAAGCCGACGAGTTTCGGTCGGACGCTTCAGCCTTGGCCAAGACCTCAGCTCGGCGAGCGAGGACACCTCGGGACCGGGACGAAGTGGTGGCGCCGGAAGTAGCCGATCTGCCCCTCGACCGCGCGGAAGCGGGCGTGGCCGCGGTCTGCGCGGGCGATCAGCGCCGGGAGGGCCGACCGAAGGCGGGCGGCTCACGAGGAGAAGCTGGGCGTGGGCTTCACTGCACTGCGAGGGCCGGACCCTGGCGCCACCGGATGCGTACGGGCCGCCTGACAGCAGGCCGACTCGATGCCGTTGGCCAGGTCACCAGCGCAATGCGCCCATCAACTCAAACCTGTGACGGAAGCCGTCCTCGTAGGTGGGGTGCTCAAAGGTTCCAGCGAACGGCGCGTCCGCGGCCTCGACCTAGCTCCGCTCGCCAGGCTCCGCGACATGCCACGAGAGGTCTCCTGGTGGAGCGATCCTTCCCGAAGTACTGGGCGATGCGGTAGGTGTTCTCGCCTTTCAGGGGGTTCCGCTGCCACTTCCGAGCCGCCGGCGACGGCTCACGTCACCGTCCCCGGTGCCCGTGACGGAGGCGCCCCGGGACCGGTGAGGCGGCCTCCCTCCCGTGAGCCTGGGCGGCTGCGGAGCGTTCCCCGTGTTCGCGGCAGTTACCGCCTTCCAGTAAGTGCTTGGCCAGAGCGAAGGCGTCCTCCGTCTTGGGGTGGGACGTGCCCAGCCGGGTGTTCAGGATGAGTGCGCCCCTGCGCGCGAGGGCCGCCGCGGTCGGGTCGCCCAGCGCGTGCACGGCCCGGGCCTTGAGCAGCAGGGCGTACCCGATGTACAGGTGGTCCGGCGCGTAACTGGCCTCGCGGATCCGTAACGCCCGGGAGATCAGCGGCACGGCCACGGCGTGGTCGTCCAGGTCGAGGTGGACACTGGCCAGGGCTACCAGGTCGAAGCTCACGTACGGGTCGTCCGGCCCGTACGCCGCCTCGTCGATCCGCAGCGCCCGCTCGGCCAGGGGCACCGCCGCCTCGTGATCACCGAGGAGGTGGCGGATCCGGGCCAGGGTGGCCAGGTCCGTCGCGATGGCGGGACTGTCCGCCGGCAGACAGGACTCGTGCAGGCCCAGCGCACGTTCCGCCAGCGGACGCGTCCGCTCCGGAGCGCCGTGGTCCCGGTGGATCTGCGCCAGGGTGATCAGGTCGAAGCCGATCTCCGCGTCCCGCTGTCCGAGTGATTCGTCGATCGCGAGAGCCCGATCGCACAGGGGCAGTGCCACCGAGTGCTCCCCGATCGAGAGGAGGAAGGCGGACGCCAGCCGCAGCAGCGTCGCCGTCTCGGCGGCGCACTCGGCCGGCGGCTCGTCCTTGGTCACCGCGAGCGCGTGCGGGAGCAGTTCCTGCCATCGCGACCGCGCCTGCGGGTCACCGTGGATGTCGTGCGGCACGGCCGCGAGCAGCGCCCGGCACAGTCGCGTGCGCGCGTCGGTGCGCACGTCGTCCGGCATCGCGGCGCGGATGGCGGCCTGCACCAGGCGGTGCAGCACCAGGGAGGACGCGCCGCGCCGGGCGAGCCCCAGGCCCGCCAGAGCGCCGACCGTCGTGTCCCACGCCACCGGGTCGGCAGCCGCCGCGATCAGCGGTTCCTTGCCGTCACCGAACAGGTCCAGCGGGATCGGCTCCGGTGCCAGCAGCGCACACAGCTCCAGCAGCCGCATGGCCTGCGGCCGCTGGCTCTGCAGCTTGCGCACGCTGAGCTGCCACAGGGTCGCGACCACCACCGCGGGCCGGTCGGTCAGTTCGCCCAGTGCGATCATGTCCTCCAGCCGCGACGCCAGCAGGGCCAGGTACTCCGCGGGCGCGGTGTGGTGGTAGTCCATGTACCCGGCCGCCTGCTCCAGTGCCAGCGGCAGGTCCCCCAGGTGCTCGGCGATCCGGTCCGCCACCGCTGCGGTCATGCCGTACACCCGCCGGGTCAGCAGTTCCACTGCCTCCCGCCTGGAGAAGACGTCCAGGTCGACGACGGCGGCTCTGCCCGTCCAGCCGCGCAGCCTGGTCGTGACGATGAGGTGGCCGCCGCTGCCCAGGTCACCCGACGGCAGCGCGTCCAGGAGCGTGCCGGGTCTTTCGCCGTTGTCGAAGATGATCAGCCAGGGCCGGTGGTTCCGCAGTTCGCCGTAGACCCGGGGGACGACCTGTTCGGAGTTCACCTCCGCCAGTCCCAGCTCCCGGGCCAGCGAGGCGAACTGCGAGGGCACCAGAGTGGGGTCCTCTGCGTCCACGAACGCCACGAACCGGTATTTCGACCGGTAGAGGTAGGCGTATTCGACCGCGAGCTGTGTCTTGCCGACGCCGCCCAGTCCGTGCACGACGTGCATCGCGCTTCCGCCGTCCGCGGCCAGGCGCTGCCGCAACTCGCGCAAGGTGGCGTCGCGGCCGGTGAAGTGGGTGTTGCGCGGCGGCAGCCGGTAGGTCGCCGGACGCTGCCGCGGGCCCGGAGGGCGGGCCGCCGGCGCGCGGAACTCTCCGCCGGCGCTCTCCAACAGGTCGGTGAGCGTGGCGTGGTCGCTCCGCAGCCGC
This sequence comes from Streptomyces sp. NPDC093260, assembly GCF_040683715.1. Taxonomy (NCBI): domain Bacteria; kingdom Bacillati; phylum Actinomycetota; class Actinomycetes; order Kitasatosporales; family Streptomycetaceae; genus Streptomyces; species Streptomyces sp. NPDC093260. Next base: position 40,160 of record NZ_JBFBEK010000008.1, read on the forward strand.
GCGAGTTCCTCCTCGCAGGAGAGGTCGATCCGACCGGCGTGCGCGGCGCGGACGCAGGCGGTCACATAGGCCGCGACCCGCTCCCAGGGGGGTGGTCTGCTGAACTTGCCCGACAGCAGGTCCGACAGCGACGACCGGGTGAGGACCTTGTGCTCGTCATGGGCCAGCAACAGCGCCTGGGCCGGTGAGCCCGCGGACGTGCGCAACCGCTGCAACCGGCTGACGAACCAGCCTTGTGGTGAGCCAGGTCCCCTCATGTACGCGACTTTCCCCCGCTCCGCTCTCCGGAACCGTCCGGACTCCGGAGCCCTCGGACGCGGCGCGTCCAGCGCCGGAGCCCAGCGGATCCGGGCTCCTCCGGGACCACCGCGCCCGAGCGGCGCCACCCGGCAACGTGGACGGCGGCACAGACGGCACGCCAACGACTCGAACTCGACGAGGGGATCAATCATGGAACTCAAGGCAAGCCTCACCCGACTCGCCGGCGCGGGCGCGGCGCTCGCATGCGGTTCGGCGCTGCTGGTCGGCGGCGCGGCCTCGGCCCAGGCGGCGGCCGTGAACTACCAGGTGATCAACGGTAACAGCAGCAACTCCTGCCTCCAGGTCAACATCTCGGGCGGCAAGGGCAATCTGGTCCTCGGCACCTGCGACCGCAGCGCGAAGCAGGTGTGGCAGATCAGCGGCGGCGTCTTCAGGAACCCGGCCTCGGGCCACTGCCTCGACGGGAACGGCGCGGACGTCTACACGTTCCCCTGCAACGGCGGCGCGTACCAGAAGTGGACGACCACGTCCGGGAGCCCGAAGTCCATCCGGCACGACCAGAGCGGCAAGTACTTGGACGCGAACGGAAAGGTGGGGGCCACGGTCGTCTTCCAGCCCACCATCAGCACGGCGTCCCGCTGGGTGATCGACCCGGTGTGACCCGTCGGCCGACCCCGTGAGCCGGGCGGACCAGCTCACCGGCGGGCCGCCGGTGAGCTGGTCCGCGTCCTTCGGGAGCAGCCGGCCCCACTCCCGTACCGGCGCAGCTTGGCGACCAGGTCGTGCGCGTCCTCGGTACGGGGGTCGGTCTCCAGCAGCAGCACCGGCACTCGGGCCTCCGGCGCCCGCACCACCAGGTCGGCCCGCTGCTGCACGTAGCTGTTGCCGAGCCGGTGCCCGGTCTCGGTCGGGATCCGAAAGCCGGTGGCCGATGCCTGCGAGGCCGCCGCGATCAGCGGGGTGGCCCGACGCGGAGACCTTGAGGGCTGGCGATGTCGCTGATCAGGGAGCGGTTCCTCGCTTCGGGTGGCGCGGCAAGCTCGGCGGGAGTTCCGATCGGCCGCAGGGGACCCCGGAGGAGGTCGCCGCCGCCGTGGCCTTCCTCGCGTCACTGCGCCTTCCATGACGGTGGAAGAGGCCCTGTCCGCGGGGATGCCGAAGTGGGGAGCCGGACACGAGTGGAACAACGTGGTCCTCCAGCCGGCCCGGCCCGAGTTCGCCCGGGAGTTGGGCATCCCGCTCACCACCTTCGCCGAGTGGGCGGATGAGCAGTTGACACCCGTGTCCGGCTGGGGGCATCCGGTGCCGTGGGCTTCGGCAGCGCCCGCCGGGCGGACTGGGGCGAGCAGGCGAAGTGGCCTGCCTGGCATCCCCGCCAAGGACGCCCACCGCTGCTGCCGCGGCGCGTGCGGTGGCCGGCTCCCCAACCCGCGATCACCACGGCACGAGACGCGGCAACATACCTGGTCCCGTACGCGTCCTGGGCCAACCGCGGCATGTGGCAGACCGTGTTGTCCAGGCCCGTCCCTGCGGCCACGGCAGCGATTTCGGTCTTACAGGCCCGGGTGCGGTAGCCGTTGGACCCGCCTGCGTCCGCGGTGATCAGCAGCCGGCCGGCGGCCGGACAGTCGTGCCGGCCCCGCGCCCGCCACCAGCGGCGAACAGAGGCGACTGCGAACACGGCGGTGTCGTGATCGATGCCGGCACGGACCCAGCCGGTGTTCGCAGCGATGCCATGGATCCCGTACGGGATCGCCTTGCCCGGTCCCTGCCCGTCCAGGAAGTCGTGCGTCCTGACCAGTACCGGCTCACCGGCCGGTCGCCACTGACAGCCGGGTTCTTGCGCGGGCCGCAGACCCGGATCAACGTCCACGACCGCCGCAGCCGCTCATGCAGACGCGGGAACAACCTCCAGAACATCACTGCGAGTTGGTCACGGACCTCCTGGGAGACGCTCACAGCACAACAACGAGCCGCATCGCGGGAAGCAGCACCTTGCTTCTGTGCGAGCCCTGGGCGTCGAGCAACTCGCTCCCACGCAAGCCGGGGCACACGACAGCCCCCACCGGGCCCCGGGGCGCTACATACATGAACCTCCGTGCCGCGTGGTGGAGTTCGGCTCGAAGTGGAGCTGACAGGAGGATTCCAGGTCGTGTTACGTGTCATGTCTCCGTCGATTCACACTTGGCCGTCACCGTCCTTGACGGAGAACCACACCCACAGGAGGGCACGTGACCGGACCGTTCACCCGCCGAGCTCTGTTCCGGCCACGCGCCGTCGTGCGCGCCGCGCTGCTCGGGACACTCACCGCGTGCCTGGCGTTCACCATGGCCGGCCCGGGGGGCGTCACCGCCTCCGCCGCCGGCACGGACGCGCTACCACTGTCCGGCGCCACGACGTCAGGCCTGCACAACAGCTACGACCCTGGCGCCTTCACGTATCTGGCCCAGGCTCTCGACACGGGCACCTCGATGATCGAACTCGACGTCTGGGACGACTTCTTCACCCAGGAGTGGAAGGTGAGCCACTCCAACCCGACGGGCAACTCGAACAACTGCGTCAACGCGTCCTCGGCCTCCCAGCTCTACACCGGCGGGGCGAACAAGGACCTGGAGAGCTGCCTGGACGACGTCCGGCTGTGGCTCGGGGCGCACCCCGGGCACGGCCCGCTGTACATCAAGCTGGAGATGAAGGCGGGCTTCCAGGCCACGTTCGGCATGAGCCCGGCCAAGCTCGACCAGTCCATCAGCGCGCACCTCGGCGGGCTGGTGTTCAAGCCGTCCGACCTGCTCGACAAGCCAGGCGGCGGGCAGTACGCCACGCTCGACGCGGCCGCTTCCGCCGGAAACTGGCCCACTCGGCAGCAACTGGCCGGCAAGGTCATCCTCGAGGTCATTCCCGGCACGGTCGAGGAGAGCAACCCGACCGACTCTCTGTGGACCGACCAGGAGTACGCGGGCTACCTGCGCGACCTGCACACCCAGGGCAGGACATCACAGGCGAACGTCTTCCCTTCGGTGCACAACGCCCAGGCAGGAGACCCCCGTTCGCGCTACTCCGACACGTCGCTGCGCCCTTGGTTCGTGGCCTTCGACGGTGACGCGGCCACATACCTCAACGGCAGTATCGACACCGGCTGGTACGACACCCACCACTACCTGCTGTTCATGACCGACGCGCAGAACGTGCCGCCGGCGCTGGACGACGTCAACCCGTCGACGGCCGACGCACAGGCCCGGGTCACCCAACTGGCCAAGGCACACGCCACGGTGGCCTCCAATGACTGGAAGGCCCTGCCGGACGTCCAGTCGATGGTCGTCCCGCGCGGCTGACGGGTGCCAGAGGTCCACCAACTCCACGGGTGCCCGCGGTCAGAGGGGAACGCCGACCGCGGGCACCCGGTATGCGGCGAGGGACGTTGCGCGCCGCCTCGGGCCCGTCATCCGGCGGGGCGCGAAGGGCGGGAGCGTCCGCGTGGCGGCGCGGGATCGAGGCCGCGGTGCGGTGGGTGGTGGGAGACCGGCCACGACACGCTGAACGTGCCGGTGGCCTACCGGACGCCAGGGGCGGGGAACGTGGCGTCCTCGAGCCCTCCCCCGCGTGGTGGCGGCCTACTGGTAGCAGGGCGGCCCGCACAGCACGGTGACGATGCCGCTGTCGCCGGCCGCTGTGGAGACGGTGTGGTGGGTGGCGGTCGTGGGGGTCTTGCTGGTCTCCCAGGGCATGGGGACGGCCATGGCCTGGGGGGCGAGGGCGGTGAAGACCGCTGTGCTCATGAACATCGCGGCTGTCACGCGCTTGCGCAGACGCATCTTCACTCCTCCTACGACGACGGGCCATTGAGGTCCGGCGGCCGGCACACTGCCGCGGGCAGGCCGCCCCGGCTGGCTGCCAGTCTCATGGTGCGCGCAGCCCCGAACCAGACGCGCCGGAGGAGTCCAGCACTTCTCTGCACGATTACCGCAAGCGGCGGACCACACTTCGGACAGGACCGACAGCGGGCCCGGCGACTCCCCAACCCATCGCCATCGGTCATGCGGTCGGGTCACGGAGTGACTCCCGGGGACGCAGACGCGATCCGGAGGGCGAGAGGACGGCCCCTGCCGTCGCAGGCGAGGTGGATCTTGATTGTCGGTCCTCCGCGGGATCGGCCGAGGGCGTGATCGTCCGGTTCGTCCGGCCGGCGCCTGACCCTTTTCGGCCGGGTACGGCAGCGTGCTGGTGAGCGCGGACGATGGTGGAGTCGATCTTTACCAGCCAGTCGATGTCACCGGTGGCGTCGGCACAGGTCTGTATCTGATGCAGGACCCCATGTGCGCGCGGCAGCAGGTGCCCGGCCGTCTGGGAGTCGGACAGCGGATCTGAGCTGTTGCTCTGCTCTGCCGGGGCCGGTTCTGTCGGCCTGGGTGGTGGCGGGCTTCACAGGGAATTCTCACGCAGGCAGTCGTGGCGGCGGGGGTGTCTGTGTGACGGTGGGAGTAGACAACGAGACCGGTCGGCATCTCTGGGTGCCGGTCTTTGGGGAGTTCGGGCGTTGCCCCCATCCCGGGCACCCGGCCCCCCGCCATCGTCGTACCACCCCCAACGGGGGTGCTTCGTCCTTGGGCTCACCAACCCCCGGAAGGGGGCACGCCCGCGTGAACATCACCACCACGATCGACGGCACCTTCGCACGCATCTCCCTCTGCGGAGAGATCGACTTCGACACCCTGCCCCCGCTGTGCGCCACCGTCGACGCGCTGCCACCGCAGGTGACCGACCTGCAGTGGGACCTGAGCCGCACGTCCTTCATGGACGTCGCCGGCCTCCGCCTCCTCTTCACCCCCACCACCAGCGGCCCGGAGCGCCGGGCGACCGTGACCGGACTGCGCGCACAGCCGCTGTCGCTGCTGCTCATGGCGGCCGACCTGGATCCCACCGTCTTCGACCTCTGTCGCCTCCTGCCCGACGTACCCCCGGCCGGCCTCAGGACCGCAGCCCCGTGAGCGCCCCGGAGCCGGGCTCTTCGCCGGGCTCGGGTGGGTAGCTGGTCGACGGAAGGCGGATGCGGATGCGAGCGGCCCGTCAGAAGTGCAGATCAATGCCGTGGCCGGACGGAGGTCGTGTTCCCTGCTCGGCGGCGGGTCAGGCGGCGGGCATCAGCGTGATCACCGCCCAGGTGATCACACTCGCCGGTTCGCTGTGCCCGGGGCGTACAGGCCCCGGTCGGCGTCGCCGGCGGTGAGCCAGTTCTCCGGCCCACGCGCCCGAGGCGGTCGACAGCTCACGGACACCGAGCGGGCCGCCCACGAGTCGAACGATCACAGCAGTACCTCCCTCCCGGTGTCGCCCGGGTACAGGGCGCGCAGGTCGGCGGTCGTCCTCCGGCCGCGCCCGACGTCGTGCAGGCGGCCGTCGCCGGCCGCCTGCACGATCACGTCACAACTGCCCGGCTGCCGGGATCAGGTCCCCTGGACGATCCCGGTCCGTTGAGCGGTACGTCCGACCAGGCCGGCGCGAGGTCTCCGGGACCTGCGCACGACAGGGTGATCGTGAAGGGCGGTCGCCTACGCGGCGAAAGCCACCGCGGGGCTTCAACCGAACGATTGTCCCCGCAGGCAACAGGTGAGGACCGGAGGCACCGCCCCCTCCACGATCACACCCCGCACAGCACGTGCGAGCTGCCCGCGCCGGCCGGCAAGGCCGCAGGGTGAACGTGCTGCCGGGTCACGGTACTCGGGGCACCCGGAAGCCGGCCGCGCGGAGCTTTCGTTCGGTCAGTGCGGTCAGGCGGGCCGAGACGGGAGCCTGTTCCTCGCCGTGGTTGTTGATCAGCCCGTAGCGGGCGGCGGCGGTCGCCCAGGCCCGCATCGGGCCGCTGGCCTCGAGGAGTTCGGGGTGGGCGAGGTAGTGGTCGGCGAGAGCTGCCGCGAGTTCCTCGATGCGCGGGTCGTCCAGGTCCCAGCTCTCGGCCTCCCAGCCGCGCTGGGTCAGTTCGACGTAGGCGGGATCGGTCAGGCGGCTCTCCTGGACGGCCAGGAAACCGTCGAAGCCGGCCGGAATCAGCGCCTTGGCGAGGACCAGCGCCTCGCGTTGCGTGGCGACGTACTCAGCGGCGAAGCCGAGGGCGCGCATGCGGTCCAGGAGGGCGCAGGCCCGGTCGGGCAGCAGGGCCCGGTCACCGTCAGCGAGCCGACGCAGCGTTTCGCGTCGAGCGGTCAACTCCGCTATGTGGTCGACGAGTCGGCGCTCCACGTCAGCGAGCGCGGCGGTGAACCGCGCGCTGTCAGCAGCCAGCAGGGGCGCCGTGTCGGCGAGCGGCACTCCGGCGGTGGCGAGGGTGCGTACCTGCACCAGGCGCAGCAGGTCGGCCGAGCCGTAGCGCCGGTAGCCGGAGCTGTCGCGCTCCGGCTCTGCGACGAGCCCGAGCTTGTGGTAATGCCGCACCGTCTTCACGGTGATGCCGACGAAGGCCGCGGCCTGCCCGATCGTGACTCCGTTGCTCATGCGCCCAGTGTGCCGAACACCTCCTCCACGAGCCGCTGCTGGGCCTTCTGGAAGGGCACGGCGAGCGACAGGCCGGGGTCGTCGACGTAGTTGAGTCCGGCGGTCAGTGTCGTGGTGCCGTCGGCCGAGGCGTACATCAGTGCCGCCGAGCCGCCCTGGCCACCGTTGTGGTGGTAGACGGTGCGGCCCTCGCCCAGATCCTGGGCGAAGATCCCCAGGCCGTAGCCGACGGTCGGCTCCGGGGCGCGCATCTCGGCGAGCAGCGCATCCGGCAGCAGCACGCCGCCCATGAGCGCACAGAAGTACGTGTGCAGGTCCGCGGTGGTGGAGATCATGTCGCCGCCGGCGCCGACCCAGGACGGGTTCTGCCGGGTGATGTCGATCGTGCGCTCCACCCCTCCGTCGTCGTAGCGGTAGTAGCTGTGGTTGTGGGGGTCCGGGATGTCAGGGGACGCGCCCGGCGCCAGCGTGCCGGTCAGGTGCAGCGGTTCGAGGATCCGTCGCCGCAGTTCCTCGGCGAACGGGCGGCCGGTGAGCTCCTCGACCAGCAGCCGGGCGATCACGTAGTTGGTGTTGGCGTAGCTCCAGCCCGCCCCCGGCTCGAACCGGGCCGGCCTGGCGAGCGAGAACCGGACCAGTTCTGCCGGTTCGTAGGTGTGAAAGCGCAGGTCCACCCATTCCTTGCCCTGCCAGGGGATGCCGGCTGCGACCCTCCCGTCCTCGTAGTACTCCCCGGTGTGGTTGAAGATCCCGCTGGTGTGCTGGAGCAGCATCCGTACGGTGATGCGGCGGTCGAGGCCGAGCCGCGGCAGTTGGTCGGCGACCGGGGTGTCCAGGCCGGTCCGGCCCTCGGCCACCAGCATCAGCACCGTCGTCGCGACGAAGTTCTTGGTGGTGCTGCCGATCCGGAAGTGCGCGTCCGTCAACGGGCGTTGGGATCCGCCCAGTTCGCGGCACCCGGCGCTGCCTACCCACACACCGTGTTCGTCGTCGACCCGCAGCTGCACCCCGAGGATCCCGGACGCCGCGATCTCCTCGATCGCCTTCTGCAGCTCTGGCCGGTCCAGGCCCTGAGGGGCGGGATTGCTGGGCATGGTGTGCCTCCGCGTCGTGTGGGCCCCGCTCGGTGCCGGGCCGTTGCACAGAGCCTGCACCCTGACCTCGGGTCAACCTCAACCGTGGCGTGCGTCACAGCACTTGCGGCACTCTGGACCGGCACCGCGTCCAGGCGGCGGCAGAAGGCACGTACGAGGGTCCGGTGGTGCCGAAGCCGCACACCGACGCGATGCGGTCGAGGGCAGCGCCGGAGGACGCAGCCGCCCCCGCACACAAGAGGTCGCGGACGGGTTCGCGGTCGGGCCCCACCGGAGCGGACTCCAGGAGGCGCTTGCCAGCTGCGACAGCCCGCCCTCACCGGCCAGCTGCAGGCCTCTGAGCCCGCGGGCGGCGGCCTACCGACTCGTCGGTCAGCTGGTCATCCACAGCCTTCACCGACGCAGCCTTCCCGGGCTCGGCGGCAACCTCGGCCCCGGACACGTTCTCCCGGTCCGCGCCTCGCCACTCGCCCCGGCGGCCTGCGACCTCTCTCCTTCGGGGGCCGCCGCAACCCCGCCAGGCAGCCGCACGGTGAGAACGCCCGCCTCACCGCGGTGACCGGCCAGTCCGGCGCTGCGGCCATCTGCCCGGCTCCCGGCCGCTGCCCGGGGTCGGACAGAACGATCCGCGGATCCGGCGGGATCAGCCCACCGTCGCCAGCGCCACCACCGGACAGTGGCCCGGAACACGGGGTCGACTGCCCTCGGCCCTGCCGCGGCCCCGGCCACCGGGGCCCGTCAGGAGGTGGCCGCGGGAACCGTGTACAGCCTGCTGGGCACGTTGGGGCGGGCACATGGCGGGGCATACCGCTCGTGGGGCACGTACCGCCGCCACTCGTCCTGGTCGATCACGTCACCGACGGCCGTGCACAGTTGGTCCTCGTCGTCCTCCGGGACCGTGCTCCACACGTCCACCGACCCGGAGATCGTGGTGACCAGGAAGTGCCCGGTGGGGCTGAAGGCGACGGTTCCCGCGATGCTGATGGAGTCCAGGTAGGCCATGCCCCCCTGCGGCACGGGAGCCCTCGGGTCGCTGACGTCCCACAGTGCCACCCGTCCGCGATCGTCCGCCGGACCGATGACGTCACTCGTGTCGCCGTCCTCCACGAAGGCCAGGGTGCGTCCGTCGGGGCTGAAGGACGGTGGGCTTGCGCCGGCCCCGGGTGAGCGGATGACGGTGGGTGTTCCGGTGAGCCGGTCGCCGTCCACCTTCCACAGGCGGATCACGCCGCTTCCGTCGCTGACCGCGACCCACCGGCCGTCCGGACGGAACACGGCGGCCGACGTCGATCCCCCCGGTGTCAGCCGGTAGGCGGGCCGGACGGCGGGGTGCCGGGGATCGGAGATGTTCCATGTCAGCAGTGCGTCGGCGGTGCCCACGGTGAGCAGACGGCCGTCGGGGGACACCGCGACCTGAAGGGCGTCGACGGCCAGCCGGGCGAGCCGCCGCGGGTGGGCCGGATCGCGCACGTCGAACAGCTTCACCGACGGCTTACGGGGAGGACCCCCCTGGTAGTCGTTGTTGTCGGCCACGGCCATCGTCCGGCCGTCCGGGGTGAACGCGATGCTGACCACGCCGCGGTCGACGGCGTCGACGGTGGCGAGCACAGGCGCGCCCGGCCGGGTGGTGTCGCGCAGCCGGAGAACCAGCTTCCCCGTACGCGTGCGCTCGCTGTCGGCCAGAACCGCGCTGTTCGGCGTGAACGCCGCGGCGGACGCGCCGACGTCGGCGCCGGGCAGGTCGGCTATCACATGGTGGCCCTTGCTGCCGGTGAGGTCAGTGAGTTGCCCGAGGTTCCCGCCGACCACGGCGAGCAGCCTTCTCCGCCCACCGCTGATCACGGCCTTGCTCTCGAAGCCGTTCGGTCGCTGGCCGTAAGTGGCCGCGGCACCCGGTTCGTTGGGGTTCGAGACGTCCCACTGCTGCACGCCGCCGCCGGTCGCGTGCAGCAGGACATCGCTGCGTGGCTCGAACAGCGCGGGACCGTTGGCCGAGACGTCCACGCCCGGCATCTCGTGCACGGCCGTCAGATGCGTCATGTCCTGGCCCTGCCAGAGCGTCAGCGATCCGGAGAAGTCCTGGCACGACGTGGCGAGGGCGTGTCCGGTGCCGTTGAAGGAGACTGACAGGAGCCCCTTCGAACAGTCGTCGGCGTGGGGGCCCGCCGTCACGTCGTCGGTGCCGGGCGCGGCCAGCAGACGTGTCTTCGCCGGGGTGACGACGCTCCACAGCCGGATCGCGCTGTGCGCGTCCCCGGGGCCCGCCAGGACCGCTCCGTCCGGGCTGAAGGCGATCGGGTGGGTCACCGGACGGTACGACGGGTACGTGTCCGCCTTGACCTGGTCCTTGGCGAGCGTGGCTACGGGGGTCTGCGGGGCGTGCGCGGCTTCGCCCGTGTCCCACAGCCGCACCCGGTGGTCGGCGCCGTGACTGGCCAGCAGGCGGCGGGCCGGCGAGAACGCCAGGGAGTCGACGCCCCCGGGATGTCCGGTCAGCGACGGCAGCGGTCGGGGTGCGGCGGGTGCGGAGATGTCCCAGAGCCGGATGGCGCCGTCAGGACCGCCCGCGGCGAGAAGCCGCGCGTCCGCGCTGACGGCCACGGCGGCGACGCCGCGTGACCCGGCCCGGAGGGTGACCAACGGTGCGGGACGCCTGCGATCGGCCAGCGACCACAGCCTCAGGGTGCCTGTCCCTGTGCCGGCCGCCAGCACCCGTCCGTCCGGGCTGACCGCGAGCGGCCCGGCGGCGACACCCGGGATGGTGCTGACGCGGCCGCCGGAAGCGTTCCAGACGGCGATGCTCCTGCCGGTGGACAGCAGCAGGGTGCGGGTGTCTCCGGTGACGGCCAGATCGAGCACGGGGTCGGTGCGGTCGAAGATTCCCGGTGCCTGCAGTGCGGCCACCATTCCAGCGGTGCCGATGGCCGGGTCCAGTCGGTAGGCGGTGACGGCGAGTTGCTTGGCCAGGCCGGGCTGGGACCTGAGCAGGTTCTGCGCCTCCGCGGCGACGGTCCGGGCCAGGGCGCTGCGCCTTTGCGCGACGGCCTGGCCGCGCTCGACGAGCGCGGCCACCGCCGTGCCGGAGGCGACGAGCGCCAGGATCGTCACCAGTGCCAGCGCGGCGCGGCGCAGCCGGCGGCGGCGGGTCGCGGCAGCGGAGGACCGGTTGAGGAAGGCGGCGATGTCGGCGGGCATTCCGCGCCGTGCGGACCAGGACATGCCCTCGGTGAGATCGGTGCCGTCCAGCAGGTCGGCCGGGCGCGCGGACCGTGTCCACACCGCGTGCTGTTCACGGGCGCGGTGCAGCCAGTCCTGGAACTGCCGGTCGTCGCGGGCCCAGTCGCGCAGCCTTCCCCACTCCCGGATGAGTGCGTCGTGGATGAGTTCCGCCACCACCGGCTGGTCGGGGTCGTTCTCCGGCCGGCCCGGAAGGCGCACCGCGCGGGTGGTGACGATGCGGTGCCGCGTGAGGGCGGACAGCGTCTCGTCCGCGCGGGTGAGCTGTTCGTCGCGCCGGACGCCGGACGTGCCGTCCACGGCCAGCTCACGCAGCGTGGGCACCGGGACCTGCTGCCGTACGGGAGGGATGTCGTGGGCCTCGTCGGCGGGCCGCACCAGGGCGGTCAGGATCCGTTGCGCCACCGGCCGGCGCTCGTCCGGCAGGGTTGCGACCGCCTCGTCGCACCAGGTGGCCAGGCTTCCGGTGACCCGGCCGAGGGCCTGGTAGGCGTCATGGGTGAGATATCCGTCGACCCTCCGGTCCCATAACTGACTCAGAGTCAGCTCCAGCAGGGGCAGCACGGTGACCGGCGCCCGCAGGCTCGCCGCGCCCTCCCGTCCGGCAGCCAGGACGTCGGTGACGATCCGTTCCGGGAGCCCTTCCTCGAAGCGCGCGCCGGCCGCTCGCGCAGGCAACGTGATCATGGCCTCCAGTTCCCGGGCGTCCAGCGTCGCGGGGACGTTCACCACTCCTGTGGCCATGGCGTCGAGCAGTTCGGGAGCGAGCGCGGCCAGCCGCGGGTAGAAGTCGTCCCTCATGACCAGCAGCACACTCAGCGGGGCGGAGGAGGTGAGCGCGTCGGTGAGCTGACGAAGGGCCGTCAGCGAGCGGCCGGCGGCGGGCCCCGCGGCCGTCTCGTGCGTGAGGAGTTCCTCGAACTGGTCGACGACCAGCAGGACACGGCGGTGGCGGGGCTCGGCGGCGAGCAGACGCTCCACCGCGCCGGCGAGCCCGTCATCGGCCGAGCCGGACAGGCCGGCCCGTTCCAGCTCGGCCGTCAGGTCCTGCCCCGGGCGCACCAGGACAGGCAGCCATCGGTCGCTTCCCGGCAGACGGCCCGCCGCCAGGGCCGGCAGCACGCCGGCCTGCACGAGGGAGGTCTTGCCCGCGCCGGACGGCCCCAGCAGCGCCGCGCGGCGCTGCGCGGCCAGCGCCTCCAGCACCCGCTCGACTGCGGCGTCCCGGCCGTGGAACCAAGCGGCGTGTTCGGCGGTGAACGGTTCCAGCGCCCGCCGATAGGGGCGTTCGTCCTCGCGCACGGCCACATCCGGCCACGCATTGCGCAGCACCTCGGTCGGGGTGGCATACGCGACGCCGGACCCGCGCAGATGGGCGTCGGGGGCGGTGATGGCGGTGACCATGCCGATGACCCTGCCGGTCTGCTCGTCGAGCACCGGCGCGCCGCTGAAGCCCGTCGTCAGGTCGTTGGCGTCGGTCAGCTGGAGCAGCGGGCCGCCCTCGTCGGTGCCGCGCTCGATCAGATGGCCCCCCGTGCCGTAGCCGTGATGACCACCGGCCGGCGCCTGGGTCGGGAAACCGAACGAACGCACCCGGTGCCCGTGGCAGCCCGCCGCGGAGCCCAGCGGCAGCGGATCCGGCCACGAGTCCCCCGCTTCGAGGCGCAGCACGGCGACGTCATCGGCGGCCGGGGCCCGCCACGGCTCGCTGAGCACCCGGCCCTGGGCCGTCGGAGCGCCGGGCGCCTGCGGGAAGGCGAGGCGCACCGTGCCGCCCGGGCCCGCTCCGGCCGCGGTGATCACGTGGGCACAGGTGACCAGGATGCCGTCCGCAGCGAGGAAGCCCGCTCCGGCCACCGTGCCCGCCGGGCCGAGGATCTGCGCGACGGCGGCGGCCAAGCGGCCGCCGGTCACCGACGAGCCGGCGCCCACGGCTCAGCCTTCTTCGTCGGTGCCCGGCTCACCGCGCCGCCACGTCGCCCTGACCTTCAGGTGACACGCGGCCTCACCCTTGGTGATCACGGCTCCGGCCTGGCACGACAGATCGACCCCGAACTCCACCTCGATCTCGGTGGGCCCGGCCCTGCGCAGCTGCTCCAGCGCCGCCCGCGCGGCCTGGGTGACCGGGCCGAGGGCCCTTTGCAGACTCGTCGGCAGATCGTGGATGGTGTCACCGATCCGGCCGGCCTTCACCGGCCCGCCGCCGTCGACGCCCGGCGGGCTCTCCACCAGCACGGACCCGCCGTCGTCCAAAGGCACGCGAGCAAGCACAGCCACGGACTCCCTCTCCTTGCCACCGGCCCCTGCCTTCGCAGGGGAACACGACACTAGCCGAGTGATCGGCCGGCTTGTAGGGCGTTGGAAGTCGTTGCCGTGTCGATTCCGGTGAGCGCGAGTTCGAGGTCGTCGACTCGGTCGGGTGGTCTCCTGGCCGATCGGGCAGGACGGCGGGGCCTCCCGCACAGCTCGAGGGTGTCCAAGCCGGACGAGCGACAGACGGCCCCTGGTGCTGCGGTCTTCCGTGCCGACGCCGATGGCGGCCAACTCGGCCTTGCCGTCGTGTGTTTGCGTCGCTCACCGGTTCGGGGACGCCGGAGACCGGCCGCACCGGCGACCGAGGTGTCCGTGCTGACCGTCAGGGCGCGACCGTCGGCGCGGGCGGTGTCCAGCGGCGGGCGCGCGGCACGGTGCCGGTGACGCCGAAGTCCTTCTTCAACTGCTCGGGGATGGCGTAGTGCATGACGCGGCCGCGGGTGAGGGACGACAGTTCGAAGATGGTGGTGAGGTGGCCGAGGCGGTCCAGGGCCCAGGCCCCCAGCGGGGACCGGTCCTCGATGGCCTCCAGCACGCCGAGCAGGCTGGGGGCGGCCTTGACCACGCTGTCCCAGGCGGTGCGCGGCACCTGGAGCCAGTCCGCGCAGGTGTCGCCGGTCAGGTAGCGGATCAGGGCGGAGACGACCGGGTCGAAGAAGGTGCCGGGGACGACCTCCTCGTACAGGTCGATCAGCTGTCGGGTCAGGTGGGCGCCTTCGGGTGAGGGGCCCATGTGGCGGGTCATGTACAGGTCGAGGAACTGCCGCGCCTCGTCCAGCGTCCTGGGAACGGCGTCCTGGTCGACGCCGAGCATCGCGCCGACGACGCGCCAGGCGTAGTAGTAGGCCTCCGCCCCTTCGACGCTCATGTGGACGCCCAGGCGGTGCAGGCTGTCCAGGACGAGCAGGGAGAAGAACATCTGTCCGCCGATCATGTCCTCCTGGCAGATCGGCGCGCCGAGTGCCTCGACGTCCCAGCGGCCCTCCCGCCTGAGGTGATGACGGATGGAGGCATGCAGCAGGCGTACCTTCTGCGCGGCCGGGACGAACTTCCCGCCCGCCTCGAAGGCATCGGGCTGCATGAGGTAGACGGTGAACTGGCCGGTCTCCGCCATCCGCCTGGACGGGTAGTCCAGCCCGTGGGTGGCCGACAGCAGTTTCGCGACGTGGGGGACGACGTAGCAGGCGGGCATGGAGGCGAACGCCAGCGCGGTGGAGATGTGCACGTTGTTGTCGATGAAGAACAGCCGGGCCCTCTCCATCTCCCCCCAGTCCACCCAGGCCGGCGGCACGGCGGTGGCCCGCAGGTACTCGCGGGCGACGTCGGGCAGCCCGTCGGGGAGCGGGGCGCCGGCGGTGGAGACGTAGCGCATCAGGGTGTTGAACGTGCCCACCTCGCCCCGTTCGAACAAGGCGGCCACCACCGCGTCGGCGAGTTCGTCCCCCGACTGGCGCAGGGCGTCCATGGAGGCATCGGTGCAGGTCATGTCGGCAGTCCTTCCGGTGAGCCGCTCGGCTACGAGGGTCAGCCGTCGTGGGCAGGGGCGGATCAGTGTGGGTGGTCGGGCCGGTGCGGGCGGTCGGGCGGGCGAGGGTGATCTGGTCAGTGATGACGGTCGGTGGCCGAGCCGGCGAGCTCGGTCAGGGCCCGGCGGGCCGGCTCCGGCAGATCGAGGGCGTCCAGGCTGCCGACGGCTTCCCGCACCCGGGAGGCGATCATGTCCTCCATCTGGTCGGGGGCCTTGAGGGCGGTCATCAGCTCGCGCACCTCGCGCAGATCCTCGGCGGTGAGGTCCCGGCGGCCCAGCACGCCGGCGAGGCGCTGGCGCTGGTCGGGCGGGGCGGCCCGCCAGGTCACGGCCAGCAGCGCGGTGGGCCGCCGGCCGCGGAGGTCGTCCAGGCTCGCCTTGCCCGTGCGTCCGGGGTCCCCGAACAGGCCCAACAGGTCGTCACGCAGCTGGAACGCCTCGCCCAGCGGCAGCCCGTACGCGGACAGACCGGCCCGCAGCCGGGCGGCGGCACCGGCGAGCAGCGCGCCGATGAGCAGCGGGTGCTCGACCGTGTACTTCGCGGTCTTGTAGCGCACCACCTTGAGCGACACGAGCGGGTCGGGTTCTCCGCCGGTGTGGAGGATCTCCAGGCACTCGCCGGCGATCAACTCCCTCGCCAGGTCGCCCCACACCGGGCGCGCGCGGGTGAGGTAGGCGGCGGGCAGACCGCTGGTGGCGAACAACTGCCCCGCCAGTGCCATCAGGTGGTCGCCGACCAGCATGGCCAGTGCGCGGGCGGCGCCCCGGGCACCCGGCCGGCCGGTGACCACGGACCGCAACGCCACGTGAGCGGTGGGCAGTTCATGGCGCAGCGGGCTGTCGTCGATGAGGTCGTCATGGACGACCGCGGCGGCGTGGACCAGTTCCATGGAGGCCGCCGCGCGTACGAGGGAAGCGCTGTCGGGCTGGCCGGCCGCGCGCCAACCCCAGTAGCAGAACGCCGCCCGCAGCCGCTTGCCGTGCTCCGCCGCCGCCCGCAGTTGCCCGGCGACCGGCGCGAGCGCGTCGTCGATCGCGCGGAGCCGCTCGGCCTCCTCGGCGAGGAACTCGTGCAGGACGGTGTCGACACGGGCCTTGAACGCGGCGGTGTCGAAGCGCTCAGACATCGCCGCCGGGCGCCGTCCGGCGTGTCGCCGCGTGCCGGGCCAGCACCTCCAGGTGGGCGGGCGGTGCGGCGGCGTAGCGGTCCAGGGCGATACGGCCGCGGGCCAGCAGATCCTGGTGGGCGTCGCGTGCGAGGTCGGGCCCGTCGGACCGGCGCAGCAGCTGCCGTGCCGTGCCGAGGGCCGAACTCACGGTGCTGACGGCCAGGTCCGCCAGGCCCGCCACGAGCAGGACCGCCTGCTCGTCCAGCCCCCGGCCGTCGGCCTGAGAAGAGGTCATACCGGTCGTCCCCCAGTTCTGGAACCAGGCTCCGTCACCGTGGCGGCCGGGGGTGGTCCCCGGCCCGGGCGTTCCGCGGCCCGGACGTGCCTGCGCGCTCCAGCACACTGCGTCTGGGTGGGGGCAGGCCGTCGAAGCTCGCCAAACCACCTGTTCGGGTGAACAGGTGGGCTGGTCGGCTGCGGTGGCGAACGGGGTCGGGCTCCGGTGCGGGTCACCCTGCCGTCCACCTGCGGGATCCGGCCGGCGACGAGGTCGGCGTCGTCGGAGACCAGGAAGGCGAGGGCGTTGCCGAGGTCGGCCGAACCGACGCCCGTTTGATGGCTGCACGGCCGTCATCCGGGCGATCGCCTCCTCGGCGCTCGGGCGGGTCAGCGCGTGCACGGTGTCCTTGCTGGCCGGGGACGCCACATCGCGGTTCTGGGTCAGGGTGATGGCCGAGCCGGTGTTGACGATGCGTCCCCGGCCGGCGGCCCGCGCCCCGGGACGACCGCCCGGGCGAGGAGCAGGGTCGGCGCGCCGGACCGCTCAGGGGCGTGTCAGCAGGGCGCGCAGGGCGGCCTTGTCGGGCTTGCCGCTCGCCGCGACGGGGACGTCGGTGAGGGTGCTGACGCCTGCCGGGACGCTGGCGTCGCCCAGGACCCGTGCCACCAGTTCGAGCAGCGCCTCCTCCTGCGGTGCGCGGCCCGGTTGCGGGACCACGAAGGCGTGGATGGCCTCGCCCGTCCGCTCGTCCGGGATCCCGACGACGTATGCCTGGTCCACGTCGGGGTGGGAGGCGAGGAGGCGCTCGATGGGGCCCGCGTAGTGCACGACGGCGTTGACGATGACGACGTCGCGCGCGCGTCCGGTCAGCCGGAGGTGGCCGCCCGCGTCCAGCCGGCCGAGGTCCCGGGTGCGGACCCAGCCGTCGCGCAGGACGTCCGAGGTCTCCCGCGGGTCCTCCCAGTAGCCGCTGAACGCGTCCGCCGCCCGCACCCACACCTCGCCCGTGCCGCCCGGCGGGAGGTCGCGGCCGTCCTCGTCGCGCACGGTCATCTGGACCGTGTCGAGGGGGCGTCCCACCGTGTCGGCGAGGCGGGGGTCGGCGGCGAGTTCCTCGGGTTCGAGGAGGGTGAGCATGCCCGTCTCGGTCTGTCCGTAGGCGTGGTGGGCCACCGGCCCGAGCAGTTCGGCCGCCTCGGTCAGCCGGTGCGGGGCAAGAGGGGATCCGGCCACGACCAGGGCGCGCAGACTGCTGGTGTCCGCGCCGGTGTCGCGCACCGCGTCGAGGATGCCGTACAGGCGTGGCACCGTGGTCATGCAGGCGGTGACGCGCAGGTCGGCGAAGACGTCGGGGAAGACCAGAGGCCGGTGCGGTACGACGGCGGTGCCCCCGGCCAGCAGGGCGAGGCCCAGGTGCTCGAACATGACGGCACTGGTGAGGGTGCCGAAGAGCAGGAACCGTTCGTAGCGCGCCGCGAGGCGCCGGACGCGGTCGGTCCAGCGGGCGGGCTGAAGGGCCCAGTGCTCCGAGAGGGCCCCGTAGGTCACCATCGTGCCCTTGGGCCGGCCGGTGCTGCCGCTGGTGAGGTGGATGACGCCGACGCCGTCGCGGTCGCCGCGGGGAGTGAGGTCGCCGGGTGCGGCGGTGAAGCCCTTCGGGGGCCGCAGCGCGCCGCCGGTCTCCAGGAGTCGTGACCGCCCCGCGGCAGCAGTCAGTTCGGGGCGGCTCGCGGCGTCGTCCGTCACCACCGCCTCGATGTCCCGGGCGAGGATGTCGCGCAGGTGCTCACGGGTCAGTCCGGGGCGCAGTCCGACCACCTGGCAGCCGACGAGGTGGGCCGCGACGCGCACCGCGAACGCCTCCGGTGTGACGCCGGTGTCGAGGGCCAGGCGGGCTCCCGGGGCCAGGCCGGCGGCGCGCAGCCCCCGGACGAAGCCGGCGGTCAGCTCGAGCACCTCCCCCCGGGTGACCGTGCGTGCCCCGTGCTCGAAGGCGGGCAGGTCGGGGGCGTCACGGAAGGCTTCGACGAACGCCTGCGGAAAGAGGGTCCCGGGCTTTTCGTCCACTTGGTCTCCATTCTGGACCGGAAGCAGCCGACATAAAGACGGCGTGAATGTCTGGAAAGCGACCATGCCGAACGGCGAATGGGCTCACTCGGACCGTCAAACACGCCCCACGTTAATCGAGGGAAGAAATTCACCGACCGGAGGAGCAAGTGACCTACGTCACACCGAGGCGGTCTGGCTCAGTGCTTTAACCATCAAGTAAGGTCCTTTCCGCCCCCACGGAAGGCAGGACGAATCCATGTCCGCTTTAACGCAGGTTGACTATCTCGTCATCGGCGGCGGCCCCGCGGGCCTCCAGGCCGGCTACTTCCTGGAAAAGAACGGCCGAGATTACCTCATCGTGGAGCAGAGCGACGCTCCAGGAGCCTTCTTCACGCGTTTCCCCCGACACAGAACGCTTATCTCGTCCAACAAGGTGCACACCGGCTGGAGCGATCCGGAACTGCGTCTGCGCGTTGACTGGAACTCCCTCCTCTCGGACGACGGACCGCTCTTCACCGCCTACTCCCCGCGCTACTTCCCGCCGGCCGACGACATGGTCCGCTACCTGGCGGACTTCGCGCGGACCCAGGGACTGCGCCTCCGCCTCGACAGCCGGATCACCCGCGTCACCCGGCCCACGGACGGCCTCTTCACGGCGACGGACCAGAATGGCAACGTTATCCGCGCGCGCCGGATCCTCGTCGCCACGGGGGTCTCCCGGCCGTACGTGCCGGACATCGAGGGCGTCGAGGAGGCCGAACGCTACGACACGGTGACCGTCGACCCCGCGGCCTTCACCGACCAGCGCGTCCTCGTCATCGGGCGCGGCAATTCCGCTTTCGAGACCGCCGACAATCTCATCGAGACCGCCGCCGTCATCCACGTCGCCGGACCCGGCTCCCTCAAACTCGCCTGGCGGACTCACTTCGTCGGACATCTCCGCGCGGTCAACAACAACTTCCTCGACACCTATCAGCTCAAGTCACAGAACGCCGTACTGGACGGCGACATCCTGCGCATAGCACGGCAGCCGGACGGCACTTATCTGGTGAGCGTCAGATTCGCACGCGTCGAGGAAGTGGTGAAAGACATCCCGTACGACCGGGTGATCCTGGCCACCGGATTCCGCTTCGACGCCTCGATATTCGACGACGACTGCCGTCCCGATCTCGTCGTCAAGGACCGATTCCCGCTGCTCACCAGCGCGTGGGAATCCGTGAACGTACCCGGCCTGTATTTCGCCGGGACGATCACCCAGTCCCTCGACTTCAAGAAGTCCACCAGTGGTTTCATCCACGGCTTCCGGTACGGGGCGAAGGCGCTCAGCCGCATACTCGAACGCCGGTACCACGACCGGGACTGGCCGCACGCCGACCTGCCCGCCACCGCGGATGCGGTGAGCGACGCGATCATCACGCGGGTCAACCGCACCTCCGCCCTGTGGCAGCTGTTCGGGTTCCTCGGCGACGCGGTGCTGCTCGGCACCGACGGCGGGACCCGGTACTGCGAGGAGGTCCCGGTGGCGCATCTGCACGAGGCCGCCGCCCGGGGCGAGTTCGGGGCCCTGGCCGGCTACTTCGCCGTCACCCTGGAGTACGGCGCCGACCACGACCAGGTCGACCCCTTCGACGTCACCGTCACAAGGACACCCCAGCGGGACACCGGTGGCCTCGACGCACGCTATCTCCACCCGGTGGTACGGCAGTTCCTGCCGGACGGCACCGGCAAGCCGGTCGCGGAACACCACCTCACGGAGAACCTGGAGAACGAGTGGGACGACCCCGACGTCCACGTCGGCCCGCTCGGCTCCTTCCTCGCCTCCCGGCTCTCCGCCGGGGAGGGTCTCCCGGCCGGCGGAGCAGCCGCCGCGCCCAGGCCGTGACCGGCCCGCGGACGGGCCCGGCGTACGATCCGGCCGCACTGGCACTCCGGGCCCGCGCGGAACTGCGGCCGGAGCACTACGACTTCATCGCCGGCGGGGCGGGCGAGGAGACGGCACTGCGGGAGAACGAGGACGCCTTCGCCCGGCTGGCCCTGCTCCCCCGGGTGCTGCGCGGCGGCCCCGGCCCCGGCACGCGCGTGGGTGTGCTGGACCGGGAGTGGCCGGCGCCGCTCTTCGTCTCGCCGACCGCCTTCCACCGTCTCGCGCATCCCGACGGCGAACTGGCCACCGCGCGTGCAGCCGCCGCGGCCGGCACCCCGCTGGTCACCGGCATGGCCGCCACCATCGCCGTCGCGGACGTCGTCGCGGCGGCCCGCACGAGGGACCCGGAGGCCGTCGTCTGGTTCCAGCTGTACCTCCAGCCGGAACACGAGGTCACCGCCGAACTCGTGCGCCGGGCCGAGCGGGCCGGCTGCTCCGCCCTCGTGGTCACCGTCGACTCCCCCGTGTTCGGAAGCCGCACCCGGGACCTGCGCAACGGCTTCCACGACCTGCCGCCCGGTCTCGCGGCCGAGAACATGCGGGACCTGCCCGGCGCCGCGCCCGGCGGCACCCTCGACATCGCCATGTGGCCGGCGGGCTGGGACGATCTGCGGCGGCTGCGCGACCTGACCGACCTGCCCCTCGTCCTCAAGGGCGTGCTGCATCCGGCGGACGCGCAAACGGCGGTCGAGCAGGGCGTGGACGCGCTGCTCGTGTCCAACCACGGGGGACGGCAGCTCGACGCCGCTCCGGCGGCGGTCGAGGCGCTGCCGGCCGTCGCCGAGGCCGTCGCGGGACGGATACCGGTCCTCATGGACGGCGGGGTGCGCCGCGGCACCGACATCGCGCTCGCCCTGGCCCTGGGAGCGGTCGCCGCCGGCGTGGGGCGGCCGGTGCTGTGGGCGCTGGCGACGGCCGGTGAGGACGGGGTGAGGGAACTGCTGAGCGCGCTGCGCGCGGACTTCGCCCAGGTGCTCGCCCTCTGTGGCGGGCACCGGCCAGGGGACCTCACGGCCGACCAAGTCGTCACACGCGGGTTCCCGCGTCACCGGCCGGAAGGAGAACGCACATGGTGAACCGGAGGACGACGGCGGCGACGGCGCTGGGCGGCGCACTGCTGCTGTCCCTGCCCGCCTGGCTGCCCGGCCGGGTCGTCGCCCTGAGGATGAAGGTCTTCGCCCGTGTCAACGGCGACGAGGGCATACCGCTGCCCAGCGCCGTCTTCGGCGCCGACCGCTTCCAGGAGGTCTACGGCCACCCCGCCGCCGGGGGCCGCAGCAGGGGCGCGGCACTGTCCGACCTGTTCTGGTACTGGCTCGCGCCCGGCGCCGACGTCCACCAGGAGCATCTGGAGGCCGGTCCCCGCTACGACGAGGTGGCCCGGCGGACGCTCGCCATCCTCTCCGGCCCGTCGGCCGAGCTGTACGCCGCCGCGGCGAGGGCGACCCGGCGCATCCTGGAGACGGCGGACACCGGTCGGACCCGGTCCGTGCGGCTGCGTGACCTGATGATGCCGGTGTGGGCCGAGTTCTTCTACGAACTGGTCTTCCGAGAGCCCTGCCCGGCCGAGGCCCGGCGGCTGATCGTCGGCAACGCCACCGACGTGGTCGACGCCCTCAAGTGCATCCGGCTGCGCCACATGCGCCGCAGGAACCGGCTGACCCGCTATCTGCTGCGCCGGCTGGCCGCCGGTGATGTGCCCCACGAGCTGCCCGGCGGTCTGACCCCCCGCCAGCAGGCGTTCTATCTGCAAGGCACCTTCTTCAACACCGCCGTGGTCCAGATGTCCGAGGCGATGGCCCATCTCCTGCTGGCCCTGGCCCAGCACCCGGACGTGCAGCGGAGGGCGGCGGACACGCCAGACGACGACCGCTATCTGTCGTACGTCATGAACGAGACGTTCCGGCTGTTCCCGCTGTTCGGGGTGGCGCATCGCATCACCACCGCCGACATCGCGCTCGACGGCCTGCCCACGATCCCGGCGGGCTCCGTCCTCACCTTCAGCTACCCCGACTACCACGCCACCGGTCACACCGATCCCGAGCGCTTCGATCCGGAACGCTGGGCGACGCGGTCCGCGAAGAACGCCCACCACATCCCCTTCGGCGTCGCCGCCAACCGGCCCTGTCCCGCCTGGCGCCTCGCACCGGTCGTGATGCGCGCCGCGACCCGGGAGGTGCTGGCCCGCTACGTGCTCGACTCACCGGTCGGGCACACCCGTTCCATCCCCCACCGCGCTCCCTGTCTGCTGCTGCCCCGCGAGCGGCCCGTCTCCCGGGCCACCAGGGTCGCGCTGCGCACGGCGCTGGCCGTTCGCGACCGGGCCGAGGACGTCGGACGCAGCCTGCTGCAACTGGTCCTCGGCACCTGGATGGTGCTGGACGCCCGGCGTACCAAGCCCGCCACGACGTACTTCGCCCGGTACGACACCGAAGGCCGCCCGCTGGGCGCCGGCGGTGCGCCGGGCGCCGGGGCGGGACGGGAGCACGGCGTTACGGCC
This sequence comes from Streptomyces sp. NPDC093260, assembly GCF_040683715.1. Lineage (NCBI taxonomy): Bacteria > Bacillati > Actinomycetota > Actinomycetes > Kitasatosporales > Streptomycetaceae > Streptomyces > Streptomyces sp. NPDC093260. The sequence goes on from NZ_JBFBEK010000008.1 coordinate 62,941, forward strand.
TGCCCGTACCCGGGCCAAAGGACGTGAAGCCGTCATCCCCGCAGACCCTCGTGGACGTCCCCGGCTCCGCACGGGCCCGCACGGGACTCCATGGGTCTCCTCCCCCAGGAGTCATCGTTGTCCACCACCGAGATGGGCCCGGCGTTCTTCCTGGCCGTGGCCGTCATCCTCAGCGTCTGCCGTCTCGTCAGTCTGCTCCTGCGCCGCCTCGGCCAGCCGCCCGTGGTCGGGGAGATGGTCGCCGGGGTGGCCCTCGGGCCGTCCGTTCTCGGCCTGCTCTCCCCCGGCCTGGAGAAGTCCCTGTTCCCGGACGAGATGCGGCCCGTGCTGTACGTGGCCGGGCAGGTCGGTCTCGTCGTCTTCATGTTCCTGTCCGGCTACGAGTTCCGGACCGACCGGCTTCGGTCGGTGGGCCGCACGGCGGTGCCCGTCTCGGCGGCGGGCGTCGTGGTGCCCCTTCTGCTCGGCTCCGGGCTGGCCTGGGCGGCGCACGGGACGGTGGACCTCTACCCGGACGGTGTCTCGCCCACGGTGGGCGCACTGTTCGTCGGGGTCACCGTGGCCATCACCGCGTTCCCCATGCTGGCCCGGATCATCACCGAACGCGGCCTGACCGACACCCGCTTCGGCTCGGTCGCGCTGGCCTCCGGTGCGCTGGACGACGCCGTGGCATGGGTGCTGCTGGCGATGGTGCTGAGCATGGCGGGCGGCAACGCCGACACGTTCCTGCTGGCCGTGGGCGGCGCGGCCGGGCTCGCCGTGTTCCTCGGCGCCTTCCTCCGCGTCCGGGCCAGGGCCCTGGAACGGGCGCGACGGCTCACCGAGGAGCACATGCTCCTGGTCACCGTGCTCCTGCTGTTCCTCGCCGCCTGGTACACCGACCGCATCGGCCTGTACGCCGTGTTCGGCGCCTTCAGCCTCGGCGTGGTCTTCCCCCGCGACCCGGTGGCGACCCGCGCCGTGACGGCCATCGCACCGATCAGCCGCATCGTGTTCCTGCCCCTGTTCTTCACCTACTCGGGGCTGAACACGGACTTCACGCTGCTGTCCGGCAGCGGTGTGATCCTGTTCACCGTCGCCTGTGTGGCGGTGGCGATCATCGGCAAGTTCGGCGCCTGCTGGGCGGCGGCGCGGATGCTGGGCGAGCCGCCGGAGATCGCCCTGCGGGTGGGCGCGCTGATGAACGCGCGCGGGCTGATGCAGCTCATCGCCATCAACGTCGGCCTCAACGCGGGCATCGCCTCGCCGGCCCTCTTCGGCGTCCTGGTCGTCGTCGCCCTGGTCACCACGGTGATGACGGCTCCCGTACTGACGTCGCTGGACCGGCGGGAGGCGGCTCGGCACCCGGACGAGAACCCGGCGGCCGAGATGCGCCCTGCGCGGTAGCGGGCTCGCCGGGCGGGGTGCCACCCGAAGGCGGGGGGCTGAGGGCGCGGCGGCGCGCACGGGTACCTGCGTCTGTCGCCGGCATGTCCAGAGCCGCGTACGTCCTCGCAACGGCCCTGCCGCCGGTCGGTCGACAGGATCAACAGGGGTTGCTCACCCCCCTTCTTGCGGCGCCGCGTGAACACGGAAGTCACCCGGTCGGACGATCACGCCCCGCTGCCCCCGGCCCCCGCGGGACGTTCACATGCACGGGGTGATGGTGAGTCCGGTGATGCGTCCGTCGTCGTCGAGCGTGAAGGCGTGGGCGAGGTCGACGGTGCCGCCGGGGAAGTCGCCTTCGAGGCGCTGGGTCACCGTCCAGTGCCGGTCGTCGTGCGGGACGGCGGTGAGCGGGGTGGTCGTATAGCTGTACTCGGTCGAGGTCCGGTCCAGCCAGGCCCGGACCTCGACACGGCCGCGGTGGGTGCGGCCGTCGTCGACGACCGCGGCGGCGGGTGCGAAGCAGTCGGCCGCCGTGGGCACGTCGTGGCGGGCGTGGGCGTCGAGGTACGTCCGGACGCGGACGGGCAGGTCGGGGAAGCCGTTCGGGGTCATGCGGGTTCTCTCCTCGGGTGCGAGGCGGGTCGGACGGTGGTGGGTCAGACGGTGGGGACCGTGCCGCTGTCGATGGTGTGCTCGGCGCCCGTGATCGCGGCGGCGCGGTCGGAGACGAGGAAGGCGACCAGTTCGGCCACCTCCTCGGGGTGTGCGGGGCGGCCGAGGGGGATGCCTCCGAGCGAGGCCAGCACCTGCTCCCAGGCAGCGGCCCGGTCGATGCCCTGCGCGTCGGCGATGCGGCCGACCAGGGCCGTGGTGCCCTCCGTCGCGATGGCGCCCGGGGAGACCACGTTGACCCGTACGCCGTGCGGCGCCAGTTCGCGGGCGAGGCCCTTGCTGTACGTGGTCAACGCGGCCTTCGCGGCGGCGTAGCCGAGCGTGGCGTCGGGCAGGGGCAGACGCCGCTGGATGGAGGAGACGTGGACGACCGCGCCCCGGCCCGCGCCGCGCATCGCCGGCAGCAGCGCACGGTCCAGGCGGACGGCGGCCAGCAGGTTGAGGGCGAGCTCGTCCTGCCAGTGCGCGTCGGTGAGGGCGGCGAACCCGCCGGCCGGCGCGTGGGAGCCGCCGAGCGTGTGCACGACGACATGCGGAGTGCCGAGCCGGCCGCGCACCGCAGAGACGACGGTGCCGACGCCTTCCGGCGTGGTCAGGTCGGCCGTGACGAACAGGGGGTCCGGGGCCGCGTCCGCGGGCGCGGTACGCGCCGTCGCGAGCACGGTGGCGCCGGCCGCGCGCAGGCGTGCCGCGATCGCGGCACCGGTGCCCCGCCCGGCGCCCGTGACGACGGCGAGGCGCCCCGTGAGATCGGGGAGAAAGGAGGTGGTACTGGTCATGGGGGCGAGCGTGCCGCCTCCCGCGACACACGGGTCAAGCGCTGCACTCTCCCCCCGCGGGAGGGTGCACAGTGGGATCCGTGCTGACGATCGGCGAGTTCTCCCAGCTGACCCACCTGAGCATCCGTACGCTGCGCCGCTACCACGAGGCCGGGCTGCTGGAGCCCGCGCACGTGGACCCGTCGAGCGGCTACCGGTACTACGACCCCGGCCAGATCCCCACCGCGCAGGTCATCTCCCGGCTACGGGAACTCGACGTACCGCTCGCCGACGTCCGGCGGATCCTGCTCACCCCGGACCCCGCCGTGCGGGCGCACCTGGTGGGCGAACACCTGCAGCGGCTCCAGGACCAGCTGTCACGGACCCAGGCGGCCGTCGCGTCGCTGCAACGGCTGCTGCGCCCCGAGCCGGCCGGTGTCGCCGTCGAGCTGCGCCACACGCCCGCGCGGCGCGTGGCCGCGGTGCGGGGCACGGTCACGCACGAGGAGGTGCTGCCCTGGTACGCGGGCGCCATGGCCGAGCTCGACGCCGTCGTCGACGCGCCCGCGGGCCCCCCGGGCGGCCTCTACGACAACGCGCTGTTCAGCGAGGGCCGCGGGGACGTGCTCGTGTACGTCCCGGTCGCCGCCCCCGTGCCGGACCTGGGGCGCGTGCACGGCACCGAGCTGCCGCCCGCGGAACTGGCGGTCACCGTGCACCCGGGGACCCACGACACCATCGACGTCACCTACGGCGAGCTGGGCAGGTGGGTCGCCGACCACGCCCTCGCCGTGGCGGGGCCGGTTCGCGAGACCTACCTCGTGGGCCCGCGCGACACCGGGGCCGCCGACCGGTGGCGCACCGAGATCGGCTGGCCGGTGTTCCGGGTCGCCGACGCCGGTCCCCGCCCGGTCTGACCGCGGGACGGCCCGACGGGGACGGTGCCGGCCTCCGCGACCGCCGCCTGCCGGTCGGACGACGGCCGGACGTGGCGCAGGTCGTCAGGGGGCCGGGGAACAGCGGCCCGTGCGTCTTGGGGTCCTCGCCCACGAGCGCGGGCCGGTGGCTGAGGTGGAACGCCTCGTCGCGAGTCAGTGGCGGACCGGGGTCTCCTCGCAGCGGTGCCGCATCAGCGAGCGGCCACCAGTAGATCGACGACGTAGACCTCTTCCACCGCCTCAGCGGGGAAAGCCTCCCTCAGTCGCCTGCGCTCCTCGGCGAGAAAGGCACGGTTCGCGGCCTGGCCGAGCACGAGGAACGCCGAGCGACTGCTGATATTGGCGAGGTGTGTGTCGAGGGAGACTGTGCGCTGCCAGCGGATCTGTCGGCGCGTGACCCGCAAGCCGCTCAGCCCCGCAAGCCGGATCGCCTCATCGCCGTCGGGACGCGCAGAACGCGCCGGAAGGCCGCAATGGTGCGCGATGCGCTCGTGCTGGGCACGGATCCACGGCACGTCGAAGGCGGTGGTGTTCCACCAGATCGCCAGCGCGCCATCCGGGCACAGAACACGCAGTGCCTCCGGGACGGAACGGCTGGTGTCGGTCCACTGCCATGACTGCGCGTACGTGACGAGGCCGTGCGAGGAATCGGCGAGCGGCAGGGCGTTGCCGTCCCCCCGGACGACCGGCACGTCAGGGAGTACCCGACGGAACTCGACGGCCATCGCGTCACCGGGTTCGACGGCGATCACGTCGGCACCCCGCTCACGCAGGAGCCTGGTCGCGATTCCCGTGCCCGCACCGACGTCCGCGACGCGGAGACCGACCAGCGAACGGCCCAGGGACTCCTCGACGGCGTCGAAAAGCGCGGACGGATACGACGGGCGGCTCGCCTCGTACTGAACGGCCGCCGAGTTGAACGAATGAGCGCGTGAGCCGGCAGTCATCTCCTCATCATGGTCCACGCGGTCCGGCGTTGGGCACCGAGCACTCACGCCGGTGATCGTTTCAGGTCACCGCACGGCTGGCCGTGTGTCGGAAGCGGATCTCGGCCCGTGGATGACCAGGCTTCATGAGGCGGGGAGATCTCACGGACGAGCAGGCGCCCTGACCGCCCGCCGCCCTGACCGGCGCGTCGGTGGCAGGAGCCCTCCTCGCCGCAGGCTCGGCGACCGCCACGTCCCCGCCGTTCCTCGACGCGCTCATCGACGGTGAGACACGGGGGCGGCAGCGGCCTTTCCGGCTGACGCGAGCAGGTGCTTCGCTCCCGGGCCCGACGTGATGCGCTCCCGCTCTGGCGTGCGCCGCCACGGGACCCCATCGGCCTAACTGTGGTGGTGGTGCGCGGCAGACCGGGTCCAAGCTCATTGGCAGAACCGACCGTACGGGCCGTATCGGGGCCGTCGCACTGTCCTGGCCCCGCCCCGTACCTCCGCCGGACCCGCGGTCCGCGGCGCGCGCGGTCACGTGACGGCTCGACACACGACCCGGGCGACCGGAGTGCGGCAGACGGAGATCGGTTTCCCCGATGGCCAGGAGGGCGATGTGGCGCTTACCGAGAGTGATCTTCTGGATGCCGGTGACGACGGCCTCATGGAGCTGTTCGGCAGGAGTCGGGCCGGTGACATCCCGAAGGGGCCGCTGGAGGGCACCGGCGTCATCCGCTGGGGAGGCAGCGGTCTCGCCCGTCCGTTGGCCTGGCTGGTGCGCTCGGCCCTCTGGCGGGGCAAGGTCTTCTCTCCTGACGGACATCTGAGCAACCGGATGACCTCGTTCGACGTGCTCGCCCTCCTCGCCCAGGTCTACAAGGGGCCGAGTCTGGTCGACGAGCAGGAGTGCATCGTCATCGACTACTCCAGGATCTCCCTCGCCGCCCGCGGGGTCCGAGACGAGATGCGCCAGGTCGGCCCGGACCTGTACCTCGGCGTGGTCTGGCTGTTCGGGGTCAGGGTCGGCTGGTTCGTTCTCAGGGTGCCCGAGGTCGGCCGCACGTTTCCCGGCGACGGAGAAGCTGCGGCCGGATAGCCACGACGTCGGACGAGCCCTCCGACCCGGCCCATCTCGCCCCGTAAGGCGGGGGTCCGTGTCGAGGACGGCCCTGGAAGGCATTCCGGGGACACGCCCCCATGTCGTCCGTCGGCAGGCGGGACGGCAACTGCAGCGAAAGGCCCGACGACCGTGAACTCTCCTGGCATATCCGTCCGCAGGCCGGCAGCCCTCGGCGGGCGACCGAGGCGGCGGCATTCCCTCCGTCTGTCCACCACCGCGACAGCCGCGGCGGCCATGGTCCTGGCCATCGCCCACACCCCCACTGCGGCCGCAGACGCCGCACCCGGTCCGCTGTCCGGCACCGTCACGGGCGCGGGCAAGCCGATCCGGGGGGCCCAGGTGACGCTGTTCGCCGGCTCCCGCTCGGGGGTCAGGGAACTGGGCCGTGCGAGGACCGACGCCACCGGAGCCTTCCGGATCTCGTACGCCGCCCCCGCTGCCGGAACGCTGTACGTGGAGGCCACGTCGGCCGATGCCCGCCGGCTGCGCCTGCGCTCCGTGGTGGCGGTCGGCGAGGGTGGCGCCGTCCGGGCGCGGACGCTGAGCCGGGTACAGGTCAACGAGCTCACCACCGTCGCCACCGCCTACGCCCTGGCCCAGTTCAGCGGCCGGCGCGGTATCGACGGGCCGAGCCCCGGACTGCAGAACGCCGCCGCCACGACGTTCAACCTCGTCGACCCGGCCACCGGCAGACCCGGCGGCGCGGTCACGGGCACCGACAACGGCACAGGCAACGAAACCCTCGCCACCCTCGACACGCTCGCCAACCTGGTCTCCCTCTGCGTCGCGGACACCGGCCGGTGCGAGAGCCTGCTGCGGCTGGCGACACCTCCCGGCACCGCGGCTCCGCAGGACACCGCGCAGGCGCTGACGAACCTGGCCCGCAACCCCACACTGGCTCCGGCACAGCTCTACGCCCTGGCACGCACCGCGCACCACTACGCCCCCTCGCTCACCACACCTCCCGCGGCCTGGATACTGGCGTTGCGCCACACCGACACCGACCTGTACGCCCCGGGCCGCATCGCCTTCGACGCCAAGGGCAACGTCTGGGCCTCCGACAACTGGCTGCCCGGCACCCAGAACCCCACCCCTTACATCAGCGTGCTCGATCCCACCGGACGCCCGATTCTGGGCAGCCCGATCCAGGGCGGTGGGATGAAGGGCGGAGACTGGGGCGCCGCCGTCGCCCCGGACGGCTCCGTCTGGATGAGCAGCTACGGCGGCAACTCGGTCGCGCACTATTCCGCCGCCGGCACACCGCTGTCGCCTCCGAAGGGATGGCGGAACGGCGGACTCATCCATCCACAGGGCGTCGCCGTCGACCAGCGGGGCAACGTGTGGATCGCGAACAACTACGGGCTGGAGACCGCACCGGGTCAAGGCAACGTGGTCGTCTACCCGCACGGCGATCCCACCAAGGCGATCACCGTCACCGGCGGCGGCCTCAACCACCCCTTCGCCGTCCAGATCGACGGCCAGGGGCGGGCGTGGGTCAGCAACGCCGGTCTGGGCGGCGCACAGCTGGTGAACACACGCCTGGCACCCCTCGTCGGCAAGTTCGGTGGCAGCGTCACCGTCATCGGACCCGACTTCAGACCCACGGCCAACTCGCCCATCGAAAGCGGTTCCTTCACATGGCCCCTGGGCATCGCCATCGACTCCGCTGACAACGCCTGGCTCAACAGCTACGTCAACAGCCAGATCACCCGGCTCTCACCCGACGGCGCCGTCGCGGGTGTCTACAGGCTTCCCGAGAAGACGCTCCCCTGGTCGGTGGCCGTCGACGGATCCGACCGGGTGTGGGTGGCCGGCTTCGGTACTCCCGGCGTGTGGACGCTGTGCGGCGTGGACACGACCGTCTGCCCGCCCGGCAGCACCACCGGCACCCTCCTGTCACCCCGTCAAGGCTTCCGGAACAAGGCACTCCAGCACCTCACCGCGGTGCAGATCGACCAGTCCGGCAACGTCTGGCTGGCCAACAACTGGTCCCGTCTCGTCCCGCCCACCGGCGGCACGGGACTGGTGGAACTCATCGGACTCGCGACCCCGGTCTGCACCCCCCTCACCCCCTTGCCCGTACGGCCCTCCGCAGCCTCCCCCGTCCCGTGCGCCGGCCGGAAGCCGGCAGCCGATCCACCGACCGGACAGCGGACGGAGCAGGCCGGCACCGGCCTCTACACCGTGCGGCCGGGAGACACCCTCGCCGGCATCGGCCGTGCGCACGGCCAGTCCTGGCAGACCCTGTACCGCAGGAACGAAGACGTCATCGGAGCCGACCCGGACCGCATCACACCCGGCCAGCACCTCGTCCTTCACTGAACCGCTCCGGAGCCGATCCCCGAGGAGCGTGGTGCGGGGGTCGTCGAAGACGACGGGCGCTGTGCCGCACAGGTCCTCGGCCGCCTCGCCGCCGTGACCGTGCACGCTGAGCGGGGACTCTCGCTCCTCGGGCAGATACACCGCCAGGTAGACGAGATGAGCGGCGGCAGGAAGGCCGGCGGCCTGGGTAACCGGAAAGCTGCGCAACGACGATCACCGAGATCTCGTGCTCGGTACGCACCCGCAGCCCCGGGCCGGAGGAGTCCCCGCTCCTGCAGAAAGGCCCGGAAAGCGCCTGGTCTCGTCGCCCGGCTAGGCGCCGGAGACCGGGCTGCCGGCCTGGGCGAACTGCTCGACGATGGCGGCGCAGAAGGCCGGCAGGTCGTCGGGCGACCGGCTCGAGGTGAACTGGCCGTCGATGACGACCTCCTCGTCGACGACCTCGGCTCCCGCATTACGCAGATCCGTGCGGATGCTCGGCCACGAGGTGAGCCGGCGTCCGCGTACGACGTCGGCCTCCGCCAGGGTCCAGGGGCCGTGGCAGATCGTGGCTACGGGCTTCCCCGTGTCGACGAAGGCCTTGACGAAGCCGACGGCGTCCTGGTTCACACGCAGTTGATCGGGGTTCATGGTGCCGCCGGGCAGCAGCAGGGCGTCGTAGTCGTCGGTGGAGGCGTCCGAGACGAGCCGGTCGACGGAGAAGGTCCCTGCGGAGTTCAGGTCCCCCTGGCGCGCCTGGATCTCGCCGGGATGGATGGAGAGGACGTCTGTCTTCGCCCCGGCACCGTGCAGGGCGCCGCGTGGCTGCTCGAGCTCGACGCGCTCGACGCCGTCGGTTGCCAGGATCGCGACCTTCCGATCGCGGAGTTGGTGCGCCATGGTACTCATTCCTTGGAGTGGTGGGCTGGTGAGGACTGTCCGGTGTCGCGGCGCCGTGACACACGCCGTGGGCTCGACAAGCTCACCGCCGGCAGTGCCAGGGTCTTCAGGAGCGGGTTCATGCCCTGCCTGTCGAGTCCGAGTCGAGGTGGGATCCGCCGTTCCGCCTCTTGGCCGGGCCGCGGGCGACCGCCGCTGGGTCGGATCCGAGCGGAGCGCCCGCGGACAGGGCTCGTCCGGCCCCGGCATGGCCGTCGCCCCGTCTGCCCGGACCGGTCCGGGCAGACGGGGTACAGGCGGACGGCGGACGGCAACTCTCTTACCGCTTATGGCCGTTGCCGTGTCCGTTGGGATGCAGGACCACCTTGGTCCAGCCCTCGTCACGGGCGTCGAAGTGCTCGTAGGCGGTGGGGGCCTCGTCCAGGCTGAGCTCGTGGGAAACGACGAAGCTCGGCTTCGCCTTCCCGCCGGCGATCAGATCCCGCAGCGCCCGGTTGTACCTCTTCACCGGAGCCTGCCCGGTTCCCATGCGCTGTCCCTTGAACCACATCATGCCGAAGTCGATCGGGACCTTGCCCTGGGCCTCCAGCTCGCCTTGCGCCTCGGTGCCGCCGGGGTCCTGGGGCAGGAACACGCCCACCACGCCGATGTCGCCGGTGAACCTGACCGAGTCGATCAGGCCGTTGAGCGTGAGACTGGCGTCCTCGTGTCCTTCAGGGTCGTGGGCCTGGTAGCCGACGCATTCGCAGCCGTTGTCGGCACCAAGACCGAGGGTGGCCTCCTTCACGACCTCCGCCGGGTCCTGCTCGGCGGTGTTGATCGGAATGGCCCCGATCTCCTCCGCCTTGCGCAGCCGGTCGGGCTGGTGGTCGGCCACCCAGACGCGGCCGGCGCCCTTGAGGAGGGCGGAGTAGGTCGCCATCAGCCCGACCGGACCGGCCCCGAAGACGATGGTCTGGTCACCCGGCTTGACGTGGGCCATCTCGGTGGCGTGATAGCCGGTCGGGAAGATGTCGGCGAGCATCACGTAGTCGGTCTGCCGCTCGGCGGCGTCCTCGCCCAGACGCAGCGCGTTGAAGTCGCCGTAGGGCACGCGCAGCAGCTCCGCCTGGCCGCCCTGGTAGGGGCCCATGTCGGCGAACCCGAAGGCGGCTCCGGCGAGATCAGGTTGCGGTTGCATGGTCAGGCAGTAGTTGGTCAGACCCCGCTCGCACTGCTTGCAGAACCCGCAGGCGATGTTGAAGGGCAGGACGACATACTCGCCGACTTGGACCTTGCGGACGGCCGAGCCGACCTCCACGACCTGGCCCATGTTCTCGTGTCCCAGGGTGCGGCCGGACTCGAACGAGGTGCGGCCCTCGTACATGTGCAGGTCCGAACCGCAGATGTTGGTGGTGGTGATCTTTACGATGATGTCGCAGGGATGCTCGATCTTCGCGTCCGGTACGTCCTTCACTGCGACCGTCCGCGGTCCTTCGTATACCGCTGCCTTCATGGTGACTTCTCCCGGTGTCGCGGTACGACCGTGACACTGCGATGATGAGACGGCGCAAAGAGCCCGGCTCCCGGAAGCGCACGACGGAGTCCGTGGCTTCGGCACGCCTCTGCGGGCCGCCCACCCGGATCGGGTGGAACGGTGGTGTCTGCCGTCGGGCCGTCAAGTGGAGCTTCGGCACTCCGGCGGCGTGCTGGGCGAGTCCCCCTCGGCTCACATCGCGAAACAACCACGCACCGATCGCTCAGCCGACTCTTCGCGCCCGGTCGGCCAAAGACCCGTCGCAGGTCGCCAGCCAGGGTCTTCCGTTTGGACCAGGCCGGATCAGGGAGCGGGGTCCGGTGATGGGGGCGCTTCCCACGCCGTTCAGGCAGTCGGGAGCGTCGCAAGGCGGAGGAGAGTGACATGGCGGAGCCATGACAACCGACGACAACGCCGCGCGGGGGTCCCTGCTCGAAGAGCCTGGTGGAGCGGCATCACACCCCCGCGAGCCCGGCAGGGCCCGCACGAGAGTCCCTAGTCACCGTCGTCCTCGCGCATGTGGCGACGATCCTGTTCACGCCTGGAGAAGGCGGCTGCCCGGACCGCCTCGTCACTCTCGAAGCCCGATCCGAGCGCGCCGCCCACCGTTGCGATCGAAGCGACGAACCAGGACAGCGTCCAGTATTCCGTGGCGTGCAGCGGGGTCCGTGTCACGGAGGCGAAGAGGCGGTCGTTGAGGATGAACAGGGCCCACACCAAGTTGATGACCATCAAACCCGCGTAGCAGACGATCACCCCGATTCCCACGGTCAGGATCGTGGACGCGTTGTAGAGGCTCGTCCTCTTCCTCTCTTCCGGCGAGGGGTCCGTTGATCGGTGCCACAGGTGCGCGTCCACGATCAGCCAGCCGATCATGAGCGCGACGGACCCGACCATGGCGATCACCAGGCGTGGCAGGCTCAGGGCCTCGGACAGGCTCCAGAGGGTGGAGTTCACGGTGGCGATCGCTCCCGTGGCGAGTGCGGCCGCCAGGGCTTTCGACAGACCCGGCACCAGCCGCCACGGCTGGTTGGCTCGGACCATACCTCCGAGCACCCTCAGATAACCGCGCGGCCCGCTGACGACATACCGCAGATCAGCCGTCTCCGCCTCACCGATCGGGCCCGGGTGAATCGGTGCGAGACGGCTGACGAAGCGTCCCAGCGACCGGTGACGCGGAACTCCCCCGGTCCCAGTGGCTTGCTGACTCGCCAAGCTGAGCACGGTCTCCTCCACCGCCCGCAAGGCCCTTCTGCGAAGCCGCAGGCCTCCCAGCGACGGAAGCGACAGCAGCGCCCAGCCGTGTTCATGACTCAGCTCCACTACGAGCTTGTGCCCGTGCGAGTGCAGTGGAAGATCGGTCAGGGCCACGACGATGTCCCAACGCTCCGCCCGCCTGCGGTCCATGATCCGGCGCGTCAACGTCGGCAGGTCCTCGGTCCCTGCGGTGAAGGGCTCGCTGACCACCTCCACGTCGAACCGCCGCCCCTGGCCCGACTTGCGGGCAAGCCGAGCGGGAAGTACCTGGGCCATGCGCCGTGCGATCTCCGTCGGCGCGTCCGGATCCGCCAGGAGAGCCACGACCGTAACGCCCTGCGACGACTTCCGCATGACCGGACCCTCCTCCTCGGCTGCCCCGGCCCCCACCAGTGCCCAGGATGCCCCCGATGTAACGCGGTCACCCAGTAACCGCTGTCGATCCGAAGCCCTGGGCCTACGGCCTGCTTCGTGCGCGAGTCACACAAAGCTTGAGGTGCCGCGCCTCCGCCGGCAGGTGCGGGTGACCGCTGAGGCCGTGACCGAGCCGCCCGAGCCGGTGGTCAGGGCGGAGGCGACCAGCGCGGACCGACGCGCAGGGCCGGTCGGCTGTGAGGTGGGGCCTTTCTGCCCTTACGGCGGCCAGGAGCACCGACAAAACTCGTGTGCGCGGCAGTGCCCTGCTGCGAAGCACCTCCGGTCCGGAGCCCGGATGCCATCCCCTCTCCCCTGCGCGGGGTGCCCTTCACAGTGCGGGCGGCACGGCCGGGACCGCGTCGCGACTGTCACGCCCGACGGCGCGGCCCTCACCTCAGTGTGCTGAGTGAGGTTTCGAAAGGCAGGCAATTCCCATGAACATGCAGCGCACCAAGCGGCTGATCGTCGTCTCCGCGGTCGGCGCCCTGCTGGCCGGCGGCGGCGCGCTCGGCGCGGCCGGGACCGCCGCAGCGACTCCCACGGCCCACCTCTCCTCGTACGCGTCCTCTCACCACTTCGACGACTGCGGCTGGTGGGGCGACGACTGCGGCTACGGCGGCTACGGCTTCGACCACGGCGGCTACGGCGGCTTCGACCACGGCGGCTACGGAGGCGGCGGACACGGCGGCTACGGAGGCGGCGGACACGGCGGCTACGGCGGCGGACACGGCGGCCGCTGATCTCCTCCCATGACAGCGAGGTGTGCGCCCCCTCAGGGGCGCACACGGCACCGGCACGCGAGGTGCGTGGCGATCCACGGTGGCCGAACCGACCGCCAAGGTCGCGGTCAGGGAGTGTCTTTGAGGGCGACTTTCCGTTCCCGGGCGTGGGCCAGGCGCAGTTCCTGGTTCAGCCGGGACAGCTCGCGGGCGCGCATGTACAGCTCGGCCGCCATGCCCTTTTCCCGCTCGTTGAACTCTCCGGTGAGCCCGTCTGCCCGGCGGGAAAGGACGAAGGCGGTGACGTCCTCGGCCCGCTGGACGATCCACTTGACCGCGCCGTCCGGTCCGGGGAGCGGAGTGTGGACCTCGGTCCACCACCGTTCCTCGAACTGATCCGGGCGGCGTGGGTCGGACATGTCGTACCGCTGCAGGGCCAGAGTGTCGGAAAGCCCGGTGTCGAGCACCCGCACCATCGACGCCCTCGGGCTGTGCTGTGCGTCGTCGGGGGCGCTGGGATTCTCCGGCAAGGCGTCGAAGAAGCGGCGGTCGAGCAGTTCGTCCCGGCTGCGGCCGGTGACCGCGCGGTAGGCCGGGTTGACGTAGCGGATCACCAGGTCCGCGTCCAGCACCAGATACGGGCTCGGTGTGGCCTCGAAGAAGGCCGTGAAGTCGATGTCCGCCGTCATCGCGGTCTGCCGTCCTTGGCACGCCCATCGCGACCGGCGAGCGCGACCAGCCACATGACCACCCTACGAGCCATCCGACGGCCCGGCCCGCCGGGAGACGGACGACGGGGAGACGGCCGACGCAGGGCCGCGGCGGCCAGGACCGATCAGCCCTCAGGACCGACGTGGCATGACGCCACCTGGCCCAAGCCGGGCTGAATCCCGCAGGCACTTCTGCGTTACTGGACGGGAACGGCGAGCGCGGCCCCGGGCCGACCTGAGTTCGTTTCGGCCGCCCTCCTGAGGATCAGGGGCCGACGAACCGGTCCGCGCCTGCCGCTCGCGGCTCCGGCGGCCTCCGACCTCTCTCCTTCGGGGGCCGCCGATCTGCTCTCCTTCGGGGGCCGCCGATCTGCGGCGGGCGGGCCCGCTCGTCGGGCCGCGGTGCGGTTGCGGGTCACCGGGCGCGGGACGGCCGGGTCCTCGGTGTCGCGCGGGTACAGGACACGCGGGTCGGGGTCTTCATCCGGCCGCACCCCTGACGGGGCGGGTGCAGTCGTCGATGATCGCCTGGACGATCTGGTCGTCCGGCCCCGGCTCGTGCGGACGGCCGCGCAGGGGCGTGGACGAGGTGGCGTCGGGCTTCCCAGTAGGTGGTGGCGCTTGAACGCGTGGCACGCCACGTACCCCACGGTGTTGAACGCGCCCCGTCGCACCGGAGGTCTGGGCCGGGTCCGGCCTCGGGGAGGTCTGGCGCGCGCTCGCTGAGACCCGTGCCGCCTTTCAGTTGGTGCGGTCGGCGAAGCCTCGGGGCAGGTCCTCGGGGCCCACCGCGACGACGCTCTCATCGTTCTCGCCGACGTACTCGAACAGGGTGATGCGGGCGAACTCCGGGACGACATAGATCGGGTAGGTGGGGCCGGCGTCCCGGTAGGCGCGCATCTCCTCCAGATGGTCGTTCTGGTAGAGCACCGTCTTGCTGCCGTCCTGCTCGATCCACTGCGGGAAGAAGATGGTGCCGTGCAGGACCCGCAGGCGGGGCAGCACGTTGACGACGACCGAGGTGCCGGTCGGTTCGTTCCAGGACACCTTGTAGACGTCGTCGGCGAGCCGCACCAGGTCGACCTCCTGGCCCTTCACCCAGCGGCCGCCGACCATCCCGGAGTGGATGCGGTAGTCGATGGTCGTGGCGTTCTTCACGTACATCTCGTACTGCCAGCCGTTGGCGTACGTGTAGATGAACCGGTGCCCGACGATGCCGGACAGATCCTGCGGCGGGACGGGGTTCTCGACGGTCGTCGGGGTGTCGTGCACGGTGGTCATGGTGGTGCTCCTCGCTGTGCGGCTGGCGGTCACCCGCCGGCGTCGGGTCCGGCCGGTCCGGTGCCCTCGCCCTCCACACCACTTTGCCACAAAATATGTTTGCTACAAAACTCTATCGCCGCGGTCCACAATGGGGCATGCACAACACAGACAGAGCGGCGGACGGGACAGGTGAGCACGGCGCACCCGGGACACCGGAGGCGGCGCGCGTCGCGGCGGGACTGGGCGGACTTCTGGGGCCGCTGCGGCGTGCCGTCCTGCGTGCCACCCGCAACGCCGAGGGGCTGCCCGACCTGCCGGAGGCACAGATCGAACTGCTGCGGGCCCTGTCCTCCTCGCCGGAGGGTCTCAGCCCCGGCGCGGCGGCCACACGTGTGCGGGTGGCGCCGTCCACGGTGAGCAACCTGGTCCGGGCGATGTCCGCCGCACGGCTGGTGGAACGGGTCCGGCCCGAGCACGACCAACGGACTGTGCTGCTCACCGCGTCGGAGGAAGCCCTCCACCTGCTGGAGCGCTACGACCGGGCCAGCACCGCGGCCCTCACCCGCGTCGTGGAGGAGCTGTCCGACGCCGACCGGGCGGCGCTGCACCAGGCGCTACCGGCTCTGCACCGGCTGGTCACCACACTGGAGACCGGTGACGGCACCCGGCCGGACTCGGCCAGTCCTTGATCACGGCGCGACACCCCGTCGAGTGCGACCCCGAACAGTCGCGGAGGGCTTGGCGGTGACGGGCCCGGCTCGGCCCACGGCCGACTGCGCACCCTGCCGTCCGTGTCCCCGTCGCGGACGCCCGCGCGGGCCGCGCGGTGAGCTGGACCGGCGCATGCTCCCGCGCCTCGGTGAACATCCGGCACGGGGCACGGCCGACCAGGGTCAGCCGGCGGTGTCTCCGCCCGGAGGCGGCGGACGCGCGAAGCGGGTGCGAGCGGCTGCTCGCCTACCGGAAGCCGAGGCGTGCATCAGTGCCGGCCAGCTCCTGGCTCGCTGCCCACAGACCGGCGGCGACACCCGGGTCGGCCATGTGGGAGGGGACGGGCTCGCGCCGGGGTGCGCCACGCAGTCCGAAGACCCGCGGCCCCCACAGCTGCCCTCCCCGCACCTCCGGGTCGAGGACGGCACGGACGACGGGCCATGCTCCGGCGGCCTTGCCCTGCACCAGAAGCGCACAGGGCAGGGCGCGCAGTCGCTCGCCGCGGCTCGTCTCGCACACCGGCGGGCGGGACGGGGTCAGGGAGTCGAGCGCGCCGCCGGGGTGGGCCACCACGCTGAGCACCGTGCTGCCGGCCGCACGCAGGCGGCGATCGAGTTCGAAGCCGAAGCACATCTGTGCCAGCTTCGACCGGCCGTAGGTGCGCTTGGGCCGGTAGTCCTGGGTCGACTGCAGATCACCGAGGTCCAGTCGTTCGGACCGGGCCGCGAAGCTCCCCACCGTCACGACGCGGCCCGCCGACGCCGCGGACAACAGGGGGGCCAGCCACTGGGTCAGCGCGAAGTGGCCCAGGTGGTTGGTGCCGAACATCAGCTCGTGACCGTCCTCGGTCTCGCGACGCGGCGGTGCGTCGAGGGCGACTCCCGCGTTGTGGACCACCGCGTCGAGACGACCGACGTCCAGCCCGGCCACCGCGGTCTTCAGGGACGACAGGTCGGCCAGGTCCAGTCGGAGGTGCCGCACGCGAGCGCCGGGAACGCGGGAGCGGATCGAGCCCATGGCGGCCTCGGCCTTCGCGGGGTCGCGGCTGCCGAGTACGACGACCGCGCCGGTGGCGGCGAGCTGTTCTGCGGCGAAGTAACCGATCCCGGCGTTGCCCCCGGTGATCAGGAAGGTCTTGCCCTCGGCGGACGGCAGCCGGTGAACGTCCCACGGCCGGCTCTGGGGTACGGAAGACACGGTGACAGGCTCCTTGCTCTCGGAACGGTGCTCGCAGGAAGCACCGACCCGCTCAAGGTCACAGTCCCGACCGACACATCGCCGACAGATCACGTACACCGCCGACGGATCTCCGACAGCCCGGAGCACGCGGCGGCACGGCGGGCGCGGACCGGTGAGCGAGCGCAGCCGGGCAGGGACGCGGCGGTCGGCTCGGGCGCTCCAACGCGTCCGCTTCCGGGCCACTGCGTCCGCCCGCCGTCAGGCGCTCGTGGTGCAGGTCGAGGCCGTCGCCGCGCCCACCGGGCCGGCGGGGACGCCCCGGATCGGCTCGCCTCCGACTGTCCGGCACCGGCCCCGGCCTCGCCGGCGCGGGCCTCCATGCTCGCGTACTGCGGCGTTTCCACTCCCCTTACGCGAGCAACGCCTGCGACAACGCGTCAGCGGTCACGCCGACGATGGCCAGGAGCTGCTCCGGGCTCGCCCCGGCCCTGCTCATGACGGCGAGCGACTGGTTCACAGCCGCCACGTGCACGGCGAAGGCCTCGGCGTCCCGGTCGTCCAGTCGGCCGGCCTTCAGCGCGGCGCGCAGGCGCAGGCGCTGGAAACCGAGCGCCTGCTTGGCGTGCGCTGCGACGCCCGGGCTCAGCACCGGAATCGCCATGGCGGACTGGGCGATCAGACATCCGTCAGGCAGTTCGGGATCGGCGATGCGCTCGAGGGTGACGTCGAAGAACGCACGAACAGCGGCGACGGGATCCGGGGCGGCGCCCGCCAGGGCGGCGTCGTACTTCTCGCCGTAGCGCGCGGCGTAGAGATCCAGGCAGCGCAGGAAGAGCGTGTCCTTGTCGCCGAGGGAGGAGTAGATGGAACTGCGATTCAGGCCGGTCGCCCGGGACAAGTCGTCCAACGAGGTGTCGGCGTAGCCGTCCCGCCAGAACTGGATCATCGCGGCGTCGAGCGCTGCGTCCACGTCGAACTGCTTCTTTCCTGCCACGCGCGGTACTTCCTTGCCGATGCCTCGTTGGTGCGGATGCTCCGCGCCATCTTATCTTGAACTAATCAGTTCATGATGTGTTAGCGTTCGGGTGTGGTCCTGGTCAGGCATGCCGCGCACTCCGCGACCGCGCGGGAGACACACCACGCGCTCCCGGCCACCGCCGTCGGCTGCACCCCCCAAACCGCACACCTGACACCACCGGAGGATCCCGTGACGGGCCCAGCAACCAGCACTCCACATGTCTCGGAAAGCAACCCCGTCCGCGACCTGCCCCTGCAACATCTGGCCGGATTCACTCACCGCTGGATCGACGCGGACGGCGTCCGCCTTCATGCCGTCGAGGGCGGACGGCCGAACGGCCCGGCCGTCGTCCTGCTCGCCGGCTTCCCGCAGACCTGGTGGGCCTGGCGCAAGGTGATGCCCGGCCTCACGGACCGGTACCGCGTCATCGCCATCGACCTGCCGGGGCAGGGCCACTCCGAGCGTCCGGAGAGCGGCTACGAAACGCACGCGGCCGCCGCGCACGTCCACACCGCCGTGAAGGCTCTCGGAGTGTCGGTCTACTCCCTGGTCGCCCACGACATCGGCGCCTGGGTCGCGTTCTCCCTCGCCCTCGACTTCGAGAGCCACCTGCGCAAGGTCGCTCTGCTCGACGCCGGGATTCCCGGCATCACTCTCCCGGAGACGATCCCCACCGACCCGGACCGTGCGTGGAAAACCTGGCATTTCGCGTTCCACACCGTGCCCGACCTGCCCGAGACGCTGCTCGCCGGCCGCGAACGCGAGTACGTCGCCTGGTTCCTGAGGACGAAGGCCCTGTCGCCCGACACGTTCGACGACGCCGAGCTCGACCACTACGCGGCGGCCGTCGCCGTCGACGACGGCCTGCGCGCCTCCCTCGCGTACTACCGGGCCGCCGCGGAGTCAGCGCGCCGGAACCGCTCGGCGCTGGAACGCCGGCACCTGACCGTGCCCGTCCTCGGAATCTCCAGCAGCCACGGCTCCGTTCCGGACATGGCCGCCTCCATCAGCCCCTGGGCCGACAACACCACCGGCATCGTCGTGCCCGACGCAGGACACTTCATCCCCGACGAGCAGCCCGGTGCCATCGCGGCCGCGATAGGAGACTTCATGGGCGACGACGACTGACACCCGTCGGACACACCGGCTCCGCGCGGCCTCTCTCGCGCTCCCCGGCGCCGGTCCAGGGCCTGGTGGTGTCCGTTGCCGGAGGCATGGCGGACGCCGGCCGCGTCCGCCACGACGGCTACTGGGACGGGGATGCGGACAACTCAGGAGTCCTCCACAGGCCCGGCCGGGGCGCTCGGTCCCGACGGGCCCGGCGATGCGGACGACGTCAGGACGAGCGTCGGCGCGGGTCCGACTGCGCGCAGCGCACACAGGTGGTGGCCGCCGGACGGACCTCCAGGCGTTCGGGAGGGATGGTCCCGCCGCAGCCTTCGCACTGCCCGTACAGCCCGCACTCGACACGTTCCAGTGCTCGGTCCAGTTCTTCCAGGTGCTCGCGCGCCCGCGCCATGAGGGCGGCCACGTGGGCCCGCTCGAAGGCGGTGCTGCCTCCATCGGGATCGTGCTCGTCATCGACCGCGACCAGGGCGTTCGCCGCGACGATCCCGTCGAATTCGCGGCCCAGCGCGGCCGCCCGCGCGAGTGTTTCGGCACGATCGGCCGCGAGGCGTGCGCGGCTCGCCGAAACGTCGGACCCGACACGCACGTCACGGCCGTACGGGGTTGCGTCGTCCATACAGCTGCCAACGCCGCTCGCCGGCCCGCGATTCCCCGGCCCCCACAGCACGCCGCCCAAGCCGGGCCCCCGGCTTCCAGCCTGCCCCGGCGCGAAGGCGGACGATTCCACCAGCTCCGCCGCCGATCGCCCAGCGATCCAGCCGTCGAGCTGATCCGGTACCCACCGCCGCGCCAGGTCGGCTGCTGTCCTCAGACCGGCCGGTCCGACGTATCCGTGACCCCGCTCCCCGCGCACTCGCTCAATCCGGCTCACTCAATCCGAGCTAACCGGTCGTCGCCTCGTTCGCTGCCGGTACGACCACGAGGCGCAGGTTCTCCTCGTCGTTGTGCCCGCTGATCGCGAACAGGCGGGTTCCGTCCGGAGTCCATGCGAGGCCATGGGGTCGCAGGTATCCGGCGTCGAAACCAGTGGCGGGGGCGAGGGACACCGTCCGGTAGGGAGTGTCGGCGCCGGCACGGTACAGATACACGTCCGGGTCCGGCTCGATGCTCTTCACCCCGGCTGCGACGTCGCCGCGCGAGGAGACCGCGACGGCGGCGGGGTACGACGTGCTGGGATACGTGTGCCCCTCGGTCAGGTCCGGCAGCCGGAAGGACGGGTGGTGGTACGGCGCCCCGGACGCGGTCAGCAGCGTCCTGCCGTCGGGGGTGATGGCCAGGTCGCTGAAGTTGGAGGCGCCGCCGGGACCGCTCACCGTGGCGCGCGGCACGGGACTCCCCCCGGAGACGTCGTACACGGAGAGCCGGGTCGGAGAGGTGTTCTCGTCTCCGGCGACGAGCGTGGCCGGCGCTGCCGGCGAGGTGACCAGGAGCGGCGCGCCGCTGAAGTCACCCTCGGGGATGAGCCCGAGACGCACCTGCGGGGTGTCGGTGCCGAGTGTGAGCGAGCCGATGCTCGCCTCCCACTGCTCTCCGTAGCCGAAGAACAGCGTCCGCCCGCTCAGCGCCGCATGACGCGGCGCCGAACCGGCACCGGTGGCGTAGCGTGCGCGCTGCCTGCCGGTACCGGTGTCGATGACGCTGATGGCGTCGCCCAGCACCAGCGGCGCGTACAGCGTGCGGGAATCGGCGGACAGCTCCAGGTCGCACACGCCCGGCAGGTCCTTGATCGTACGGACCAGACGGCCCTGGTAGTCGGCCACCAGGACGCTGCTCGTGGTGTAGTCGGAAATGAACAGCTGCTTGTGCAGCGGGTCGACGGCGAGATCGCAGTGGTAGGCGATCGGCAGCGCGGTGCCCTCGTCCGCCGGGGCGGCCTGTGTCGCGGGCGCGGCGCCGAGCGACAGGCCCAGCAGGGCCGCGAGCGTCAGTACCAGGCGGGCACGGGGAAGTCTTCCTGACATCGGTGTCCCTTCGGCGACGGGCGGCGTCCCTGGTCAGGCGCCGGCCCAGGTCATGGTCATGGCCGCCTCGAAATACCCCCGGTTCGTCCACGTACTCCCCGCCCGTGCCGATCACCACAAGGGACAGCGACCGTTCCGCTTGACCGCGGGTGCCGTGGGAGCGGGGGGTGGGGGTCTGACAGGGTGCGCGACCTCATCGGCGTTGAGCTCGGCTCTGGGAGCCGTCGGCTGCCGGTCCACCGTCGAGGCCCGACCGCCACAGCTCGATCTTGTGGCCGGAGGCGGTGACGGGCCGGCTCGGAACCCGTCTGGAGGCCTGCGTCCGTGAGGCGTCCGGCAGGATCTCCACTCCGGTCACCGTGGGCTGTTCGCAGCTCCCGTTGACCAGGGCCACGCGGAGCGGAGCGGCAGGAGACGTAACCAATCGGTGGTTCACCCAGAGCGGCGAGGGGAACGAGGACGCCTGACGAGCGATCACGCAGGCGGTGCGTCAAGGTTCGGGTGCGTCGCCAGGCGCGTGAGCCACTCGCGCAGCAGGCGCTGCTCGGCATCACTCAGGACATCGGCGTCGTCGGGGAGGGCGGCGCGCAGCGCGCGGGCCGCCGCGGCGGGACCGGACTCCGTGGCGGGGAGCGCCGGCTCGGCGCGGGTGACGGCCGCGACCATGGACTCGCGCAGGACGGTCAACAGCGCCGGATTGCGGCGGTTCGCGGGGGTGGAGTGCCACGTGGTGACCGCGCCCTGCCCCGTTGCCCGGATGATCTGAGCGGCCAGCTCCTCGTCGACCCGCAGCCACCCCCCGGCCGCCAGCCGCCGCACCCGTCCGTGGAGGATCTCCAGGCCCGCGCGGTGCGCTGTGTCCGATGCCCGGCCAGTGGCCCGGTTCATCACCGCGAACAACTCGGGGCGGGAGACGCCGAACTCGACGACCATGTCCCAGCCGCAGCGCAGCTCCTCCACCGGGTCCTGTGGAGCCGGGTCGAGCTGCGCGCGTTTCTTCTCAAGGAACTGCGCGTAACCGTGCTCGGCCACGGCCTCGAGGAGCCCCTCCTTGTCACCGAAGAGCCGGTAGATCGCCGGCGGCTGCATTCCGGCCGCGGCGGCGACCGCGCGGGTGCTCACGGCGTCAGGGCCGCCCTTCTCCAGCAGCTCGACGGCCGCCTCGACGATGCGGCGCCGAGAGCTGTCAGTGGACTCGCGCGTAGCCATGAGTCGATGATACCGATAATTCGATTCCACTGGAACTTCCGGTGTTATCGTTGAGTTGATTCCACCGGAAACAGTGTCGGGAGAACCCAGTGATCATCGTGACCGGAGCCACCGGAAAGCTCGGGCGCCGCACCGTCCAGCGCCTCCTGGACCGCGTTCCCGCCGACCGCGTCGGCGTCAGCGTCCGCGACCCCCGCAAGGCCCAGGACCTCGCCGACCGCGGTGTGCGCGTCCGGCAGGGCAGCTTCGACGACCCCGCCTCACTCGTGCATTCCTTCGAGGGCGCCGAGCAACTGCTCCTCGTCTCCCTCGACCGCACGGGCCAGGAATGCGTCAGCGGCCACCGCGCCGCCATCGACGCCGCCGTGCAGGCCGGCGTCGGCCGCATCCTCTACACCAGCCAGATGGGCGCCGCCCACGACTCCCGCTTCCAGGCGTGCCGCGACCATGCCCGGACCGAGGACCTGCTGCGCGCCACCGGCCTGCCCTGGACCGCGCTGCGCAACGGCTTCTACGCCTCCAGCGCCCTGCAGTTCCTGGAACCCGCCCGCCACACCGGCGACATCGCCCTCCCCGCCGACGGCCCAGTCGCCTGGACCGGCCACGACGATCTCGCCGAGGCCACCGCGGTGATCCTCGCCGAGGAGACCCGCTTCGACGGGCCCACCCCGCCGCTCACCGGCCCGGCGGCGCTCGACTTCGACACCGTCGCCGAAATCGCGTCCCAGACCACCGGCCGGTCCCTCACCCGCACCGTCGTCCCCGACGACGTCTTCCGCGAGCAGGCCCTGGCGCACGGCGCCCCGGCCCCGATCGCCGACCTGATGCTGAGCGTCTTCACCGCGGCGCGCGGCGGAGAGTTCACCGCTGTCGACCCGACGCTGGCAGAGCTGATCGGCCGAGAGCCCGCCACCTTCCGCAGCCATCTGGAGCGCGCGTGGGCCGCATAGCATCCCCACTCGGAACCGAGGCACCGCCGTCTGGAGAAAGGACTCCACGCGGGGAAGATCGTCGTCACGGTCTGACCGCAAGCCGGACTCCTGTGCGTCTGCTGGTCAACGGCCGTCCGCCCGAGGGGCGTCGGCCGCGCGCTCCTGGGACATCAGTGGCGCCTGTGGCGACATACGGAGGGTAATCAGCAGGGTAGGACGCTGTCGCTCACCCGGGCCACAGCGCGGTGGCAACCGCCCTCCATCAGCCGGTCCGTCGCAAGCTCCGCTCACACCGCCGATCGCGGGAACACCACCCACGTCGGCAGCCGGCCCGGCGGTCGCCTCCTGGGACTGGCCCGACTCGCCCGCGTCGGCGAGCACTTCGTCCGCCGTCCACAGGACCGGAAACGCCTGCCCCAGCAGATCGCCGACTGGCCGCAGACCCCCTCGAACCCCAAGACGTCGGCGTGGTGATCGATGCCGAGCAGGCCTGCGTGACCCCTCGCGGCGTCCAGGCCACCGGCTCCACGACGATGACCTCGGCCCAGCTCGGCCTGCTCCGCTCCGACTCGCGCTCCCGCAGCGAGTTCCTGCCCTGACCGGCACCGGCTCGTCGTCCCCTGCGGCACGAACACACGGATCGTGCGGCTTCGGATCTCGTCCCTCGGCCTGCCTGGCACCGGCGGTATCCGAGATGCGGTGGCAGGCGGCCACGTCCGCTCCTACTCGACGGTGGCGGCCGCCTGCCACGCACCCGGGCGCATGCCTGTCGCCTTGCGGAAGAACACCGAGAAGTTCGACGCGTCGGGGAAGCCGAGCGTGGCGGCGCAGCGAGCCGCGGTGAGGCGGTCGTGCGCGAGGAGTCGTTTGGCCTCCAGGACGATCCGGTCGACGATGTACGCCTTCGCGGTGCGGCCGGTGGCCTGCTGCACCGCTCGTGAGAGGGTGCGGGGCGCATATCCCAAGGTGCGGGCGTAGTAGCCGGCGTCGTGGTGCTGCCGGAAGTGCGCTTCGACGCTGGAGCGGAACAACGGGAACACCGGGTGAGGGGACGGTGCCCGGGCGTGCGGTGGCCGCAACCGGGCGATGAGCGCGGAGAGCAGGATCCGGGGCAGCTCCGCCGGGGCGTTCTCGGGGGGAGCGGACGTCTCCAGGAGGAGGTGGTCGCGTGCCATGTCGACGAAGGGCCAGTCGGCGTCGGGGACGCTCCAGTGCGCGGCGAGGTCCGGGGACGCGACGAGCTCCCGGGTGGCCTGGGTGACCGGCGCGGTCGGCACGAACAGCACGAGGTGCCCTGCCACACCGGCGATGTCGTCCCACCGGTGCACCGCGCCGGGCGGGATCCACACGCCGGACCGCTCCTTGAGCGGGTGGTGGAGGAAGTCCACCGTGACAGCGCCTTGTCCGGCGTCGACGACGGCGAGGACATGGAAGTCGGCGCGCTGTGTGCCGCCGCCGTTCAGCGTGCGCAGGCGGTCGAACGTCATCGTCTCGACCGCGGTGGCCCGGCGCCCCGCGGGCTGGTAGGTCATGTGCCGGATCACGCTCACGAGTCCATTTTCCACCATCGGACGACCAGTCACGCCGATGCCCCGTCCGGGCACGCAGAGTTCCATGGACGCAGCGGGTAATCACCCAGCACGCCGAACGGAAGAGCCACTGTGAACACGACGCGCCAGACGCACCTGCCCGTTTACGACCACCGGCCCGGGGCCGGGCCGACCCTGGTGTTCCCGCACTACTGGGGTGGTTCCGCCCGCACCTGGGACCTCCTCGTCAGCCGCCTCGCGGACCGTGACACGCTCGCGGTCGATTTCCGCGGATGGAGCCGGTCGAAGACCTTGCCCGGCCCCTACACCCTCGAACAACTCGCCGACGACACACTCGCCGTGCTGGCCGACGCGGCGGTCACCGACTACGTCCTGGTGGGGCACTCCATGGGCGGCAAGGTCGCGCAGCTGGTCGCGGCCGCCAGGCCCGTCGGCCTGCGCGGCGTCGTCCTCGTCGCCCCCGGCCCGGCGGAACCAGCCCCACAGATCACCGACCAGTACCGGGAAACCCTCTCCCACGCCTACGACTCCGCCGAGTCCGTCGCCGGGGCGCGGGACCACATCCTGACCGCCACCGAGTTGCCCGCGCCGGTCAAGGCACAGATCGCGGCGGACTCCCGGAACGTCACCGAAGCCGCCCGTGCCGAGTGGCCGCTGCGCGGCATCGCGCAGGACATCACCAGACACACGCGTTCGATCAGCGTCCCCGCCCTCGTGATCGCCGGAGCGAACGACCAGGTCGAGCCTGTCGATGTGCTCCGCGCCAACCTGCTGCCGTACCTCTCCCGAGCCGAGTTCACGGTGCTCCCCCACACTGGTCACCTGATCCCTGTGGAAGCCCCGGCAGACCTCGCCGACGCCCTCACCGCATTCGCGCCAGCGGCCTGACCATGCCCAGGTGCATGCCGCGGTCCTGCGAGGGGACTACTGGTCTCCGGACCCGGCCTAGCTGGTCCTCCCCTGTCGCACCTGTGACCTGAGGTGGTGCCACAGGTCCTGGATGCGCCGTTGGAGACGCTGATGAGAGGTCCGACCACCGCCCGGTGCGGTGCCCGGCCGCTCGTGCAGCAGCGCCCGGCCGTCGAGAAGGTCTTCGGCATGCAACTCTTGGTTGTACGGCAGAGGTTGCGGAACGGCTTTTCCAAACTGATGACGGCCCAGGCACGTGCCGCCGTGACTGTCGAGATGACCCTTTACACCGGTTTCCGTGAGGCGCCGGGGCCGGGCGAGCTCCTCGCCCGGCCCCGGCTTCGTTGTTCAGGGAGACCGTTCGACCGTGAGGAAGGTGGCGTGTTCGGCGACGGTGCGGGGCCGGGCGTCGAGCTTGCCTGCCTTGTCCTGCAGTTGTTCCGCGGGGGCGCGGAAATCTCCGGTGGCCGGGTCGAGGACGAGGGCGCGCTGCAAGGGATGCCCCCTCGGTGGCGGTGGCGACGGGTGCTCCATGAGCGCCACGTTCAGAGCCGGGGCCGGGCGGCACCGAACCGGGTGTCCTCGCCCAGCGCGGTCTCCTGGGCGAACGCGGCGTACGAAATCGGGTTGACCAGGGCGTCCGCGGTCGGGATGGTGCTGTAGCGGGGCATGGTGACGCCGTTGATCACGGCCGGGCCTGCTGTACTCCGGCGACCACCTCGCCCGACCACTCCGGTACGTCGACGCCGGCGTCGAAAGGGCGCTGGGCCGACGTCAACTGGGCCAAGACGACGTGACAGTGCGTCCCCGGGTTCATCAGAGCGGATGCCACCGTGACGGCGGGGCCGTCGCGTGGTCCTGCGACAAGTCGCGGGTCGGTGTCGAACGCCAGGTTTCCTTGGCAGCGCGGTCCGCACCGGCGACATCTCCCACATCTGTGTGACGCTGCGGCATGCGGCCCTGCGTGGCGCACGGTCATGGGAGGACGGCTCGACCGGCCCCACAGTCCGGTTGCGGGGCATTTCGGGCGGAGTAGCGTGGAGTTGATGCACTGCTCGGCCTGGACCGGAGGTGGACGATGTTTCTTCGATTGCTGCGACGCCGTAAGCCACATCGGCTGGTCCTCCTCGGCAACGGCCGTCTGATCCGGGGCTTCAGCGGCGGACTGCAAGACGGTCACGGTTACATGGGTTAGCCCCGTTCACGGTGAACCGGAGGAAGTGCGGTGGCAGACGACTCCGATGCTCTGGCGGTCATGGCGAGGATGCTGTCACCGCACTGCCGTGTCACCGGGATGTCCGGCGGAGCGCTGATCGCGGACTGGAAACGGACGCGTTTCCTCGGAATGGCGGCGGCGGACGTCCGCAAGATCACCGAGGGGAGCCCGGAGGAGCGCGCGGAGTTGGTCGCCGTCCTCCTGGCGGCCGGCTGCGCCCGGGACCGCCGTGGAGCGGCCGCGGACGCCGGCGTGGGAATCTGGTTGCGCGGAGTGCACCTGCTGATGCAGACCGTGGGATTCGGGCGGGTCCTCCGGCTGCTGTCCCTGGCCGCCCCCCAGTACGCACGCGCGGACGACCCCCGCACGGATGAGGTCCTGAGGCTGAAAAGAGCGGTGCAGTCGCGCGGTCGCGGCAGCTGGCTGGTCGACGGCGACTGCAAGTCCGAGGCGGTGACGGCCTTCGTCCTGCTGCGGCGGCGCGGTCTGAAGGCCGTGCTCCACGTCGGTGTGCGTGAACACCCCTTCGCCCTGCACGCCTGGACGGTGTCCGCTGGGCTGTGCATTCCCGACGCAGATCCGCGAGGGCACGCCTTCACGCCGGTGCTGACGATCGACGGCGAGTGACGGTGACATGGATGCGCTCCGCCTTGACTGGGCCGGTGGCAGGCCGAGGCTCCGGACCGACGAGGACGCAGCGCGTAAGGGACTCGTGACTACGGTCTCTTCGCCAGTCGGCACCGCCACCGTCGTCGGCTGGGTCGGCTCGGCCCGCGACCGGGTGACGGGCGCACACGTCCTCCTCGACGCGTTCCGCCGACGGGAAACGGCTCCGCTGATGCCCGTCGGCGACTACGCGGCCGTTCTGGTGTGCCGCGACCGTATCCTGCTGACGCGTGACGAGCAGGCCCGCATCCCCCTGTTCTTCCGGACGTTCGGCGGCCGCGTGGACGCCGTGAGCACCTCCGCTCGTGCCCTGGGCCGCGCCACCGAGCTGGAGCCCCGCTACTTCTGTCGGTACCTCACCGGGAACATGGCGCAACCGCACACCGGCCTCACCCCCTTCATCGACGTGCACCGCGTCCTCGGTGGCGAGGTGGTCGAGCTCTCCCTCACCGGACAGCTGCGCGGCCGCAGCCTGCGCCCCGCCCACCCCGCCGCCGGCCCGCCTGCGTCCACACTCGACGGAGTCCGTCTCGGCGAGGCGGCGCAGCGCCTGCGCCGGGCCCTGGAAACCGCTGTTGGACGCCGCATGGGTGAGAAGACGGCATGCCACGTCTCCGGCGGCACCGATTCCACGGGCGTCGCGCTGCTCGCCGCGCGCCTGCTGGTCGCAGGGCACGGCGGCCCCGGGGAGCTCGTCCTGATCTCCGGGCGCTTCTCCCACGGAGAGCTGGCGGCGGAGCAGTCCTATCTCGACACCGCCCTGGAAGAGATCCGCAGGCACGCACCCGATGCGCATCCGGTGATCGTCGACGCCGACGACCTGGCCGACTTCGATGACTTCGCCCACCACGCGGGCAACACGGACGAGCCTCATACGCACGCGTTCCGCGCCCCGTTCTGGAGCAGACTTCACGCCGCGGCGGCGGAACTGGGCTGTGACACCCTCCTGACCGGGTGCGGGGCCGACCCGATCGCCGACGCCAACCCGTTTCACCTGCACAGGCTCGCCCGCACGGGCCGGCTACGGCAGATGACCCGGCAGGCACACACATGGGCTGCGGGAAGCGACCGGGGCCTGAGGGAGGTCGTCCACGCCTACGTGGTGCAGCCGACTTTCCCGCTCACCACCGAGCGGATCGCGGCACTGGCCCGTGGCGGAACGATCCTGGGCGGTCTGGGCACCTTCAACCGCCCACGATGGGTACGGCCCGGTTTCGCGCGGGCCCACGGTTACCGGGAGGCCGGCATCGCGGAAAGCCGCTTCCTGTTCGGGCGCAGACCGGAACAGGCACTGTACGACGCCGCCAACTACGTCGCCGCGCCGGATCCGCTGTCCTGGCACCGGGCCGGGCGGGACGGGTTCTTCCTCTCGCACCCGTTCCTCGACCCGGAGGTCGTCGCCACGATGAGCCGCCTCCCCGCCGCGGCCACGTTCCGGCCGGGCCGTCCGAAAGCCGTTCTCCGCGAGGCTCTGGCGGACCTGCTCCCGGCGCCGATCCGCGACAGGACGGTCAAGACTCCCTTCGACGCCCTCTACGCCCGTGGCCTGCGGGCACACGGCGACGAACTCATCGCTATGTGCCGCTCGGCGCAACATCCGCTGGTCACGGAGATGTTCGACATTGAGACGCTGTGCCAGGCCGTGCGGGAGGCGCAGCTCGGCATAGGGGACGCGTACTCGTGGGACCGGATGAACAGTTCACTCGCCCTGGTGGCCTGGCTGGAGCAGCTCAGCGCCGGCTCTTGATGTCCCACAAGGTCCGCTCGACGGGGCCGGCGAGGAGATCGACAAACCCGTACCGGCTCACCAGCTCCCGTAGAGCCTCCCCGGACGGTTCGCTGCTGTTGTCGCCCCCTTCTCGCGTGATGGTCGACTGCACGGACGCGCCATGCGTGCCGAACGTCCAATAGACAGTGATGAAGCGCGGCTCCCTGATGTTCTCGTCGATCGAGTTGTTCTCGTGCACCCGGGCACGGTAGACGAGGGAGTCGAATCCAGCCGCCTGTTGCTTTTTCACCCACTCCGGGATGTCTTTGCCGCCGCTCCATGAGGTCGCCACGAATTTGAGCGGTGGATCCAGCACGATCTGGTCCTTGCGCGCAAGGCTGGCGGTGGCGTAAAAGGCCACCTCGTTGTACTCGGTGTCCACGGGTAGTTGCATCATGATGCGCGTGGTGAAGGAGTCGCTCGGCTCGACCCAGTTTCCGGGCAGCATCCAGGGTTTGGCCTCCACCAGCTCTCCAGGCTGGTGAATCTCCCTGCGGGAGAGCGGGTTCATCTCCCCCGAGGACTGGGCGAACTGCTGGGCATCGCTGCGCCACTGCTGGCGGAGGCGGTCCCTGGGGCTCAGCTCCACTCGTTCCCCCATGACGTGGACTTCCGTGCCGAGCACGTAGAACCCCACGTCGGCGTGGTTCTGGATCGTGATGTCGACCGGTACGGCGAAGGCCTTGCCGTCCTCGCTCAACACGGCCTTTCCCGCAGCCAACGTGACGACTGGCCTGGCCTCACGCCGGTACGGCAGATAAAGGTTCTGATAGCCGAAGTTGGCGACAGCGACGGCCGAGGAGACGACCAGTGCAGCGGCCACCCGCTTCGGGGCGGGGACGGTGACCGACGTCTGCCACACCGTGACGAGAGACCATGCCGCCCCAGCCGTGAGCGCGCCGAACAGCGCGGGGAAGACCACGAGATCTCCGGTTCTCAGTGTCCTGAGCAGGAGCAGGGCGTCGATCAGGAGCGCCACGAACACGCCGATCAGTGCGACCAGACCGGACTGCTGGAAGTTGTGCCCGACCCAGTGGTCCAGGACCGCGCCGGCGGCCACGAGCGTCGTGAAGGCGGCCGTGATGAGGACGGCACCGGTGAGGCGACCGGGAAAGGTCAGAGCATGTGCGAAGTTCCCGAGGCCGAACCAGCTCAGCAGCACCGTCGTCGCGAGGAGGACCAGCAGGATCACGGCCATGCTCAGCCGGGCCCGCCGCGTGTTCAGCGTGGGCCGCAATACTCTCGGGCGCAAGCCGTTGTGCGGCTTGCTGGGAGTCCGCACCGGATCACCTCCTGAGACCGTAGACCGGCCCCGCGCGCGTGTGTGGCGCCGGGAGAGACGAACGCGGCGATGCCGCGGGGGATCCGCTGCCGTGCCGAGGGTTCGTCACCATCGTCCGGGGTGATGCACCGGGCCGCCACCGTACGCCCCCGAACGTGGGACCTCCTCGGTTGCGCGCCGGTTCACCAGCTGGGCTCGGCGACTGCACCGTAGGGCCAGTGGGACCCTTGGACATCTCGAAGTGCAGGTGTGGTCCCGTGGCGTTGCCGCTGTCCCCACACGGTCCTCGGCAGAGCCGGCCCCGGCGGTGGCCGAATGAAGCCGATGCCTACGGTGTGGAGAAGCAGCACTCGGAGATCATGCTGTTCCGACCGACCGGAACCCGCCCGCAATCGGCCGTGCCGGAGCCACCTGGGCGTCCGGGGCCTGACGAACCAGCCGCTCTGCGCCTCTGCAGGGCATGTGCCCCGCGACGCGTACGCGACCTTGCTTTTGCCGTCGGCTTGACCGATAACACTGAGGACGGGCCGCGGACCGAGCCAGGTGCGCCGGTCCGGGCAGGGCGTCGCCTGCCCGTTCGGATGAGAAGGCCGGCCCGACCGGACAGGTGCACCCGGCCGAGTCCTCACGGACGACAGCGGACGACGACCGATCGGCCCCGTTCGACGGCAGGGAAAGCAGATGTCACAACGCAGTGACCTCCAGCGGCGCAGGGCGGCCACGGAGAGCGCATGGTCCCGTCTGGTGCCACAGCTGAGGACCACGGGAGCGGCGACGCGCGGTGCCGAGGCCCTGCGCCACGACTTGGCCGAGTCCTGGGCCCGCTCGCTGCACAGCGTGGACCCCGGCCGGGACAGCGCACCGGTCACCGACGGCGGCGCGGTGCACCACCGCTGGACGGACTCACCGCTGCGGCGGCCGGTCGACGACCTCGCCGACGAACTGCACAGCATCGCCGACGACGCAGGGTTCGTCACCGCGGTCACCGACGAGTCCGGGACGATCCTGTGGACGTGCGGCGGGCGGACCATGCGCCGGCGGGCCGAACAGGTGAACTTCGCGCCCGGCGGTCGGTGGGACGAGCAGGCCATGGGCACCAACGCCCTCTCCCTCGCCCTGCGCACCGGCCGCCCCGCCTCCGTCTTCTCCGCCGAGCACCTGGTGGCGGCCCTGCACGGGTGGGTCTGCTACTGCGCTCCCGTCCACGGCCCGGACGGCAGCGTCCTGGGCGTCCTGGACATGTCCACCACCTGGGACCGCTCGAACCC
Source organism: Streptomyces sp. NPDC093260 (assembly GCF_040683715.1). Taxonomy (NCBI): domain Bacteria; kingdom Bacillati; phylum Actinomycetota; class Actinomycetes; order Kitasatosporales; family Streptomycetaceae; genus Streptomyces; species Streptomyces sp. NPDC093260. The sequence goes on from NZ_JBFBEK010000008.1 coordinate 94,606, forward strand.
TCTGGCCCTGTCCACGGTGCGGTCGCTGGTGTCGGCCATCGAGGTGCGGCTGCGGACCGAACATCCGCACCGGGCCCGTGGTGCCGGGGACGAGGTGCGCCTGAGCTGCCTCGGCGCCGGGCGGGCCGTACGCGGGGACCGTCATCTCGGGCTGCGGCCACGCCAGGTGGAGATACTGACCCTGCTCGCCCTCGAACCGGACGGCTTCTCACCGGGGCGGCTCCGCGAGGCCGTGTACGGCGACCGGCCCGTCAGCGCCTCCACGTTCAAAGCGGAGATCTCCCATCTGCGCCGGGCGCTCGGCGGCGGCATCGCGACACGCCGGTACGCCCTCACCGTCGCCCTGTCCTGCGACGCGGTGGAGGTGTTGCGGGCCCTGCGGCACGGTGACGCGGAGACCGCCCTGCGGCTCTACCGGGGCCCGCTGCTGCCCCACTCCGTGGCGCCGGGCATCGAGGAGTGGCGCACGCAGCTGGAAGTGGGCGTCCGCGAGGCGGTGCTGGCCAGCAGCCGCCCGGAGCACGCCCTGCGCTACGGCGGACACGCCCCGTACGACACGGAGGTGCACGAACACGCGCTGCGGCTGCTCGCCCGGAGCGACGCACGCCGCGGGATCGCGGCCGGCCGGCTGGGCAGGGCGCTGCGCGACTGAGGCGGGGCCGCGCGCACGCCCCGGTCGCACCAACCTCGCGCCAACCCGGAGGGCGCACCCTCAACGGCAGCGCGGCGGCAGCGGCCGTCGTGCCACCGTATCGACCAGACCGTTCGAGGAGAGCCGCCATGGTGTACGCGCAGCCAGGAACCGAGGGCAGCATCGTCGAGTTCGCCCGCCGCTACGACAACTTCATCGGCGGTGAGTGGGTCGCCCCCGTGGAGGGACGCTACTTCGACAACCCGTCGCCGGTGGACGGCAAGGTCTTCTGCGAGGTGGCCCGTTCCTCGGCCGCCGACGTCGAGCTCGCGCTGGACGCCGCCCACACCGCGGCCGAGCGCTGGGGCCGTACCTCCGTCACGGAACGGGCGAACATCCTCAACAGGATCGCGGACCGCATCGAGGAGAACCTGGAGAAGATCGCCGTCGCCGAGACCTGGGAGAACGGCAAGCCCGTCCGGGAGACCCTGAACGTCGACATCCCCCTCGCGATCGACCACTTCCGCTACTTCGCGGGCGTGGTGCGCGGCCAGGAAGGCACCGTCGGCGAGATCGACGAGGACACCGTCGCCTACCACTTCCACGAGCCCCTCGGCGTGGTCGGCCAGATCATCCCGTGGAACTTCCCGATCCTGATGGCCGCGTGGAAGCTCGCCCCCGCCCTGGCGGCCGGCAACTGCGTGGTCATCAAGCCCGCCGAGCAGACCCCGGTCAGCCTGCTGAAGGTCATCGAGCTGATCGCCGACCTGCTTCCGGCCGGCGTGATCAACGTGGTCAACGGCTTCGGCGTCGAGGCGGGCAAGCCGCTCGCGTCCAGCCCGCGCATCGGCAAGATCGCCTTCACCGGTGAGACCACCACCGGCCGGCTCATCATGCAGTACGCGTCGGAGAACATCATCCCGGTCACGCTGGAACTGGGCGGCAAGAGCCCGAACATCTTCCTGTCCGACGTGACGGCCGAAGACGACGCCTACCTGGACAAGGCGGTCGAGGGCTTCGTGATGTTCGCGGTGAACCAGGGCGAGATCTGCACCTGCCCCTCCCGGGCCCTGATCGCCTCCTCGATCTACGACGAGTTCATGTCCCGCGCCCTGGAGCGCACCCGTGCCATCAGGGGCGGCAGCCCGCTCGACCCGCAGACCATGATCGGCGCCCAGGCCAGCAACGACCAGTTCGAGAAGATCCTCTCCTACATCGACATCGGCAAGAAGGAGGGCGCCGAACTGCTCACCGGCGGCGGGCAGCGCACCGTGCCCGGTCTCGAGGGCGGCTTCTACGTCGAGCCGACCGTCTTCAAGGGCACGAACGACATGCGGATCTTCCAGGAGGAGATCTTCGGCCCGGTCGTCTCGGTCACCACCTTCGACTCGCCCGAGGAGGCCGTCCAGATCGCCAACGACACCCTCTACGGGCTCGGCGCCGGTGTCTGGACGCGCAACGGCAACCTCGCCTACCGCCTCGGCCGCGAGATCAAGGCCGGCCGCGTGTGGACCAACTGCTACCACGCCTACCCGGCCCATGCCGCCTTCGGTGGCTACAAGGGTTCCGGTATCGGTCGCGAGACGCACAAGATGATGCTCGACCACTACCAGCAGACGAAGAACCTGCTGGTCAGCTACTCGGAGCAGAAGCTCGGTCTGTTCTGATGGGTACCCGGGTGCCGCGCGTCGTCCTGACCGAGGCCGCCGAGGACCTGGTGCGACGGCTGGCGGCCCGTCACGGACCGTTGATGTTCCACCAGTCCGGCGGCTGCTGTGACGGAAGCTCACCCATGTGCTATCCACGCGGCGAGTTCCGGGTCGGCGCGGCGGACGTCCTGCTCGGTGAAGTCGCCGGGGACACCCCGTTCTGGATGAGCGCCGGCCAGTACGCGTACTGGCGGCACACCCACCTCACCGTGGACGTGGTGCCGGGCCGGGGCGGCGGGTTCTCCCTGGAGGCCCCGGAGGGGGTGCGGTTCCTGCTGCGGTCCCGGGTGTTCACCGACGAGGAGTGGGAGAGCGTCCGGGTGGAACCGCCCCTGCCGACCGGGGCCGATCCCACGGAGTGACCCGGCGCGGCGGCCACCGGGCAGGCAGTCACGGCGCTGTCCGGTACCGCCTCGCTCACCCTGGACCTGGCCGACCTGGACGACAGCGTCCTGTGGTGCGCCGCGACCCTCCGTCGGCTGAAGGAGGCCGGGTCTTCAGGCATGCGGCGGGATCCGACGGCGCGTTGCGCCTACGGATCCCGCGCTGCGCGTGAGGAGTCCGAGGCCGGTGCCCTCTCCGGCCTCGGACCAGGGGGGCTGCGCGGGGTCGTCATGCTCGCTCGGGAGGTCGTGCGTGGGGGCAGCCCGCCCACGCCGATACGGGCGCCGGTCGGCGAGGGATCAGGTCGGTGGACGAGCCGGACCGTCCGGCGCCGGGTTGTGCCGGTGGTCCGCGACGTCACTTCGGCCGGCCGTCCGCCGGATCGGGTGCCGCTGTTCAGCGCATCCGCGTCGGCAGCGGTGCTCCCGCAGTGCGGCACTTCCCTGCCGACAGATTGTGGGAGCGCTCCCGTGGGAGGCAGCATGGGCCCATGACCACGCCCCGTGCCCTCATCCGGCCCTACCGCCCCAGCGACCGCGACGCTCTCTTCGACATCTGCGTACGCACCGCCGACAACGGCGGCGACTCCCGGCACCTCTACCCGGACCCCGAGCTGCTGCCCAACATCTTCGCCGCGCCCTACGCGCGACTGGAGCCGGAGCTGGCGTTCGTCGTGGACGACGGCGAGCGGGCGGTCGGGTACGTCCTCGGCACCGCGGACACCCCGACCTTCGTGCGGCGTTTCCGGGACGAATGGCTGCCCGCGCTCGCCGACCGCTACCCCGCGCCGGTCGGCGAGCCGGGCACACCGACCGAGGCGATGCTGCATCTGCTGCACCACCCCGAGCGGATGCTCGTGCCCGAGATCGCCGACCACCCCGCCCATCTGCACATCGACCTGCTTCCCAGTCATCAACGTGCGGGATACGGGCGTGAGTTGATGGACACGTTCCTCGCCGCGCTCGACGCGCGAGGGGTGGGACGGGTCCATCTCGGCATGGTGACCGCCAACACCGGCGCCCGCGCCTTCTACGACCGTCTCGGTTTCTCCGTCCTTCCGGTGGAGGACCCCGGGCCGCTCACCTACCTCGGCCGCGCGACCGCCGTCCCGGCCGCAGGGGTGACCGGTCCCGTGGGGCCGGGCGCTCGTGTACGCCGCTGAATCAGCCGGTCGCGGTGGCGCCGGGGCGGGCCGCCCCAGGGTTCACACGTGCGTGCCGTGTCACAGGACGTCGGCCAGGCGGTCCACCTGGTCCGGGTCGAGGCCGTAGCAGTAGAGCATCACCTCGTCGGCGCCGAGATCGGCGAACGCGGTGACGGCGTCGCGGATTTCGGCCGGCGTGGTGAGCATGCCGGCCACCATGCGGTCGGCCATGCCGGTGAACGCGTAGTACGCGTGCATCGCGGTCCGGGCCCCGTGGATCACGTCGTCCGGGCCGAGCGCGACGTTGACCTGTGCGACGATGCGCGGTTCGCCGTCGCGGCCGTACTCCTTCCAGAAGCCGCGGGCGGTCTCGAACAGGCTGCCGGCCCAAGAGGGCGGAGCGGCGGCGAGGAAGCCGTCGCCCCAGCGTGCGACGCGTTCGATCGCGGCGGGCTTGAAGCCGCCGAAGAGCACTTCGGGGCCGCCGGGACGGGCGGGGGCGGGGCCGATCGGCCCGACGTCGTCGCCGTACGGCTCGCCGGTCCACAGGCGGCGCAGGACCGCCATCTGCTCGTCGAGGCGTCGCCCCCGGGTGCGCATGTCGACGCCCGCGGCCTGGTGGTCGTCGTCGCGGCCGCCGACGCCGAGGCCGAGGGTGAGGCGGCCGCCCGTCATCCGGTCCAGGGTGGCGGCCTGCTTGGCCAGGAGGGCGGTGTCGCGCAGCGGGGCGAGCAGCACCTCGGTCTGGACGCGGATGCGGGAGGTGGCGCCCGCGAGGAGGGCGAGGGCGATCAGGGGTTCGGGGTTGTCGTAGACGAGCCGGTCGAGCAGGCCGAGCGTGCTGAAGGGCCCGGCGTCGGCGCGCCGGGCCCAGGTCAGCAAGGTGTCGGGGGCGCCGATGGGCAGGCCGATTCCGACGTTCATGAAGGATGCCTCCGGAAGGAAGGGTCGACAAGGACGGCTGCCGCCCCTCCGGCACCTCGGCGAGGTGGGACGCTCCCGCTCTGCGGCCTGCCTCCGGGGAGCGTCTCGTTGAAGTGCTTCCCAGCCTAGGACGACGCCGTGCGAGGGGACAAGTCGTTCGAGGGCTTGGGCGGTTCGGCGCACGACGGGCCGCGGCCTGCGCGTGAGCGGGGTTCAGAGGGTCAGCAGCTCCTCGTGGAAACCGCCGAACCCCCGTTCCCGGTCGACGAGATGGATCTCCAGGATCCAGTGGCAGGCGCGGCCGGCCTTGTCGGCGCGCCGCAGCGGGGTGTCGTTGGCGGGGGTGATGTACGACTCGGTGTCCGCGCCGTCGATCTGCTCGTGCGGGAACTCGCCGACCATGTGCCCGGCGTGCCAACCGCCCAGCTCCCAGCCGGCGTCGGCGGCGAGCCGGGCGACCTCGGCGTGCAGCGCCGCGCCCGTGATCTCCGGGTGGCTCGCGAAGTGCCGCTTGCCGGCCGCGAACACCTCGGGCAGGTCGGCGCGGAGCCGGAGCTTGACGGGGTCGTCGCCGAGGACGAAGGTGCGGCCGAAGTCGGCCTCGTACTCCTCGAAGACGGGGCCGAAGTCGGCGAACACGATGTCATCGGCCCCGATCACCCGGTCCGGCGGGTTCTCCCGGTACGGCGCCAGGGTGTTGGGGCCGGAGCGCACGATCCGCTTGTGCCAGTGCCGGGTCGTGCCGAACAGTTCGTTGGCCAGGTCCCGGACCCGGTCGCTGACCGCCCGCTCCCCCTCTCCGGGGGCGACGAGGCCGCGCGCCTCGATCTCACTGAACAGCCGTGCCGCCTTGTCCTGGGCTTCCAGCAGGCGGGCGGCACGCGTGGGTTCGTCATCTGCCATGGCCGAAGAACCTAGCCGGGGCAGATCTGCCGCGGCAACGCTGTACGGAGCGGCGGACGCCCCCTCGGCGACCTAGGTATGACAAGCCGATGAAATTGCTTCTTCAGAAAATTTGCACACAACGGCGTTAATCCCGCCAAAAGCCACAAAGTCCCCCTAATCTCATGCCTGTCAGCGACCAACCCATGACGGGTTGCAGTGACGCGAACAAGGAGAGGTAATGCGCAAGTTCCAGAAGGCCGCTGTTGTCGTGGCCATGCTCGGCAGTGTCGGCTTCATCGGTGCGGGTGCGGCCCAGGCGCACGGCGGCGACGGCGGCCTGACGGTCGACAGCAAGCAGACCCAGACGTGCACGGGTCAGGTCGACTCGCAGCAGGGCCTGATCAACGTCCAGGACCTGGGCGTCGCCGCCAACGCCCTCATCGGCGTCGGCAACCCGGTCGGCAAGTCCACCTCGGTGTCCTGCGGCTCCACCGTCAGCTTCGGCTGACCACCACCCCTCGGGTGATCTAGGTCGGCTCGGGGCCCGAACCTCTGGTTCGGGCCCCGAGCCGTTTCCGCGTCCCGGCAGGTCCGGTCGTGCGCCGCCGGCCGGACGGGACGGGTGTGCCGTCGGTGTCAGGCCGCCTGGGTCAGTTCCGCGCGGCCGAAGAGGATGGCGTAGCCGGCGGGGAGCCGGTTGAGGACGCGGTCGAGCAGGTCGCGTCCGATGAGGCGGGCCACGACGCCGAGCACTGAGCCGACGTGCCAGCGGGTGGTGGCCAGGGTCTCACCGGTCTCACCGGCCAGGTCCTTGACGAACGCCCAGCCGCTCGGGCAGCTGGTCCGCGGATGCGGCGCGGCGAGGAGGATCTCGGCGGCCTCGCGGGGCAGGCGGGCTGCGAGATCGGCGCGCTCCTCGCCGGTGAGCTGACGGCCGAGTGCGGCCAGGACGGTGCAAAGGACCCGTTCGGCGCGTTCCCGGGTGGGGTAGGCGCCGTCGTAGCGGACCTGTTCGAGCATCTGGGTGAACGTCGTGACCGCCGAGGTGGGTAGCGCGGTGGCGGCGGCCGGGATCGTGTGCTGCATCGGCGGGTGGTGTCTTCCTTGTTCCGGGGTCGGTTCCGGGATCGCGGGACGCGTCGGGACGCGACGCGCGGCCCGACGCGCTTTCGTCTCTGTCACGGATGGTGCGGGTGATGGGGTGCGGCGCCGTCCTGGGGACGGCCGAACAGGAGGTCGTAGCCGGGGGGCAGTTGGAGCAGGATGCGCCGGGTCAGCTCCTCGCCGGCCGCGTCGGCGGTGACGCTGAGGACGGCGCTGACGTCCCAGGCCGCGGTCCGTTCGGTGGCCCCCTCGATCCACGCCGCGGTGGCCCGTACGAACCGCTCGGCGGAGAGCGGCTCGGCGGCTTGCAGTGGATTGAGCAGGATCAGGGCGAAGGTCTCCGGGAGCCGGGCGGCCAGCTCGGCGCGTACCTCGCCGACCAGATGGGCGCCCAGCAGCGCCAGCACGGTGCGTGCCGCCCGGTCCGCCTCGGTGCGGCTGGGGTATTCACCGCGGTCCTGGACCTGTTCGAGGAATGCGTCCCGCTGCATGGCCACCGTTGCCTCCTGGTGTCGGCGGATGTGTGAGCGAGCGGCGCGGCGGGCGCAGAAACCGCGGGGCCCGGAAGAGGGCGGGTGTTCTGCGCCGCCGTGCGCGCCGTCCGGTCAGCCGGAGATCTCCTTGCGCCCCGGGGTGGTGGCGGCGATGGAGATCTTGCGGGGCTTGGCCCGCTCGGCGATCGGGATGCGCAGGGTCAGGACGCCCGCGTCGTAGTGGGCGCTGATGTGCTCGGTGTCGAGGGTGTCGGCCAGCATGACCTGGCGCGAGAAGACGCCCAGCGGGCGTTCGGAGAGTTCGACCTGGACCTCGTCGCTCCTGCCGGCCGGACGCCGCTCGGCCTTGACCGTCAGCATGTTCCGCTCGACGTCGATGTCGATCGCGTCGGGGTCGACGCCCGGGATGTCGAGGGCGATCACGTACTCCTCGCCCTCGCGGTAGGCGTCCATCGGCATCGCCGAGGGGCGCGACCAGGTGCCGCTCGTGCTCCCGAAGAGCTGCTGGGTGAGGCGGTCCAGTTCACGGAAGGGATCGGTGCGCATCAGCATCGTCGAACACCTCCACTCGCGGTAGCTGTGCTCATGCGCTGTCGTCTCCTCCCTTGTACCATGTCATCGGAATGATGACAACCTAGAGCGTCGCCCTCAGGGTGACGGTCTGGAGGTGAGTCCATGAGCACAGAGCAGCAGGGGGCCGGACCTGGCGGCGGGCCCGCGTCCTTCTTCGCCGCACAGACGGCGCTGACGGTGATCGAGGAGGCGGTACGCTCGGCGCGGACGCCACGGACCACGGAGGACGATGGGTCCACGGTCAGTTCCGACCAGGCGCTGGACGCGCTGCTGCTCCTGCGGGAGCTGCGGGACCAGCTCGCCGGATGGGAGACGGGACTGATCGAGGCCGCCCGCGAGGCCGGCGCCAGCTGGGCCGATCTGGCCCGTCCGCTCGGAGTCGCCAGCCGGCAGGCGGCCGAGCGCCGCTATCTGCGGCTGCGCCCGGGCGCCCCCGGCGCGACCGGCGAGCAGCGGGTCCAGGCCACCCGCGACCGGCGCGCCGCCGACCGCGCCGTCGCCACCTGGGCGCGTGACAACGCCGGCGAACTGCGCCAGCTCGCGGGGCAGTTGGCCGCCCTGAGCGACCTTCCGCCCAGCACGCGCGACGCCCTCGCGCGGGCCCTCGGGCCCGACGACGCCACCGGCCTCATCGGACCCCTGACCGACGCGCGGGCCCATCTCACCGCGGACCACCATCCGGAACTCACCGCCCGCATCGACACCCTCACCCACCACACGGACCGGCTCCGCTCCGGCGACGGTCGGCGCGGGAGCGCCACCTGACCCGCGGGGCGGACGGTGGCGGCCGGAGGGCGGCGGCACGCCGGGTCAGGCACGGTACCCCGGCCGACGGCATGAACGAGGGCGGGGCGCACACCCGGCCGACAGGTCGCGACGGCCGGCGTGGGTACGCCGGCTGCCCGGGCCGGGGGCGTTCGCCGACATGTTCAGCCACCCGGCGTCTCCGCCGGCCGGCTGGAAGCCGGTCTTCGTCCTGGAGGGGCGGCAGACGGTGTGGCCGGACGGCGGGCGGCCCGGCCCGGACCCCGCCGCGGCCGGTCCCGGCGTCATTGAACTGGGCAAGGCCGAGGTGCCCGAGATGCTCGACCTCGTCGCGCGGACCCGGCCCGGGCCGTTCTGACCGCGCACCCGTGAACTCGGGACCTATCCGGGCGTCCGCGAGGGCGGCAGGCTGGTGGCGACGGCGGGCGGGCGGCTGCGGCCCGCGGGCCCGACCGGGATCAGCGCGGTCTGCGTGGTTCCCGAGCCGCGCGGGCGGGGCCGCGCCGGTCGGCTGATCGGCGCGCTCGTCACACGTGTGCCGGCCCGGGGTGGGCGCCCCTTCCCGCATGTGGTGGAGACCCACGCCAGGGCGATCGCGCTCTGCGCACGGCTCGGCTTCGTGAGCCGCAGAGGTGACCTACCGCGGCCACACCACTGCGTGACGGCCGCCTCGACGGGGAGGGCCCGCGGCGCCTCGGGGTGGGAGATCCGCGGCTCCCCCGGCACGTGGTCTGTACCGGGGGAGCCTGAGCCGGGCCGGCCCCCTAGGGGTACGCTGCCGATCCGACCTGCTCGATGAGTCCCCAGCGTCGCCCCCATGATTCCCGCTGTCTCGGGGATCACCCGTTCTTCCCAGTCCCGAGGGTCCGTTTCCGTGCGGTCGCCCGGTCAGGAGCGGCCTCGCCAGTGCAGGATCTCCAGGGCCGCCCCGACCTCGACGGGGTGCTCGGCGAGCGGGCGCGGCAGCAGCCGGTCGGCGCGGGCGAGCCGCCGCAGCAGGGTGTTGCGGTGGGTGAAGAGCCGGGCGGCGGCCCGGGTGGCGTTGCACTGTTCGGCGATGAAGACGCGCAGCGTCTCGACCACCTCGGGCGACCCCGTCTCCAGGTCGCCGAGGGTGCGGGTGACGAACCGGCCGGCGCTCTCGGAGTCGGAGGTGAGCAGGGCGACGAGTTCGATCTCGTGGTGGGAGGCCAGGCGTGAGGGCGAGGTGAGCCGGGTGAGCATCTGCTGGGTGGTCAGGGCGTCGAGGTGGCTGCGGCGGAAGCCGTCGAGGCCGGGCGCGGTGGAGCCGACGGCGATCCGCACGTCCGGCAAACGGTCGAGGGCGGTGCGCAGTTGGCCGGTGTCGGGCCGGCCGTGGACCCACACCCACCGGGTGGCCGCCCCGGCCAGGACGCTCAGCGGCCGGGTATGTCCCGCGGCCTCGGCGAGGGCGTCGGCGGCGCGGTCCAGGCGGCCGAGGTCGGGGTCGGCGGCGTCGGTCCAGACGATCGCGGCGGTGTGCGTGGCCTGGAGCCGGTGGCCGAGTCGGTCCTCGGCGCGCTCACGGGTGATCGGCGCACCCTCCAGCAGCAGCGTGACGGTCTCCCGGCGCTCGGCGTGGGTGCCGCGGGTCAGCTCGTCGCGTTCGGCGCGCATCCGGGTGGTGATCGCGCTGAGGGTGTCCTCGACGAAGGCGGAGATGGAGCGCAGCGACACGTCGAGCAGTTCGCGCAGTTCCCCGGGGTCGGAGGTGAGTGAGCAGGCGATCTGCGTCCACAGCCGCAGGGCGACGCTCTCGCCGGCCCGGTAGGCGTCGAGGGCGGACTCGTCCAGGCCGCGCCGTACGATGTCGCGGGCGGTGGCCAGCGGCGTGTCGGTGTCGTTGGCCGGAACGGGTTCGCCGGGGTCGCGGACGTTGGCGGCGGCCCAGAAAAGCAGGTTGGAGCGGTTGACGCGGCGCGTTCCGGCGGCGAGCACCGGGTCGGAGGCGATCTGCCGTCTGGTCTCGCCGGTCAGGGTCGCCGCGTCCAGCTCGTCCAGCCACTCGTCCGGCGGGTTGAGGGCGATCTCGGCGCCGCGGCGGATGAGTTCCCGTACCCGGGGTGAGGGCGTCTTCCATGACACGCGTCCATCGTAGTGGTGCGGATCGTCACCTCGGGCGGGTGGTTCCGGTGCGGTTCGCACATTGCGGTCGGGTGCCGGGGGCCACAGCATGGAGGGACGCACCCGTCCCCCACCGTCTGGAGCCGCCCATGTCCGCCGCCTCCGGCTCGCCCGCCCCCGAGCACCTGGACGTCCTGATCATCGGCGCCGGGATCTCGGGCATCGGCGCGGGGCGCTATCTGAGGACCGAGCTGCCGTCGAAAAGCTTCGCGATCCTGGAGGCCCGGCAGGCGTCCGGCGGAACCTGGGACCTGTTCCGCTATCCGGGGATCCGCTCGGACTCGGATCTGCACACGTTCGGCTACGAGTTCAAGCCGTGGCGCGACGAGCAGTCCATCGCCGACGCGCCCCGGATCCTGTCCTATCTGCGCGAGACGGCCCGGGAGAACGGCCTGGACGCGCGCATCCGCTACCACCACAAGGTCCTCGGCGCGTCCTGGTCGACCGACGAGGCGCGGTGGAGCGTGGACATCGAACGCACCGACACGGGCGAGCGGGTCCGGCTGACGGCCGGCTGGCTGTTCTGCGCCGGTGGCTACTACCGCTACGACGAGGGGTTCACCCCCGACTTCCCGGGCCGCGACCGGTTCACCGGCCCGGTCGTGCACCCGCAGCACTGGCCCGAGGACCTGGATTACGCCGGCAAGCGGGTGGTGGTGATCGGCAGCGGCGCCACCGCGGTGACGCTGGTGCCGGCGCTGGCCGCCACGGCCGGGCATGTGACGATGCTCCAGCGGACGCCGACGTACGTCCTGCCGGTGCCGCGCACGGACGTGATCGCCAACACGCTGAAGAGGTACCTCGGCGAGAAGCGCGGCCATGCCCTGACCCGGCGCAAGAACATCGCCCAGCAGCGCCTGGTGTGGAGCCTGTGCCAGAAGTACCCGAGGGCGGCGCGGCGGCTGATCCGGTGGGTCAACGCCCGTCAGCTGCCCAAGGGGTACGCCGTCGACGTGCACTTCAACCCGCCCTACGACCCGTGGGACCAGCGGCTGTGCGCGGTGCCCGACGGCGACCTGTTCCGTTCGATCCGCACCGGCAAGGCGTCGGTGGTCACCGACCGGATCGCCTCCTTCACCGAGAAGGGCGTCCTGCTGGAGTCCGGACGGGAGCTGCCCGCGGATGTGGTGATCACCGCGACCGGGCTGAACGTGCAGGCCTTCGGCGGCATCCGCCTCACCGTCGACGGGCGCGAGGTGCGGCTGCCGGACACCGTCGCCTACAAGGGCATGATGCTGTCCGGGGTGCCGAACCTCTCGTACGCGATCGGGTACACCAACTCGTCCTGGACGCTCAAGATCGGCCTGCTGTGCGAGCACTTCTGCCGGCTGCTGGCGCACATGGACGCCCACGCGTACGACGTCTGCCGTCCCGAGCCGGCTGATCCGGGGATGCCGACCCGGCCGTTCCTGGACTTCGGCGCCGGATACATCCGGCGCGCGGTCGACTCCCTGCCCCGGCAGGGCGACCGGATGCCATGGCTGACCTCGATGGACTACCGGGACGACGTCAAGATACTGCGTTCGGACAGCGTCACCGATCCCGAGCTGCGCTTCTCCCGGGCCGGGGGCGCCGGCGACCTCACCAGTCGACCGGCAGTGCGCGCAGGCCTCTGAGCACGGCCTCCGTCTTCCAGCGCAACTCGCTCTCGGGGACGGCCGGTTTGAGCCCGGGCATACGGGTCAGCAGCGTCTCCAGCGCCACCTGGAGTTCGAGCCGGGCCAGCGGGGCGCCCACGCAGAAGTGGGCGCCGTGGCCGAAGCTGAGGTGCGGGGCTTCAGGGACGCGGTCCAGGACCAGGGACTCCGCGTCGTCGTAGACGGCCGGGTCCCGGTTGGCCGCCGACATGTCTACCAGCACCGGTTCGCCCGCGCGGACGAGGACGCCGCCCACGTCCACGTCCTCGGTGGCGTAGCGGGGGAAGGTGAGGCCGTTGGGCATGGGGACGTAGCGCAGCAGTTCCTCGACGGCGGCGGGGATGTCGGCGGGGTGGTCGCGCAGCCGTGACAGCCACTCGGGGCGACGCAGCAGGAGGTGGCAGAAGTTGGAGATCTGGTTGTAGGTGGTGATGAACCCGGCGGACAGCAGTTCGGCGGTGAGTTCGAAGAGTTCGTCGTGGGTGAGGCGGCCTTCCTCGTCGTGGGCCCTGACGAGGCGGGTGAGGAGATCGTCGCCCGGCTCCCGGCGGCGCAGTTCCACCAGTTCGGTCAGATACCCGCCGAACGCCTCCGACTGGTCCGTGAAGTCCTCGACGGTCACGGTGTGGGCGAGCATGACCTCCAGCCAGCGCCGGATGCGGTGGTGGTCGCCGTCCGGCACACCGAGGAGATCGCAGATCAGGGTGATGGCGAGCGGGAAGGCGAAGTCCTGCACCAGGTCGCCCGGTGGGCCGTTCTCCTCCAGCCGGTCCAGCAGTTCCCCGGCGATCTCGCACACCCGGCCGCGCAGTTGTTCGACGCGGCGGGCGCCGAAGTGCCGTGCCACCACGCCGCGCAGCCGCGCGTGTTCGGCGCCGTCGGTGGACAGCAGCCCGACGCCGCTGAGGGACAGCGGCCGTACCCGGGGCTGGTCGCGGTCGACTCCCGCCTTCAGGCTGAAGCGGGGGTCGGAGAGGACCTGGCGGGCCTCGGCGTATCCGGTGACCAGCCAGGCGTCCTCGCCGTAGGGCAGGCGGACCCTGGGCATCGGTCCGGCGCGCAGTTCGGCGTAGCGCGGTGACAGGGCCAGGCACTCATCGGAGGTGAAGGGGTACGGGAGCGGTTCCGCTCGCTCGCTCATCGAGGGTTCGGTCCTTTCCGTGCGGTCCTCGGGGTCCCACCGGGATGACCACGTGGGTGGGGGGCTCTCCGGTGTCGTCGGTGTGGGCGGTGAACGTCCTGCCGTCGTCGCGGCAGACGAACTGCATGACGTGCCGGCCGGCGGCCGCGGCGCGGATCAGGCCGCCGGTGGTGGCCCAGACACCGGAGAAGTAGAAGTTCTCCAGGCCCGGGAGGGCCGGCCCGTGTTTCTTGACGAGTTTCTCCAGCGTCTCGCCGCTCTCCACGAAGGGCTGCCAGCCGAGGACTGTGCCGTCGTGGTTGGCGGTGTAGCGGGTCTGGGTGAGCGGGGTCGACACGTCCCGCACGGCGACCGAGTCCCTCAGCCCGGGGTGGCGCCGGTCCAGGAAGTCGATCAGGGCGTCGCGGACCTGGTGTTTGGCTTCGTAGTAGGCCCGGCCGCGGCGCACCGGCAGGGTGTGCAGCTCCCTGCCGCCGCGGCTGCGGGTGCGCTGCTCGGGGCCGTCGTTCAGGGCGCGCCAGGGGCCGACGTCGCTGAAGTAGGTGGCGTAGACGACGGTCGTTCCCTCGGGCGACAGCTCCGGATAGTGCCGGCTGCGGAACTGGACGTTGACGCTGGGGTGGCGGATGCCGGTCAGCGGGGCCGCTTCGGCCTCGGTCAGCAGGTGGGTGGTGCAGGGGTCGCCGTCCGGGAAGGGGCGGCGCAGCCCGAGGAACAGGGCGACGTAGCCGGGGAAGATCATGCCGGGCCGGTCGATGATCTCGGTGTACAGCCGGCCGTACGCGCCGTCGAGGTAGCGGCCGCCCAGGAGTTTCGTGGTGGTGGTGTGGCCGTCGCAGGCGGAGACGACGATGTCGGCGCGGAACTCCCTGCCGTCGCTGAGGCGGACGCCCACGGCCCGGTCGTCCTCGACGAGGATCTCCTCCACCTTGGCGTTGTAGGCGATCTCGCCGCCCAGGCGCAGATAGCGCCGCTCGATGGAGGTGGCCAGGCCCAGGGAGCCGCCTTCGGGGACGCCGGCCGAGAGGCCGGCGTGCGCGGCGAGCTGGAAGTAGAACGGCAGTACCGGGAAGGCGGCGTGCTTCTCGTAGAGGATGAAGTTGAACGCCTCGCGCAGCAACGGGTCCTTGAAGCCGGCCGAGTAGTCGGTCATGAGGACGCCGATGGACTTGCGGATGACGTTGAAGTGGGGGACGAAGGAGGCGAGCATGCGCCAGCGTTCGGTGCGGCTCATCAGCCCGACGGGGGTGAGGAAGGGGTAGGCGGCCAGGCACCTGCGGAATTTGCGCAGTCCGGCGCAGAAGTCGCGGATGAGCTTGGCGTCGGCGGGCGAGAGGGACAGCAGATGGGCCTGGAGACGGTCGGGGTCGGAGTAGAAGTGGACGGCTCGGCCGTCGCGGCCGCGCACGATGTTGAAGACGTCGAAGTGCCGCATCTGCTTGCCCTGGAGGGCGCCGAGCTCCAGCCAGATCTGGTGCATCTCGTTGCCCGGGCCGTTGCCGAGCAGCCAGCTGACGCAGCAGTCGAAGGTGAAGTCGCCGCGGTCCCAGGCGGTGCAGCAGCCGCCGGGGATCTCGTGCATCTCGAAGATGCGGGTGCGGTAGCCGTTCATCCGGGCGTAGCAGCCGGTGGACAGGCCGCCGAGACCGGCGCCGATGATGATCATCGTCTCGCGGCGGGGCTTTCCTGGCATCGTCAAGCGCTCCTCACCTCTTGGTCCTGTCGAACTGGGGCAGCCGGCCCAGCTTCCCGGGGTGCCACGCCTCGCGGCCCGTGCTCTCCCAGGCCCGGAACGGCAGGCCCAGTTCCTGGCAGAGGTACTGGACGGCGAAGCGGCCGCCGGAGGCCACCCGGATCAGGCCGCCGCCGGTGAACCACTGGCCCACCAGGGAGAGTCCGGCCAGGCCCGGCAGCCGCATCCGGTCCTTGTCGATCAGCGCCTGCAACGGGTCGTCGGCGTCGGAGAAGGACTTCCAGGCGAGGATGCTGCCGTGCAGGTTGCCGGTGTAGCGCTCGGTGGTGACGGGGGTGGCGACGTCGACGACGTCGACGCGCTCGGCGACTCCCGGATGATGCCGGTCGAGGAACTCCCGGACGAAGTCGCCGGTCTGCCGCTTCAGCGCCCAGTAGCCGCGGCGGTCGGCGCCGCGCAGTGTCTTCCAGGAGGCGTAGTCGCTGAAGTAGGTGCAGTGGACGACGGACCGGCCGGGTGGTGCGAGCCCGTCGGAGAAGCGGGAGCGCAACTGCACGACGAGGCTCCTCTGGAGGGCGCCGGGCAGGCGGGCGCTGTCGGCGTCGGAGAGGAGGTAGGTCGTGCTGTGCGGGGCGTCCGCGCGCACGTCCCCGCGCAGGCCCACGAAGACCGACACCACACCCGGGTAGACCAGGTGCGAGGCGGGCAGTATCGACCGGAACAGCTGGTCGGACCGGGGGCTGGAGTAGCGGCCCTCGAGGAGGCGGTCGAGGGTGGTGGCGCCGTCGCAGGCCGCCACGACGTGGTCGGCGTAATGCCTCTCGCCGCCGCGCAGTTCGACCCCCACCGCGCGGTCGTCCTCGACGAGGATGCGCTCCACCCGGGCGCGGTAGTCGATCCGGCCGCCGAGGGAGGTGTAGCGCTCCTCGACCGAGCGGGCCAGGCCCAGCGAACCGCCTTGCGGGAAACCGGCGTTGAGCCGGTGGGCACCGGCCATGTTGAAGAGGTAGGGCAGCAGCGGGAAGCCCTCGTGGTCCTGGAAGAAGATGAACGGCAGCGCCCGGCGCAGCAGCGGGTCCTGGAAGCGCTCGGCGAAGGCCGCCATGGGGGTGCCGGCGGTGCGCCGCAGCAGGTTCAGCAGCGGCACGATCGTCCGGACCGTGCGGGCCTTCTCCCGCAGGGTGAGAAGCGGGGTGGGCTTGAGGAACGGGAAGAGGTCGACGTCGGCGAACCGCCGCAGGTCGCGGCAGAAGGACCGGATCAGGCGCTCGTCCGCCGGGGAGAGGTCCAGCAGGTGCCGTTCCAGGCGGTCGGGGTCGTTGTAGAAGGAGACCGAGCGGCCGTCCTCGGCGACGACCGTGTTGAAGACGTCGAAGTTGCGGACGGTCTTGCCGTCGAGGGCGCCCAGCTCGCGCCAGACCTGGTGGGCGTCGTTGCCGGGGGCGGTGCCGATCAGCCACTCGATGCAGTAGTCGAAGACGTAGCCGTCGCGGGACCAGGCGGTGCAGCAGCCGCCGGGCAGGACGTGTTTCTCGAAGACACGGCTCTCCATGCCGCTCATCTGCGCGTAGCAGCCGGTGGACAGGCCGCCGATGCCGGCGCCGATGACGATGACGCGGGGTCTGGCTCCGGGGGCGCGGTCCCGGGCGCTCCACCGCTGCCTGGTGCTAGAGCGCACGCGGATCCTCCTCCCTCTCCGTGGGGCCCTCCGCCAGTACTCCCCGGACCAGTCGGGCGTTGTGCTCGACGTGCCCGGGGTCGAGCATGTCGGCGTGGGCGCCGGCGCCGCGGAGCACGTCGGCGGGCCGGTGGGAGGCGCCGTGCCAGGAGCCGCGCTCGCCCGCGGCGTAGAGGGCGGCCTTGTGCGCGTCGGAGACGACGGTGACGCGGGCGCGGACCGTGCCGAGGTTGGGGGTGCGCCCGCAGAAGGCGATGTAGTCCCTGGCCTGTTCGAGGGTCTCCCTGGCGAGGGCGTCGGAGCCGGTGTGTTTGCGCAGGTGGTCCCGCAGCTCCCGCTCGAAGGCCTCGATGTGCTCGGGGCCCGGGGTGAAGGAGGCGTCGATGCGGTGCGAGTCGACGATGACGACGTGGCTCACCTCCCGGCCGCGCCGCTCCAGTTCCTTGGCGACCTCGAAGGCGAGGTTGCCGCCGAGGGAGTAGCCGAGCAGGGCGCACGGTCCGGTGGGCCTGAGCATGCGGATCAGGTCGGCGTAGCGGGTGACCTTGTCGTCCTGAGCGAGGTAGTTGAAGGCCGTCAGCTCGTACTCCGGCAGGTGCGCGGCGAGCCGCCGGTAGACCAGGCCGTGGCCGCCGGCGGGCGGGAAGCAGAACAGCATCGGGCCGGCGCCGCGGTTGAGCGTGAGGTAGGGCTGGGCGCCCGGCAGACGGCCGGTGACGATGTCCTCGACCGTCCGGGCCATCCCGTGCAGGGTGGTGACCTTGAAGAGGCGGCCGACCGGGATGCTGATGCCGAACTCTTCCTGCAGCCCGTGGATCAGCTCGATCAGCTTGACGGAGCTGCCGCCGCACTCGAAGAAGTCGTGCTGGAGACCGGCCTCGGCCACGCCGAGCAGGGCCGTCCAGTGCACGGCCATCCGGGTCTCGTAGAGGGTCACCGGCGGGTCGAAGACCTCCTCGCCGGTGCCGGCCCGCGGTGCGGGCAGAGCGGCCATGTCGACCTTGCCGTTCGGAGTGAGCGGCAGTGCGGGCAGCTCGGTGAAGGAGGTGGGGATGAGGTAGGTCGGCAGGTGCTCGCCGAGGTGGCGGCGCACCTCGCGCCAGTCGAGGCGCGCGCCGGGCGCCGCGACGCCGTACGCGCACAGGGTGTTCTCGCCGCGCCCGTCCGGCCGGACCTGGACGACCGCCTGGGCCAGGGCGGGCCAGCGGGCGAGCCGGCACTCGATCTCGCCGGTCTCCACCCGGTGGCCGCCCACCTTGACCTGCGAGTCGGCGCGGCCGAGGAGGTGGAGCGAACCGTGCGCGTCCCAGCGGGCCAGGTCGCCGGTGCGGTAGAGGCGTACGGCCGCGGTGTCGCCGTCACCGGTGAGGGCGCGGGTGACGAAGCGCCGCGCGGTCTGCTCCGGGTCGCCGAGGTAGCCCGCGGCGACCCCGGCGCCGCCGATCCACAGTTCACCCGTCACACCCGGCGGCACCGGTTCGCCCTGGGCGTCCAGGACGTACGCCTCGGTGCCCGGGAAGGGGCGGCCGATGGGGACCGTCCGGCTCGGGTCCAGGCCGTCGGTGGGCCCCTCGAAGCAGGTGCTGTCGATGGTCGCCTCCGTCAGACCGTAGGAGTTGACCACCCGGGTGGCTGGGCCGGCCAGGGCGCGCAGGCGGTCGTACTCCTCGACCTTCCAGGTGTCCGAGCCGACGACCAGCAGGCGCAGGAAGTCCAGGCGCAGGCCGTCGCGTGCGCAGTGCGCCATGAGCCCGCGGACGACCGAGGGCACGAACTCGGCGCAGTCGACGCCCTCGGCGCGCATCGTCGCGTACAGCCGCGCCGTGTCGAACAGCAGCTCCCGGCCGACGAGCACCAGTGTCCCGCCGGAGCACAGGGCGCGGACCAGGTCGCCGGTGAACACGTCGAAGGACGGGCCGGCCATCTGGAGGTGGACGCGGACGTCGGTGTCGAGGCGGTACTCCGTGCGCCAGGCGGCGTAGGCGGAGGCGAGGTTGCGGTGGGTGACCTGAACCGCCTTGGGGCGGCCGGTGGAGCCGGAGGTGCAGATGACGTAGGCGGGGGCGTCCAGGGCGACCGTCGGCGCGCCCTCGTCCGGTGGCTGGAGCGCCGACGGTGACCGCGCCGCTCCCACCGGCTCGGGCTCGGGTGCCCCAGGCGGCTCGGCCGCTCTCTCGGGTCCGGACCCCTGCGCGGGCTCGGTCCCTGCCCTGGGCTCGGTGCCTTCCGGCTCGGTGCCTTCCGGGGGCAGGTCCGTCTCCGTGGCCAGGTCCGTCAGGGTGATCACGCCGGGGTGGACGGTGAAGCGCCGTGCGTGCGCGGCGTCGGTCACGAGGTGCGCGGACCCGGCCTGCGCGGTCATGTGCTCCAGCCGGTCGTCCGGGTCGTCGGGGGCCAGCGGCAGGTAGGCGGCGCCCGCTCTGAGGATCGCGAGCAGGGTCACGATCAGCTCGGCCGACTTGTCCAGGCAGACGGCGACCACCGCGCCCTCCCGGACGCCGAGCCGGCGCAGCCGCCGGGCCCGGTCGCGGCTGCGGTGCTCCAGCTCGGCGTAGGTCAGGGACTCGGCCGTCCCGTCCGTCCCGGGGACGCGGACGGCGACGGCGTCGGGTTGCGCGGCGGCGGCCCGGACGATCAGCTCGTGCACCGGCGCGTCCGGCTCGGCGGGCCGGTTCCCGGCGCCGCTCCACTCGCCGAGGATGCGCCGGCGCTCACCGGGTCCGAGCAGTTCCAGCCGCTGGGCCGGATACGTGGCGGGGGCGCGGGTGAGGGCGTCGAGCAGGTTGACGTAGTGCGCGGACAGGCGACGCAACGTCTCGGGCAGGAACAGGTCGGTGTTGTACTTGAAGACGCAGTGGAAGCGCCGGTCCGCCTCGTCCTCGTACACCGACAGCGTGAGGTCGAACTGCCCCTCTTCCTCCGGCAGTTCGATGTACTCGAGACGGTAGCCGTACTTCTGCGCGGCCACCTTGTGGGTGAGCAGGATGAACATGGCCTGGAAGACCGCGGAGCGGCTCGGATCGTGCTGGAGGCCCAGCTCCTCCACCAGCAGGACGAACGGGTACTCCTGGTTGTCCAGACCGCCGAGCACCACGTCGCGGACGCGGGCCAGCAACTGCTCCACCGACGGCCCGTCGCCGAGGTCGAGGTGGAGGGGCAGCGGGTTGACGAAATAGCCGTAGACGGAGGCGAACTCCTCCTCGGTGCGGCCGGTCACAGGGCTGCCGACGATGATGTCGTCCTGTCCGGAGTAGCGGTGGAGCAGGACGTAGTAGGCGCTGAGCAGCACCATGAACACGGTGACGTGGTGGGTGCGGGCCACGTCGTGGACCCGGGCGCTGAGGTCGGCGTCGAGGACGAAGAACTCGGAGGCGCCGTTGTGGGTCTGGACGGCGGGGCGGGGCTTGTCGGTGGGCAGTCCGAGGACCGGGACCTCGGCCGGCAGCGCGGCCTTCCAGTAGTCGAGCATCCGGCGCGCCCGGGGTCCGGCGAGGAACTCGTTCTGCCGGTTGAGGAAGTCGAGGTACCGGGCGGAGGCGGGCGGCAGTTCGGGCGTGCGGCCCCGGCGCAGCGCCTCGTAGACGGCGAGCAGTTCCTCGATGAAGGTGAACGTCGAGATCGCGTCGGAGACGATGTGGTGGACGGCCTTCATCAGTACCCAGCGGTCCGGGCCGCGCCGGAACAGCCGCAGCCGGACCAGGGGGTCGTGGGCGAGGTCGTAGGGCTTGCGGTATTCGCGCACGATCATCGCGTGGATGTCGTCCCAGGGGGTGCCCTCGACGTCGAGGAGGGCGACGTCCACGTGCTGCGCGGCCTCGGCGGCGGGCGTGACCGTCTGCACCGGGCGGCCGTCCTCGTGGACGAAGTTGGCGCGCAGGCAGGGGTGGCGTTCGACCAGCACGCGGAACGCGTCGAACATCAGCTTCGGGTCGAGCGGTGTGCGCACCTCGACCGCTCCCCCGATGTTGTAGGCGAAGCCGTCGGGGTTGAGCTGTTTGAGGAACCACAGCGCCTTCTGGTTCTGGGTCAGCGGGTGCCGTGTCTCGTCGTGGAACAGCTCGACCGCGGTGGCGGTGGCCGTCGCGTCGCCGTCGGCCGCGACCAGCTCGGCCAGCGCGTCGTGGAGCTGTGCGGTGAGGTCGGAGACCGAGGCGCTGCTGAGCAGGGTGACGACGGGCAGGGTGACCCCCAGGAGTGCCTGGATGCGGGAGCGCAGTTCCATCGCGAGCAGGGAGTCCAGGCCGAGCACGCCGAGGGCGGCGTCGCGTGCGACCCGGTCCGTCCCGACCCGCAGGACGCCCGCGACGACCTCGGTGAAGCGCGCCGTCACCAGGGCGCGGCGGGCGGTGGCGTCGGCGGCGCGGAAGTCGTCGAGGAAGGTGCCCTGTCCGCCGGGCGGTACGGCCGGGCCGCCGGCCGCGGCGAGTTCGGCGACCAGGGGCGGCGGCGTGGGGTACCAGGCGAGGAAGACGGGCCAGTCGACCACGGTGGCGACGAGCAGCTGGGCGCGGTCCTGTCCGATGACGCGCTCCAGCACGGCCGTTCCGGCCTCGGGCGACAGGGAACTCATGCCGCGGCTGGTGCGGTAGTGCTCGACCAGCCCGAGTTCCTCGATCATGCCGGTCGCCCACGGCCCCCAGTCCAGGCTGAGCCCGGGCAGGCCGCGGGCGCGGCGGTGGTGTGCCAGCGCGTCGAGGAAGGCGTTGCCCGCGGCGTAGTTGGTCTGTCCGGCGGTGGTGAGCAGGGAGGCGATCGAGGAGAACAGGACGAAGTGGTCGAGGGGCTGGTCGGCGAGGTGGCGGTGGAGGAGGTAGGCGCCGAGGACTTTGGGGTCGTGGACCGCGTCGTAGGCGTGCCGGTCCATCTCGGGCAGCAGGATGTCGCGGACCTGACCGGCGAGGTGGAAGACGCCGCGGATCGGCGGGGCGTCGCGGAGCCGGTACTCCGCGAGCCAGGCGGTGAGGCTCGCCTCGTCGGCGATGTCGAGGGTGGCGACGACGGGCTGGGCGCCGAGTTCCTCCAGCTCCCGGACGAAGCGGGCGGCACGGGCGGCGGCGGAGTCTGGGCCGGTGCCCGTATCCGTGCTGGTGCTCGTGTTCGTGCCGGGAGCGGCGGCGGAGTCGGGGCCGAGGCCGGTGAAGGGGCTGGTGCCGGCGGCGGACTCCGTGTCGACGTCGGGCCGGTGGCCGCGGTCGGGCAGCGGGGTGCGGCCGACCAGGATCAGCCGCCGCCCGCCCCAGGCGACGAGGGCGCGGCACAGCAGCCGGCCGAGCGCGCCGAAGGCGCCGGTCACCAGGTAGGCGCCGTCCGCACGCAGCCGCAGCGGCAGCGGCCGGGTGAGGCCGGCGGCCGGGATGAGGCGGCTGGTGCGGCGTCGGCCGCCGCGCAGGGCGATCTCGTCGTCGCCGTGGGGCGTTCCGCCCGGTGCCGTCAGTTCGCGCAGCACAGCCTCGGCCTCGGCCCTGCGGGCGGTGGTGTCGGCGCCGGAGGCCGGGTCCAGATCGATCAGCTTTCCGCGCTGGGCGGTGAGTTCCTGCTGCCACAGCACTCGGCCGATCCCCCAGGCGGGGGCGGCGGACGGCTCGACCGGGTCGTCGGCGGTCACGGCCTGGCTGCCGCGGGTGACGATGTGCAGCCTCGCGTCCGGCAGAGCGCCGGGCAGCGACTGGGCGAGGGCGATGAGGGAGTAGCCGCCGGTGCCGGATGCCTCGCGCAGTTCGGTGGCGGCCGTGGTGTCGAGGGCGGGCAGGTCGAGGTTCCACAGGTGCACGACGTGGTCGTACGGTCCGGCGCCGGCCGATCCCAGGTCCGCGAAGAGGCGTTCCAGGTCGGCGGCGGAGCCGGGCCGGACGGTCGACCGCCGCGTCTCGTGGTCCGTGCCGTAGGCGGCGCCGGGGCGGACCAGGTGGCAGTGCCCGCCGCGGGTGGTGACCAGTGCGGCGAGTTCGTCGGCGAGGCCCTGCGTGTCGGCGAACACGAGGCAGCCGGGTGCCGGCGTGCCGCCCGCCGCGGCGGCATCGGCCGGGTGCGGGGCGTCCACCCAGGTGAGGTCGGCGAGCCAGGAGTCGATGGTGTTCAGGCCCACGGCGGCGGTGGTCCTCTCGACGTCGGCGGCGCGGAAGCCGCCGATACGGCCGAGCGGTGCGCCGGTGTCGTCGTGGACCGTGATGTCGCCGACGAGTTCACCGGCGGCCCGGCGGGTGACGACGGCGTGCGCCCACACCGCACGGTCGCCGACGGCGGCCATGCGCACCTCGTCGATCGACAGGGGCAGCCGGATGCCCGGCGCGCCGTCGGAGGGGTCCTGCGAGGCGTCGTCGGGACGCGGGATCTGCGGGGTCAGCAACGTCTGGAAACAGGCGTCGAGCAGGACCGGGTGCATGTGGTGACGGGCCGCGTCGGCCCCGATCGCCGCCGGAGGACGGATCCGCGCCAGCGCCTCGCCGGGACCGGTCCACACTTCCTCGATGGCCTGGAACGCCGGACCGTAGTGGTAGCCGAGCGCCTCCAGCGCGGCATAGCAGTCGGCGCCGTCGAGGCGGCGCAGGCCGCGGGCACGGACCCGGTCGGCGTCCAGCCGCTGCCCGGCCGCGACCGGTTGCCCGGAGCGGACGACGCCGCGCGCGTGGACGACGCGCTCGCCCGCGTCGCCGGTGGGCGGGGTGGCGACGGTGAAGGCCGCGTCCTCCGGGGAGAAGGAGAACTGCACGGTGGCGGAGGAGCCGGAAGGGCCCGAGGGCCTGGCCGGTGCGTCCTCCGCGTCGGTCCCGCCGGTCAGGAAGAGCGCCCTGCGCAGCTCGATGTCCGCGAACACGGCCTCGCCGCCGGTCATGGCGCGCACCGCCTGCGCCGCCATCTCCACATAGCCCGCCGCCGGGAACACCACGCTGCCCTGGATGCGGTGGTCGTCCAGGTAGGGCAGTTGCTCGGTGTCGAGCCGGGCCTCCCAGGCCGGTTGGGCCGTGGCGAGCCTTCGGCCCAGCAGCGGGTGGTCGCGGCGGCCGAGCCGGACCTGCTCGACCGGCTTGGGCTCGGCCCAGTGGCGGTCGCGCCGCCAGGGGTAACGGGGCAGCGCGACCGGCCGTCCCTTGGGGTGCAGCGTCTCCCACGCGATGTCGACGCCCGCGTTGTGCAGGGCGGCCAGGGAGAGGGTGAACCGTTCGCGCTCGTCCTCCCCGCGGCGGATCGAGGGGAGGCTCTGCCCCTCGGCGTCCTTGGCGGCCAGGCACTCGGCGATGGAGTGGCCGAGGACGGGGTGCGGGCCGATCTCCAGGAAGAGGCCGTGGCCGTCGTCGGCGAGCTGATCGACGGCGGCACGGAAGTGGACGGTGTCGCGGACGTTGCTCCACCAGTAGGCGGCGTCCAGCTCGGGGCCCTTGGCGGGACCACGGGTCGCCGCCTCCTGCCCGCCCGTCGGATACAGCGGGACCTGCGCGGCGCGGGGCCTGAGCCGGGAGAGCGAGGACAGCAGCTCGTCCTTGATCAGGTCCATGCGGGGGCTGTGGTACGGGACGCGCACGGAGAGGAACTTCGCGAAGATCTCCCGCTCACCGAAGCGCGCGGCGAGTTCGGCGAGCGCCTCCTCGTCCCCGGCCAGGGTGATCGCGCTCGGGCTGTTGACGGCGGCCACCGACACGCGGTCGGCGTACGGTCGCACCCATGGCTCGGCCTCCCGCGCGGGGAGACCGACGGCGAGCATCGTGCCGGTGCCCACGAGTCTTTGCTGGAGGCGGCTGCGGTGCAGGACGACCAGGGCGGCCTGTTGCAGGGTGTAGACCCCGGCCTCGTGGAAGGCGGCGACCTCGCCGGTGCTGTGGCCGACGATCGCGTCGGGGCGGACGCCCCGGCTGCGCCACAGCGCGGCGAGACCGATCTGGACGGCGAAGTTCGCGGGCTGGGCCAGCCAGGTCTCGCCCATCCTGGAGTCCGTTTCGCCGGTGGAGAGTTCCTCCACCAGGGACCAGCCGGCCAGTTCGCGGATCTCGCGGTCGCAGCGCTCGACTGCGGCGCGGTACACCGGCTCCGTCTCGAAGAGTTGCCGGCCCATCCCCCACCACTGGGGTCCCATGCCGGTGAAGACCCATACCGGCCCGCGCCGCCGGCCTTCCCGGCGCCGGCCCAGCAGGACGCGCGGGTGCGCCTTGCCGCGTAAATAGGTGTCGAGGGCCTCTTCCAGGGATGTGCGCGAGTCGTAGACGACCGACAGCCGGGATTCGAGGTGCTGCCGGCGGCGGGCCAGGGTGTAGCCGATGTCGGCGAGCGACGCCGCCGGGCCGTGCGGGGTCCCGGCGAGTTCCCGGCGGAGGGCGGCGGCGGCCTCGGGCAGGAGGTCCGGGTCGCGGGTGGTCAGCGGGAGGACGGAGCGGCCGAGGGCCGCGGACACCGTCTCCCGCTCGTCCTCCTTTGTCGTCTCCTCGCGGGCGGGCGCGGCCTCCAGCAGCACGTGCGCGTTGGTGCCGCCGAACCCGAAGGCGTTGACGCCGGCGCGGGCGGGACCGTCGTGTTCGGGCCAGTCGACCGCGCGGGTGGGGATCTCGTAGGGCAGGGTGCCGGGGTCGATGGCCGGGTTGAGGCGGTCGAGGTTGATGTGCGGCGGGATCGTGCGGTGTTCGAGGCAGAGGGCGGTCTTGATCAGCCCGGCGATGCCCGCGGCCGCCTCGGTGTGCCCGATGTTGGTCTTGACCGAGCCGACGTAGCAGGGTGCGCCGGGTTCCCGTCCGATCGACAGCGCCCGGCCGAGGGCGGCGGCCTCGATCGGGTCGCCGACCGGTGTGGAGGTGCCGTGCGCCTCGACGTACTGGAGGCTGCCGGGTGCGATGCCCGCTTCCGCGCAGACCCGCTGGATCAGGGCGACCTGTGCGTCGGGGTTGGGCACGGTGATGCCGTTGGTGCGGCCGTCCTGGTTGACGCCGCTGCCGATGATCACCGCGTGCACGGGGTCGCCGTCGCGCAGGGCGTCGTCCAGGCGTTTGAGCGCGACCACGCCGACGCCTTCGGAACGGACGTATCCGTCGGCGGAGGCGTCGAAGGTGCGGGAGCGGCCCTCGGGCGAGAGGAAGCCGCCCTTGGTCTCGGCGATGGTGTACTGCGGCGCCATGTGCAGCAGGGTGCCGCCGGCCAGTGCGAGGCCGGTCTCGCGGCGGCTCAGGCTCTGGCAGGCCAGGTGGACCGCGACCAGCGAGGAACTGCACGCGGTGTCGAGGGAGACGCTGGGGCCGCGGAAGTCGAAGCAGTGCGAGATGCGGTTCGACACCATCGTCATCATCGTGCCGGTCGCCGTGTGGGCGGCGAGCGACTCGAAGCCGAGGTCGGCGAACTGGAGGATCTTGTAGTCCAGCGTGAACGCCCCGACGAAGACGCCGACGTCGCTTCCGGCCAGCTCGACCGGTCTCTGCCCGCCGTCCTCCAGGGCCTCCCAGGCCACTTCCAGCAGCTTGCGCTGCTGTGGGTCCATGTGGGCGGCCTCGCGGGGGCTGATGCCGAAGAAGGCCGGGTCGAACTCGTCGAAACCGTCGATGTAGCCGCCGCGTCCGCCGACGAGTCGGCCGGGCTTGGTCTTGTCCCGGCTGGCGAGGGTCGCGGTGTCGTACCGGTCGGCGGGGGTCGGGGTGATGCAGTCCTTCCCGTCCATCAGGTTCCGCCAGAAAGCCCGGTGGTCGCAGGCGCCGCCGGGCAGGCGGCAGCCGATGCCGATGATCGCGATCTTCTCGGGGGCGACGTTGCGGGAGTCCGACATGGCCGAGTCCTTGGGTGGTCGTGACGTGGCGGCGCACGTGAAAGGGCAGGGCGAGGCCCGACGGCGACGGGGCCGGCTGTCGGGCGGGGCAAGCGGGATGCGGTGCGGACCGGTCAGCCGGCGGGGCTCCGCCACGCCTGGAGATGACTGGCGAGGACGGCTTCGGTCCCGGGGAAGGAGGCGGGGTCCTTCAGGCCGACGGCGGCCGGCCGGCGGCCGGGACGCCAGGTGTAGCTGCCGAATATGCGGTCCCAGACGGCCAGGTCCGAGCCGTAGTGGCCGGCTTCGGCGAGGTCCGTGCTGTGGTGCAGGCGATGCTGCTCGGGGCTGGCGAGCAGATGGTTGAGCCAGCCGATGCGGACGTCGATGTTGGCGTGGGTGAAGTAGCCCTGGGTGATGACGAAGAGGCCGATCGCGAACACGGTCTCCTGCGAGAAGCCGAGCAGGCTCAGCGACACCTGCACCGCGCCCTGCGCCAGCAGGACGTCCAGGACGTGGTTGACGCCGTTGTTGGCGACATTGACCTTCTGCGGAACGTGGTGCACGCCGTGCAGCCGCCACAGCCAGGGATTGGTGTGGCTCCACCGGTGCACCAGGTAGCTGGCCAGGGACCCCACCAGCAGCGCCAGCGGTGTCTCCACCGCCAGGGGCAGTGCGGGTCCGGCCGGCGACAGGACGCCGACGAGGGCCTCCACCAGGAGCTGCGCCGTGACGCTGCCGGCAGCGGTCACCAGGAAGTAGACCCCGTACCAGCCCCACTCCCGGCGGTCCGGATGCCACCCGCGGTCGTAGGGGATCAGCCGCTCCAGGACCACCAGGTAGGCGATGACCGCGAACTGGAAGGCCGACGTGGTCAGTCCCGGATCGAACCGGCAGCGCAGGCCCGCGACGGCCGTGGCGACCGTGGCGAGGAGCAGCACCGGGTAGGCCGCACGACGCATCCACATGGACGACCACCCCCCTGGTTCTCCGCGTCCCCCGGTTCCTGCCCGGTGCATGCCCCCCGGTGGCTTTGCGTAATCGCGCGACAACTAAGAGTGATGGTACGACTTGCCGGAGGACCCGCGGACAACGGAGAGCCGGGGCCCGTCGGGCCCCGGCTCTCGGTGACTGGCGGTGCGGTCAGGCCTTGGGCGGCTTGACGGCGATGTCGAGGTAGAAGGCGTCGATGCTGCGGACCGCCGCCTCGAACTCCTCCAGGTTCACCGGCTTGGTGACGTAGGCGTTGGCGTGGTGGCGGTAGGCGCCGGTGACGTCGTCGGGGGCGGCGGACGTCGTCAGGACGACGACCGGGATGGTGCGCAGCTCGGGGTCCTCCTTCACCACGGCGAGGAACTCCCGGCCGTTCATGCGCGGCATGTTGAGGTCGAGCACGATCAGGTCGGGGCGCTCGCTGGCCGGGTCGCGCAGATACTCGAGGGCCGCGATGCCGTCGGGGACCTGGGTGAGGTTGCGGGTGCCGCGCTCGGCCAGGGCGTCCTGGATGAGCATGGCGTCCGCCACGTCGTCTTCGACCAGCAGCACGTCGTAGGGGCGGGTTGCGGCGACAGCCATGATTCACGGGCTCCGGGGTGTGGGATGGGGGTGGGGGCGGTGCCTGCCGTTGGTGATCAGCCCGGGCCAGCGGCGCCGGGCTCCTTGCCGGCTCATGCTCACGGCCTGGCCGATCTCGGGGTAGCCGGCGCCGTTCGCGGCCGCGGTGCGGGCCGCCTGGTCCTCCAGGCGCCGTACCGCCTGCTTGACGCCCGCCAGGACGCTCAGACGTACGAGCGCGCGGCGGCGGGCGTCGGCCTCCTCGCAGGTCTCCGCCGGTGGATGGGCGGCGTCCCGCGCCAGGAGCCGGATGAGTTCGTCCATCACCTGCGTCACCAGCGCGGCCGTCTCTCCGCCGGTGGCGCGCGGATTGGTAGGCGGACCAGGCATGCCCCCAGCGTACGGCGTTGATCCGATCGCAGACAACATACGTTGTCAGGCCGCGGGTACAGTGTGCTTGCCGCGCGAGCCGTGGTCCTGGTACCCCGAAGGAGAGACGCGAACCCCGATGAACAGCAAGCCGCCCGGCCCCGAGGGTACGTTCTCGAACTGGACCACCCGGCACTGGCTGCGGGCAGGGGTCTCCGTCACCCTCGTCGTGCTGGCGGTGGTGGGGGCACTGGGTGGCTGGGCCATGTGGCGCACCTCACAAATCACGGACGAGCTGGTGGACCGGCGCTCCCCCGCGCTGATCAACTCCATACGGTTGCAGGAAGCCTTGGTCAACCAGGAGACCGGCATCCGCGGTTACGGGCTGTCCGGCCACGCCGACTTCCTGCAGCCCTACGCCGAGGGGCAGGCCGACGAGAAGGCCGCCCTGGACCGCCTGCGCCCGCTGACCCGCGACGACGCCCGCACCCGCGCCGACCTGGCCGAGGTGGAGCGGCTGATCGCCGTCTGGCAGAGGCGTATCGCGCGTCCCATCGCCGCCGCCCCCGCACCCGAGGCCCCGAAGATCGCCGCCCAGCGGACGGCGGAGGGCAAGACCGCCTTCGACGCGCTGCGCAAGGCGATGGCACGCCAGCAGTCCCATCTGGAGAACGAGCGGGCGGCCGCCGGCCGTGATCTGCGGCGGGCGGAGACCCTGCGGAACTGGATGTTCGCCCTCATCGCCGGCGTCATCCTCGTGGTGGCGTTCCTCGTCTTCGAGGGGCTGCGGCGCGGCATCACCAATCCGCTCACCCAGCTCAGCTCGGCCGCCCGGGAGGTCGCCGAGGGCGGGTTCGCCCGCAACCTGCCCGGCACCGGCCCCGCCGACCTGCGCCGGCTGGCCGCGGACTTGGAGTCCATGCGCCGGCGGCTGGTGGAGGAGCTGCACTTCAGCGAGGAGTCGCGCCGGCTGCTGGACGAGCAGGCGGCCGACCTGAAGCGGTCCAACGCGGAACTGGAGCAGTTCGCCTACGTCGCCTCGCACGATCTCCAGGAGCCGCTGCGCAAGGTGTCCAGCTTCACCCAGCTCCTCCAGCGGCGCTACGGCGGACAGCTGGACGACCGGGCCGACCAGTACATCGCCTTCGCCGTGGACGGCGCCAACCGGATGCAGGTCCTCATCAACGACCTGCTGGCCTTCTCCCGCGTCGGCCGGGTGCACAACGACCACCAGCGCGTGCGGCTGGAGGAGGTCTTCGCGCGGTCCGTGGACAACCTGAGCGTGGCGATCGAGGAGAGCGGCGCGGAGATCACCCACGACCCGCTGCCCGAGGTCGTCGGCGACACCACCCAGTTGAGCATGCTCTGGCAGAACCTGCTGTCGAACGCCGTCAAGTTCCGCAGCCCCGAGCGGTCGCCGCGCATCCGCGTGAGCGTCGAACGCGAGGGCGACCACTGGCGGTTCGCGGTCGCCGACAACGGCATCGGCATCGCGCCGGAGTTCCAGGAGAAGGTGTTCATCCTCTTCCAGCGGCTGCACACCAAGGACGCCTACCCGGGCACCGGCATCGGTCTGGCGATGTGCAAGAAGGTCGTGGAGTTCCACGGCGGGACGATCGGCATCGACCCGGACCACGCGCCGGGCACCCGGATCGTCTTCACACTTCCCGCCGTCGGCGACACGGCCGCGGCCCCGGAGAGAAAGACCCAGCCGTGACCGACCAAGCCGCAGGCGCAGCCGGGAAGTACCACATCCTGCTGGTCGAGGACGACGACGGGGACGCCCTCCTGGTCGAGGAACTCCTCTACGACACCGACCTGCCGCACACCCTCACGCGCTGCCGCACGGCCGCCGACGCGCGCCGGGCGCTCGCGGCACGTCCCGTCCACTGCGTCCTGCTGGACCTGCACCTGCCCGACGCCTCCGGGGTGGAGACGGTGCAGGCGGTGCAGACGGACACAGAGGCCGCCATCATCGTCCTGACCGGACTGGACGAACCCCGCGCGGGCGTGGAGGCCCTCGGCGCCGGTGCGCAGGACTACCTCATCAAGGGAAAGGTCGAACCGGACCTGCTCCAGCGGGCCGTCCGCTACGCCGTCCAGCGCAAGCAGGCCGAGCGCGCCAACGCCGCCCTCCAGATCGGGCGGCTCAGGGCCGAGGAGAACGCCCGTCTGGAACGGGGGCTGCTGCCCGAGCCGCTGCTGGCCTCCGCCGCCGTCACCGCCTCCAGCCGCTACTACCCCGGCCGGGCGCAGGCGCTGCTCGGGGGTGACTTCCTCGACGTCGTGCAGACCGACGACGGGCAGGTGCACGCCGTCATCGGCGACGTCAGCGGGCACGGCCCGGACGCCGCCGCGCTCGGGGTCTGCCTGCGCATCGCCTGGCGCGCCCTCACGCTGGGCGGCCACCGCAACGAGCAGCTGCTGCATCTGCTGGAACAGATACACATCGCGGAGCGCACCGGCAACGACCTGTTCACCACCTGCACCCTGATCACCGTGGACCCGCGGGCGGCCACCGCCACGCTGCATCTGGCCGGCCACCACGAGCCGCTGCTGCTCACGCCGGAGGGGGCCCGGGAGGTCACCGCGGCCCACGGGGTGGCCCTCGGCATCGTGCCGGGGCTCGGCAAGTGGACGGCTACCACTCTCGCCCTGCCGCCGAGCGGCGCCCTCGTCGCCTACACCGACGGCCTGATCGAGGGGTTCGCGAACAGCACCGGCGAACGGCTCGGCGTGGACGGCCTGCTGGGGATCATCGACACGATCCACACGCCGGACCCCGGCGCCCATCTCGACGAGCTGATCGCCCGGACCCGCACCCTCAACGCCGACCGGCACAGCGACGACCTCGCCGTGCTGCGCCTGGACTGGAACACGCAGACGGCGGCGGCCACGGCCAACGCCTGGCGCACCGCGCCCTGACGAGCGCGGCGGGCTGTCGCGCCGACGTCTCCCTCCTCGGCGCGTTCGGCGCGTTCGGCGGCACAAGGGGGAGCTCGAACCGGCGCGGAGCGCGCCCAGCCCACGGGGTTGGGGCGGTTCATGCGCCCGGTGGACGGTTTCCGCTCGTTCGGGTGGACGGCTGCGCTTCGCCCGCCGTCGCCCGCGCGGCGGCCGGATAGTGGAGCGGCCGCCGGAACATGACTCCGGTGGGCGTCCGGCCCCGCCGTCGGCGTGGGCCGCAAGTCCGGAAGGAGAGGTGTGGCGCCATGCGTACCCCTGAGGCGACCGACCGTGTCCAGCTTGTCTTCTCCCTGTTCGACGCCGACGGGAACGGCTTCCTGGAGGCCGACGACTTCGAACTGATGGGCAGCCGGGTGGTCGCGGCGGTGCCCGCTGCCGACGACGCGGCGAAGCAGGCGCTGCTGGCGTCCTTCCGCCGTTACTGGACGACGCTCGTCACCGAACTCGACGCCAACGGCGACGGCAGGATCAGCCCTGAGGAGTTCGAGGCCTGTGTGCTGTCGCCGGAGCGGTTCGAGGCGACGGTCGACGAGTTCGCCCGGGCGCTCTCCGCGATCGGCGACCCGGAGGGCGACGGATTCGTGAACCGCCCCGACTTCGTCGCCCTGATGACCGCCATCGGCTTCCAGCGCCCCAACATCGAGGTGCTGTTCGAGGCCTTCGGCCCCGTGGCCGGTGACCGCATCCCGGTGGCGACCTGGGCGGAGGGCATCCGGGACTACTACCGCCCCGAGAAGGCCGGCATCGCCGGGGACCACCTGACCGCGAGCGGCGGGCGGTGACGCGGCCCG
The DNA here is from genome assembly GCF_040683715.1 of Streptomyces sp. NPDC093260. Taxonomy (NCBI): domain Bacteria; kingdom Bacillati; phylum Actinomycetota; class Actinomycetes; order Kitasatosporales; family Streptomycetaceae; genus Streptomyces; species Streptomyces sp. NPDC093260. Next base: position 126,909 of record NZ_JBFBEK010000008.1, read on the forward strand.
GCCCGGGTGGGGGCGCGGCGGCCCCCGTCCGAGCCGCGCGGGGCTACTCCACCTCGATGCCGAAGTCGCCGACGAGTTCCGCCAGGCCGCCCGGGTAGCCCCGGCCGCCGAGGACGAAGTCCCAGTCGCCGCCGGCCCGGCGGCGGAAGGAGCCGAGGACGAGGGCCGTCTCGCCCGGCCGCCCGTCGGAGACGTCGAGCCGCCCCAACTCGGTCAGGCGCGCATCGAGCAGCCTGATGTGCGCGTCCGAGAACCCGGACAGGTCGGCGTCCGGGTTCACCTCCGGGTCCACGGCGGCCACCAGCACCAGCCGGTCGGCGTCGCCGGGCAGTGCGTCGAAGGCGACGCCGATCGCGGCCTTGTCGGGCGCGGTGGCCGGCAGGGCGCGCACGCTGCCGTCCGGGGACCGCAGGTTGTTGAAGAAGACGAAGTGGTCGTCGCTCAGGACGCGGTCGCCGCGGCACACGAGGGCGCACACGTCCAGGGCGACGCGGCCGGTCCACGACATGCCCAGCACGTTGTGGTCGTCGGGCAGCCCCGGGTCCGCGGCCTGCGGCTCGGGCCGGGCCGCCGGGCGGCGGACGCCGTCGCCCAGTCGGCCGCGCAGCCCGTGACGGTGCAGCAGATCGACCAGTTCGGTTCCGGAGATCAGCTCCAGCGGCTTGCCGCCGGCGAAGGTGTGCGAGCCGGGGCCGAACTTCGACGTCGTCACCAGGACGCCCTTGTTGGCGCCGGTGTCCTGCACGGTGCCGTAAAGGTCGCGCACGGCGGTGGGCGGCACCGTGTTGCGGTAGCGCTTGACCTGCACGACGATCTTCCCGCCGCGGATCGGCGTCGGGTCGAGCGCGTCGACGTCCACCCCGCCGTCGCCCGAGCGCTGGGTGGTGACCGCCTGCATCCCCATGGCGCGGAAGAGGTCGGCGACGAGGTTCTCGAAGGCGAGCGGGTCCATCTCGTACAGGTCGGGGTCCTCGTCGCCGCCGTGGGTGACGACCCGGTCGCCGACCTCCTCGGGCCGGCGGCCCGGCCGTACCGGGGTGAGCTGGTCGGGGCGGGCCGAGAGCTGTCCGCGCAGCGCGTCGGCCAGACAACTGCCGGCGTCCACCTGCGCCAGGTGGAGGTCGCGGAAGGTGGCGCGCTCGGCCATGACGGTGGCCAGGTGGATGTGGCCCGGGCGGCCCGTCGTGGGGTCGTGGCCGTCCACGAAGCCGTTGAGGGTCACCGACTCCAGGGCGCCCGGCTCGTCGGCGGCGAAGAGTTCGTGCAGGACGAGCAGCATGCACTGGGCCAGGACCTCGCGGTACAGCGCGCGGCGCTGACCCACCGGCCGGGCGGTCTCCTTGTCCTGGTCCGTCCCGGCCACGTACCGCACGGACTTCGTCTCGGGGACGACGCCGTAGGGGGGCAGTTCCCAGTCCAGGACGAGTTGCCGGGCCGCCGGGTCGTAGGCGACCGTCACCTGGCGCGGGAAGTCCTCCGGCCAGGCGGTCGAGGCGTAGAGGGCGGCGGAGAAGTACTCGACCACGCTGTCCGGGTCACCGCGCCGGACGCCTTCGGCGAGCCGGAGGACGCCGGCGTTGTGCCGGCGCAGCTCGGCCAGCCGGGCGTCGGCCCACTGCCGGTACTGCCGCTCGTACGCGGCCAGTCGGCGCTGCCGTTCGGCCTCCGCGGCCTGCGCGGCCTGCCGGTCCCGATCGAACCGCGCCCGGGCCTCGGCCTGCGCCTGGGCCCGGCGGCCGGCCGTCCACCCGCTCTGCGCGGCGTAATGCTGGAAGTCGGGCATGGGCACGGGCTGGGCCAGCGGTCCCGGGGCGAACGGCTCGATGTCCTCCGGGCGCATGAGGGAGGCGGCCCGGAAGGCGGGCGCCCGGCAGCCGACGGCGAGCAGGCTCTGCAACGCCGCGACCTGCGCGTCCAGTTCGTCGGTCCGGCGCTGCGCCTCGGCCTGCCGGTACTCGCGGTAGGTCTGCGCGGCCCGCCGTTCCCGGGCGCGTGCCTGCTGCGCCTCCTGCCTGCGTCGTCTGGCGTCCGCCTCCAGCTGGCGCTGTTGCTGCCTCTGCATCTCGGCCCAGGCGCCGGCCAAGCCGGTGGAACGACGACTCATGTGCTGCAAGCCCTCCCCGCGGTGCCCCGGTTGTCCCCACAACCAGGTGTAACGGCACGACTCTATCCAGCGAGGGCCGTGCCGCATATCCGCCCGGCACCCACAACTCCTCTGCGCGGCGCGGCCGGAGGGTTCGCCGGCCGCCGGACGTGCCGGCGGCCGGGAGGGACCGGTCGGGTGCGGGCGGACCGGTGCGGAGCGGGCGGCGCTGTCAGAGGGTGCGTTCCAGCCTGTCGGCGACGAGCTTCACGAAGCGTCCCGCGTCCTTGGGCTGTCCGCCCTCGGCGAGCAGCGCGAGGCCGTACAGCAGGTCGGCGGCCTCGGTGAGTTCCGACAGGTCCTCGCCCTGGCGCGCGTACGCCTGGCGGACGCCCTTGACGAGCTGGTGGTCCGGGTTGAGTTCGAGGATGCGCTTGGTCTGCGGCACTTCCTGGCCCATCGCCCGGTACATGTGCTCCAGGGCGGGGGTGAGGTCGTCGGCGTCGGACACGACGCAGGCCGGCGAGACGGTGAGGCGGGAGGAGAGACGGACCTCCTTGACGTCGTCGGCCAGATGCTCCGTCATCCAGCCGAGCAGACCGGCGTACTCCTCGGTGTGCTTCTCCTTCTCGGCGGCCTCCGCCTCGTCCTGGTCGCCGCCCAGGTCGATCTCGCCCTTGACGACCGAGCGCAGCCGCTTGCCCTCGTACTCCCCCACCGTGCCGACCCACACCTCGTCGACCGGGTCGGTCAGCAGCAGCACCTCTACGCCCTTGGCGCGGAACGCCTCCATGTGCGGGGAGTTCTCGACGCTCTCGCGGGACTGGCCGGTGATGTAGTAGATGTCCTCCTGGCCGTCCTTCATCCGCTCCACGTACGCCGCGAGCGTCGTCGGCTCCTCGGCGTCGTGTGTGCTCGCGAAGGACGCGGCGGCGAGCAGGGCGGCACGGTTGTCGAAGTCGGTGACCAGGCCCTCCTTCAGCACCGCGCCGAACTCGCGCCAGAAGGTGCGGTAGCGGTCCGGGTCGGCGGAGCGCAGGTCCTTCACCGTGGCGAGGACCTTCTTCGTCAGCCGGCGCTGCATCAGCCGGATCTGGCGGTCCTGCTGGAGGATCTCGCGGGACACGTTGAGCGAGAGGTCCTGCGCGTCGACCACGCCCTTGACGAACCGCAGGTAGGGCGGGAGCAGTTCCTCGCAGTCGTCCATGATGAAGACGCGCTTGACGAAAAGCTGCAGGCCGTGCCGGTGGCCCTGGGTGAACAGGTCGTGCGGGGCGTGGGCGGGCAGGAAGAGCAGCGCCTGGTACTCGAAGGCGCCCTCGGCCTGGAGGCGGACGGTCTCCAGCGGGTCGCGCCAGTCGTGGCTGATGTGCTTGTACAGCTCGTGGTAGTCCTCGTCGGACACCTCGTCGCGCGGGCGCGCCCACAGCGCCTTCATGGAGTTGAGCGTCTCGGGCTCGGCGGCGTCCTCGCCGTCGCCCTTGCCTCCGACGAGGCGGACCGGCCAGGTGATGAAGTCCGAGTAGCGCTTGACGATCTCCTTGATCTTCCAGGTCGAGGTGTAGTCGTGCAGCTGGTTCTCGGAGTCCGCGGGCTTGAGGTGGAGGGTGACGGTGGTGCCCTGCGGTGCCTCGTCCACGGTCTCCAGGGTGTACGTGCCCTCGCCGCGCGAGCTCCAGCGGGTGCCCTGGGTCTCGCCGGCCCGCCGGGTGACCAGGGTGACCTCGTCAGCGACCATGAAGGCGGAGTAGAAGCCGACGCCGAACTGGCCGATCAGCCCGTCGCCGCCGGCGCCCTCCTGCGCCTCGCGCAGTTCCTTCAGGAAGGCGGCGGTGCCGGAGTTGGCGATGGTGCCGATGAGCTGTGTGACCTCGTCGTACGACATGCCGATGCCGTTGTCCCGCACGGTGAGCGTACGGGCCTGCGGGTCGGCCTCGATCTCGATGTGCAGGTCGGAGGTGTCGGCGTCGAGCGTGTCGTCCCGCAGAGCCGCCAGCCGCAGCTTGTCCAGCGCGTCGGAGGCGTTGGAGACGAGTTCCCGCAGGAACACGTCCTTGTTCGAGTAGACCGAGTGGATCATCAGCTGGAGCAGCTGACGTGCTTCAACCTGGAACTCAAACGTTTCGGTCGGCATGGTTCGCGAGTACCTCACAGGTGCGCTGTCGCCTGGAATGGGGACACCACTTTACTGGCCCGCGCGGCGGCGCCACCGGCCCGCGCGGACAGTTGACGCGGGGGCGGCGACGGCATCGTGGGTACTCGTCCGCTGTCCGTGCGTCGGTGTTCCGACGATCCGCGCCGTGGGGAAGGACGATCGCCCATGCAGCACGACGAGATGATCGGGAAGGTGCAGGCGCTCGCCCAGCTGCCGGGCCGGGGACCGGCCGAGCGGGCGACGCAGGCGGTACTGGCCACGCTGGCCGAGCGGCTGCCGTCGGGGCTCGCCGGCCATGCGGCCGCGCAGCTGCCGCCGGACTTGGCCGCCTGCGTGCGGCAGGCCGTGGACGCCTCCCCCGGGAAGGCCGCTTCGGGCGAGCGTTTCGGGCTGACCACGTTCGCCGCCCGGATCGCCGCCCGGGCCGGCACGGACGAGGACGCGGCGCTGCGGGAGGCCGCCGCCGTGCTGGAGGTGCTCGACGCCGCGCTCGCTCCGGAGCTGATGGAGAAGGTGGCCGGGGCGCTGCCCGCGGACATCCGCGAACTGCTGCCGCTGGAGCGCGCCGCCGAGGACACGCAGTGACAGGGCGGTGACCGGCGCGGCCCACGGCCGGACCGCCCTCCGCCGTGTCTCGGCACCCCTGGCGGTGGGGCGCCCAGTGCCGCGCCGTTTCCCTGCCGGGGCCGTGCCGTCAGGGTGGGCGTGTCCGCCGGTCAGGGCGGTGCGGTGGCACGCGGTGCACGATCCGCGGGCTTGTACCGGCCGACTCGGGGGCACTCGACAGGGGACACGGACACCCCGTCGGCGCGTCCGCGGGGTGCGGCAGGCCGAGGAGTCTGCCGGGAAGACGAGAACAGACGCGGCGACGGCGAGCGTGCCGAGGCCCGGTCGTGCGAGCCGAGTTCCCGCGTTGCGACCTAGGAGAGTCCTGCCGTCATGCCCCGCATGTACCCGCCCCCGTTCCCGTCCTCGTCCGGCACCGTCCTCGCCGCAGTGCGCGCGGGCGGCCGTGCCGGACGGTGGCCGGCGCCACCCGAGCGGTCCGCCGGAAGGAGGTCCGCCTGATGTGCGGTCTCAGCGGCGAGGTCCGCTTCGACGGCGGGCGGCCCGACATCGCCGCAGTCGAACGCATGACCGACCGGCTCGCGCCGCGGGGACCCGACGGCCGCGGCCTGTGGTCCCAGGGTCCGGTCGCCCTCGGCCACCGCCGACTCAAGATCATCGACCTGTCGGAGAGCGGCTCCCAGCCCATGGCCGATCCGCGCGCCCGGCTGACCGGTGTCTTCAACGGCTGTGTCTACAACTACCGTGAGCTGCGCGAGGAGCTGCGGGGGCTCGGCCACCACTTCTTCTCCGAGTCCGACACCGAGGTGGTGCTCAAGGCCTACCGGCAGTGGGGCACGGCGTGCGTCGAGCGCTTCTACGGCATGTTCGCCTTCGTCCTCGTCGAGCAGGACACCGGCCGGACGGTGCTGGCCCGCGACCGGCTCGGCATCAAGCCGCTGTACCTGGCCGAGACGCCCGAGCGGCTGCGGTTCGCCTCCTCGCTGCCGGCCCTGCTGGCCGGCGGCGGCGTGGACACCTCGCTCGACCCCGTCGCCCTGCACCAGTACCTGAGCTGGCACGCCACCGTCGCCGCGCCCCGCACCGTCCTGAACGGCGTGCGCAAGCTGCCGCCGGCCACCGTGCGCGTCATCGAGGCGGACGGCTCCCGGCGCGACCACTGCTACTGGCAGCCCTCCTACACCCGCCGGGCCGAGCACGCGGGCCTGAGCGCCGAGGACTGGACGGACGCCGTCCTGGAGGCGCTGCGCACCGCCGTACGCCGCCGCATGGTGGCCGACGTACCGGTCGGCGTGCTGCTGTCGGGCGGCCTGGACTCCAGTCTCATCGTGGCGCTGCTGGCCGAGGAGGGGCAGCGGCAGCTGGCCACCTTCAGCGTCGGCTTCGAGTCGGAGGGCGGCGACGAGGGCGACGAGTTCGGCTACTCGGATCTGGTGGCGCGGCGCTTCAGCACCGACCACCACCAGCTGCTCGTCCCCTCCGACCGCGTCTCCCACGCGCTGGACGACGCGGTCGCGGCCATGAGCGAGCCCATGATGAGCCACGACGTGGTCGCCTTCCACCTGCTGTCCGAGCAGGTCGCCAAGGAGGTGAAGGTCGTCCAGAGCGGACAGGGCGCGGACGAGGTGTTCGCCGGCTACCACTGGTACCCGGCGATGGCGGACGCACCCCGGCAGGACGCGGCGCCCGCGTACATCGACGCCTACTTCGACCGCTCGCACGCCGATCTCGCCCGCATGCTGGAGCCCGACATGCTGGCCGACCACGACGCGTCCGCCGAGTTCGTCCGCGCACACATGGCGGCGCCGGGCGCGGAGAGCGCGCTGGACGCGGACCTCAGGCTGGACACGCACGTGATGATGATCGACGACCCGGTCAAACGTGTGGACAACATGACCATGGACTGGGGTCTGGAGGCCCGCGTCCCGTTCCTCGACCACGAGCTGGTCGAACTGGCCGCGGCCTGCCCGCCCGAACTGAAGCTCGCGGACGGCGGCAAGGGCGTCCTGAAAGCGGCCGGCCGCAAGGTGCTGCCGCGCGAGGTGGTCGACCGGCCCAAGGGCTACTTCCCGGTCCCGGCGATCACGCACATGGCCGGGCCGGTGCTGGAGCGGGTGCGCGACGCGGTCACCGCTCCCGCCGCCAAGGGCCGGGGCGTCTTCCGCCCGGAGTACGTCGCCGAGCTGCTGGCGGCGCCCGACGCGCACCGAACCCACCGGGGGGCGAACACGCTGTGGCAGGTGGCTCTGCTGGAGATATGGCTGCAAACGCACGGAATCGACTGACCGGCGGCCCGGCCGCCCACCGCTCGTCCGCGCCGCTCGGACCGACCCGCGCGGAGGGCGGCGCGGAGGGCGGCGCGGAACGCGCGACGCAGCCGGCCGCGGGCGCCGGGGTGCCGGCGGAAGAGCCGACGGCGCGGACCTCACCGCCCCCGGGGCCGACGGCACCGAGTCCGGCGACGACTCCGCCCGCTCCGGACCCGACCGCGGCGGCTTCGCCGACCTCGGGGCCGGCGGCATCGGACCCGTCGACGGCGGGCCCAGCAGCAGCGCCTTCGCGGCCTGCGCGTCCGACGACGGCCTCGCCGACTGCGGGGCCGACCGCGGCGGCTTCGCCGACTTCGGGGCCGGCGGCATCAGGCCCGGCGGCAGCGACTCCGCCGTCTCCGGACCCGGCGGCGGCTTCGGGATGTCCGGCACCAGGCGCCTCGGCACCGGGTGCGCAACCGCCCGTGCCGGGTGCGAGCGGCGGTGCCGCGGTGGCCGGTGGGCCCGCCCGGTCGGCGTCCGGTCCGGGCGGCACCGGGGCGGCGGTCCCGGCCGCCGGGAACCCCGGACGGGCCGACGGCACGGCGGGCGCGGGGCCCGGGCCGGACCCGGCCACCGCGAACCGGGGGCCGCAGGCGGCGCTCCGGGGCGGGTGGGCCGCCGGTCCGTCGGACGGCACGGCGCGGGCGCCGCTGGCCGCGCCCGCGCCGCTGGCGCTGCGCGACGTCCCGGCGGCCCACGACGCACCGCAGCCGGTGACGGCCCACGGCTGCTGGTACCCCTCGGTGGACCCCAGCGGCCGGCAGGTCGCCTTCATCTGCGACCGGGGCGGTGTGCCGCAGCTGTGGACGGGCCCGGTCGACGGGGACTCGGTGCGGCTGCTCGACAGCGACCCGGACCCGGTCACCGAGGTCTCCTGGTCGCCGGACGGCCGGTGGATCGCGTACACCACCGCGCCGGGCGGCGGCGAACTCACCCGGGTCCTGTGCGTGCGCCCCGACGGCACCGGACGGTGCGTCCTCGCCGGCGCCGAGCCGGGCAGCTCGGCCCACCTCGGCTGCTGGCGGCACGACGGCTCGGCCCTCGCGGTGACCGTGGCCGAGCCGTCGACGGGCCCGGAACCGGGCACCGTGCAGGCCGGTCCCGTCCGCGCGCAGGCGGGGGCGCACGTGCCGCCGCACCCGCCCGGCTGGGCCGTGCGCAACGGGCACGCCGTGCTGCTCGGCGGGCCGCCGCCCGGCGCGGTCCGCCCCCCGTACACACCCGTGGCCGCCGGTCCCGCCGCACGGTCCGCCGGTCACGCCCGCCCGGGCGGCGGGCTGGACGGCCCGGACGAGCCGGCGCCCCTGACCCTGTCCGCGTATCTGGTGGACCCGGAAGGCGTGGCCGCCCCGGTGTTCCTGGCGGGCGAACGCGGGGCCGCCACCCTGCGCGTGTGCGACCTGAGCCAGGACGGAAGGCTCGCGCTGCTGCGCCGGGGGCCGCGGGCCCGCCGCGAGGCCCTCGTCGTCCGTCTGCGGGACCTGGCCGTCACCTGCGCGGTGCCGGTCGCCGACGACGACCCGTGGATCGGCGGTTTCGCACCCGACGGCCTGACGGTGTGGCTGCGCAGCGACCACGGGCGGGAGTTCGCCGCCCTGTACGCGCTGCGCCTGGACCCGCAGGGGCGCCGGCGAGGGCTCACCGTCGCCGCGGAGCGCCCCGACCGCGGTCTGGAGCTGCTGGCCCTGGACCGCACCGGGCGCGGGGCCCTGCTGTCCTGGAACGTGCGCGGCCTCAGCGAACTCCAGATCGCCACACTGGACGCCGACGACGGCGTGAGTGCCCCGGACGGCGAGCCGGCCGGGAACGCGACGGAAGACGCGCGGCCCTCCCCCGGTCCCCCCGGCCCCGGTGTCCCCAGTGCCCCGGGCGTCCCGGCGTTCGGCGCCCCGGCCGCCATGCCGCTGCGCCAGGGCGTGGCCGTGCGGGACGTGGCGCTCCCCCACGAGGTGGTCACCCGCGTCGTGCCCACCGCGGACCCGGACGCCCCGGTCGTGGCGCTGTCCGGGTCACAGCGCAGGCCCGGTGTGTGGTGGCTGCCCCAGGGGACGCCCCTGCGCACACCGTGGTCCTCGCGGGACGAGGACGTGGCGCCGGACGGCCGGGCCCCGGTGCGGCCGGTGCCGATGCGGCCCGTCGCCCGGGACGGGCTCGCCCTCGGCGGCTGGTACTACCGCGCTCCGGGCCGCTCCCCCGCCGAGCCCGCCCCTTGCGTCATCCACCTGCACGGCGGTCCGGAGGAACAGGAACGGCCCGTGTTCGACCCGCTCTACCACGAGCTGCTCGGCCGGGGGCTGGACGTCTTCGCCCCGGACGTGCGCGGTTCCGGCGGGCACGGGCGCTCCTTCACCGACGCGGATCTCGGCAAGGGGCGGTTCGCGGCCATCGACGACGTCGCGGACTGCGCGGCCCACGCGGTGCTGGCCGGGCCGGCCGACCCCCAGCGGCTGGCCGTCATGGGCCGCTCCTACGGCGGCTATCTGGTGATGGCCTCCCTGGTGTGGCATCCGGACCTGTTCCGCACCGGTGTGGCGGTCTGCGGGATGTCCGACTTCGCCACCTTCTTCGCCGGCACCGAGCCGTGGATCGCGCGGTCGGCGGCCCACAAGTACGGGCATCCGGAACACGACCGCGACCTGCTGCGCGCGCTGTCGCCCATGAGCCGCATCGACGCCCTGCGCGCCCCGGTGCTGGCCGTCCACGGCGAGCACGACACCAACGTGCCGCCGGGCGAGTCCGAGCAGTTCGTGCGGGCGGCCCGGGAACGCGGGCTGGAGGCGGCGCTGCTCCTGCTGCGGCAGGAGGGCCACGACTTCCAGCGCGCCGACAACCGCCGTCTGTTCCGCCGGACCGCCGCCGAGTGGATCGAGCGCCGGCTCACCGGCTGAGCCCGCCGCCGGGCGGGGCCTGCCGGGTCCTCGACAACGGCTCGCCGACGGCGGATGGCATAGTGCCGCGCATGCCCATACCCACCGCACGCCCAGGCCGCGGCAGTTGGCGAGGCACCGCCCTCGCGGCGCGCTTCCTCGTCGTCCTGCTGACCCTCGCCGGGACGACCACCGTGGCGGCGGCCTCCGTCGCGGCCGGCACGGTCCGGCTGCGGCTCGAAGCCCCCGGGACCTTCGTGATGTACAACGCCGACCAGGGCGCCCGGGCGGTGAACGGCGCTTTCGTACTGCCGGTCGCCGTCGTGCCCGGGAACACCGAACCGGCGCGGAACATCAAGGTCGTCGTGGACGCCTCGGGGCTGAAGGGGGTGGCCCGCGTGACGGACGGCAGCGGCGGCGACTGCGCGCGCCGCGGCGACTGGGTGTGGACGTGCTCGTACGGCACCCTCCGCAACGACGGGGAGAGCATGCCGCCCTTCACCCTGCACGGTGTGGCCGGGGTGCGGCCGGGCGACGGCGGCACGGTCTCCTACACGGCGAGCGCCGACAACGCGGCCCCCGTCACCGGCACGACCCGGATGCTCGTCGGGGGTCCCACGCTGTACGCGCCCGGGGCGGAGGGGAAGGTGACGGGGCTGCAGCCGGGGCGGCCGGCGTCGCTGAGGCCCCGGTTCGCCAACCCGGGCCGGTTCGCCGCCGAGCACGGCGTGGCCCTCACGATCACCGCGCGGGGCGGTCTGGTGCTGACCTCCCGGCCCCGCAACTGCTCCTACGACCCGGAGTTCACCACCGCCTGGTGCCTCTTCACCACGAAGGCCGCACCGGGCGCCGCGTACCGCACCCGGGCGCCGGTGGCGTTCACCGCCGCACCCGGGGAGCTGACCGGCACCGTGGAGTACTCCTGGTCGTCCGACCCGCGGCGGCCCGACGGGCTGACGGTGCGGGGCACGGGCGCGCCGCTCGCCCTGGTCTCCGACGGACCGGCCGGCGGCGGTGGCCGGGCCAGCGCCCTCACCACCGTGGAGACCACCGTGCAGGCCGACTACGCGGCGGTCGCCGGCACCGTGCGGGGCCGGGTCGGCGACACGGTGACCGTACGGCTCGGGGTGCGCGAGCTCGGCCCCGGCCGAGCGGTCGGCGCGCGCGGCACCTTCGAGGTGGTCCCGCCGGAGGGCACCACGGTCACCTCCGTCCCGTTCACCTTCGAGGACACGGACGGCCGATGGGCGTGCCGACGGCCCGGGAAGCCGGGCGGCGCCTTCGTCTGCGACCTCGACGGCGACACCTTCTCGCCCGGCGCCGACAAGACCACCACCGTGGGTTTCCGCTTCCGCATCGACCGCCGGGTGTCCGGCGCCCCAGGGACCGTCCGCGCGTACGGCCCCTACGACCGCACACCCGGGAACGACACCGCCGTCATTCGCTTGGAGGCGTCGCCGGCCCCGCCGTACCGGCCCCGGACGCGGCCCGGTCTTCTCGTCCCGGCGGCGGCCGCGGTCGCGGTGGCGGTCGGGGCCGCGGAGGTGGTGCGCCGCCGCCGTCGCCGGGCCCGCTCCTGACGTCGGGCGGCCCGACAGGGGTCGTCGTCGCCCGCGAACGGCCTTCGCCGCGGCGTGGAATAGTGGGAGGAGGTCCCGGGTCCGCCGGGCTCCTCGCGACCGCCGTGGCCGGGCCCCGGACCGACGGCGGGCAGGGTGGTACCCATGGGCGAAGACTCCACTGCAGACGGTGTTCCCGGTACGCGGCGCCCCACGGCCGCGGCCGACCGCCTGGCCCTGCGGGAGCTGGGGGTCTGCCTGACCGGGGCGGTGTCGGGGCTGGGCGCGTACGGCGGCGGGGTGTACCTCCTGGACCCGGCCGGGAAGACGCTGGAGCTGGCCGTGTTCACCGGGTTGCCGCCGCAGTTCGCGGGCCCCTGGCGGCGGATCCGGGTGGACGCCCCGGTCGGCGTGGCCGAGGCGGTGCGCGAGCGGGAACTGGTGTGGGTGGGCGACACGCAGGAGATGGCCCGCCGCTATCCGCGCACGGCGCTGATCATGCCGTACCGGCTGGCGTTCGCGTGCGTGCCGCTGGAGTGCGACGGGCGGGTGCACGGCGCGCTGTTCGTGAACTGGGCCGGTTCGCGGCCCCGGCTGCTGGGCGCGGACGAGCGCGACCGGCTGCGGGCCGCCGCGTCGGTGCTCGGCCGCGTCCTCGCCCACTGGGCCGACGCCGGGCGGCCCGTCCGGCCGACGGCCGAACCGCTGGTGCTGTCGGGCCTCACCAGCGGCCCGGACCACACGCCGGAACAGTCGGCACTCGCCCGGCTGCCGGAAGGGGTGTGCGTGCTCGGCGTGGACGGCCGGGTCACCCTCACCACCCCCGCCGCGGCGGCCCTGCTGGGCGCGGCGGCCGACGGGCTGGTGGGGCGGGCGCTGTGGCAGGTGCTGCCGTGGCTGGACGATCCGGTCTACGAGGAGCGCTACCGGGCGGCGGCGATGAGCCGGCAGCCGACCGCGTTCACGGTGCTGCGGCCGCCGGACCGGTGGCTGTGTTTCCAGCTGTACCCGGACCTCTCCGGCATCACCGTGCGCATCACCGAGAGCGGCCCGGAGCCCGACCGGCCCCGGCTGCCCGAGGGCGGGGGCGCGCCGCGGGCGCCGGCGCGGCTTGACGGCTACTACCACGTGCTGCACCTGGTCGGCGCGCTCGCCCGGGCCACCGGCGTACGGGACATCGTGCGGCTGGTCGCCGACGAGCTGCTGCCCGTCTTCGGCGCCTCGCGGGCGGTGCTGCTGGCCGTGGAGGCGGACGGGCGGCTACGGGTGGTCGGTGCGCACGGCTGCCGGCCCGGCGTCCTGGAGCGCATCGACCGGCCGCCCGCCGGCGCGGAGACGCCCGGCACCCTGACCCTGTCGACGGGCGTCCCGCTCTTCCTGGAGGAGCGCCAGGAGATCGTGCGACGTTATCCCCTGCACGCCACGCTCGCCCCCGGTTCCGCGTGGGCGGTCCTGCCGTTGCTGACCCCGCAGCGCAGGGTGGGTGCCTGTGTCCTGTCGTACGACCGCCCGCACCAGTTCGGGCCCGAGGAGCGGGCCACCCTCACCGCTCTGGCCGACCTGATCGCGCAGGCGCTGTCGCGGGCCCGCCAGTACGACACGGCCAGCGGGCTGGCCCGGGATCTGGAGGACGCCCTGCTGCCGCACCGGCTGCCGCGCATCCCGGGCCTGGAGACCGCGGTGCGCTATCTGCCGGCGGCCGAGGGGCTCGCCGTCGGCGGCGACTTCTACGATCTCATCACCCTGGGCCACCACCGGGTGGCGGCGGTCGTCGGCGACATCCAGGGCCACAACGCCACCGCCGCCGCGCTCATGGGCCAGATCCGCACCGCGGTGCGCGCGCACGCGTCCGGCGGGGCCGACCCGCGGCGGGTCCTCGCCCTCACCAACCGGCTGCTGACCGCTCTCGACACGGAGCTGCTGGCCAGCGCCGCCTATGTACGCCTGGACCCGCGTCGCCACCGGGCCCTCCTGGCGCTCGCCGGGCATCCGCACCCGCTGCTGCGCCACGCGGACGGCCGGGTCCAGGCGCTGGACGGCCCGGGCGGGATGCTGCTCGGCATCGACCCGAAGGCCGCTTATCCGCACACCCGGCTGGCCCTGCCCGCCGGCGCGACCCTCGCACTGTACACCGACGGTCTCACCGACCGGCCCGGCACCGACCCCGACCACGCGCTGACCGCGCTCGCCCGCCGGCTGTCAGGTGCGGGCGAGCCGGACGCGCCGCTGGACGAGATCGCCGACGCCCTCCTCCAGGACCACACCCTCGGCACCGACGACACCACCCTGCTGCTGCTCCGTCCCAAGGATCCCGTGCCTGAGTAGGCGCTCAGCCGCATCTGAGCACCCGCGCTCATGCGCCGCCGTGCCGGGCACGCGTGTACGGGTGACGTGTTCGGCCCGCCCGCAGGGACAGCATGCACAGCGGTACCCGTCCTGGTCCGTCCGGCCTGCCCGGCAGGCTGCGCGCCCACTGGGTGAGCACGGCGTATCCGGTGGCGGTCGCGGCCGTCTGCGTCTGGGTGACGACCGACCGGACGGGCCCCCACACGAGGACTCCTCGTTCGCGGGTGTCCGGCCGCCGGCGCTCACGGCTGCCGGCGGTCTGCTGCTCCTCCTGCTGCTGCCGGGCGGCTCGTCGTGGGGGTACGCGGTGTGCGTCGTGCTGGGCGCGGCCGTCAACGCCTGGCTGCTCCGGCCGAGGAAGCCGGGGGGTCGGGGGCGACGCGCGGCTGAGGTACGGGACCGGCGCTGCGCCGCCGAGGTGTGCGTCCGGCGACGCGCCGGATCAGGCGGCGGCTGTCCCGGGCGGCGGCAACGGGGCGGCCGGGTGCGTGTGCCGGTCGGCGCACGGGGTCGTCGTGGCGGGTCCGGGGGCCGGGCGGTGGCGGCGGGCCAGGCGCGGGAAGGAGTGGGCGGCGGCCAGGAACGTCAGGGCCGTCAGGACGAACGGCCAGGTCAGGGCGTGTCCTCCGAAGGGCGCCAGCAGGGCTTCCAGGGCCGGTGTCGCCACCGTGGCGGTGACCGCGCCGAGGACGGCGTACAGCAGGGCCGGGCGGCTCGCCTCCAGGAACACCCCGCACAGCGCCAGTGCCACCAGGACCGCGTTGCAGACCAGGGAGCCGTCGGCGATGCGCTCCGCCGACGCGCCCAGCGCCCACGCCGTCGCGGTCCCCGCGGCGCTGCCGGCGCAGGCCGCCGCCCCTGCGGCACGGCTCGCCAGGAACAGTCCGGCCAGCAGCAGTGCGCCGAGGTACCACCGGTCGAGGAAGAAGACCTGCGCCACAGCGGCGAAGAACCCCCGCGCCAGCTCCGCCGGACCGGGCGCGCCGGCGCCGGACACCGCCTCGGGCAGCGACGCCGGGCTCGCCGCGGACGGCCGCACACGGGCGAAAGCCGGAACGGCCAGCGCGGTCCCGGTGGCCGACAGGCAGTACGGCAGGGTCAACGACGGCAGGTCCCACACCCGCAGCAGCCGCACGACCGCCGCCGTGACGACGGTGACCACCACGGCGCCCAAGCAGGCCAACAGGGCGGTGGAGATCCGCTGCGGCCCGAGGAACACCGCACAGCTCACGCCGAACAGGCAGGAGTTGAATCCCTCCGCGCCCGCCTCCACGCGGCCCTCCGCCACCCCCAGCAGCCGGGCCGTCGCGGTCCCGACGGCGGCGCCGCCCAGCCCGTACGTCCCGAGCTCCCAACCCCCCGCGAACAGCGCCGCCACGAACACCGCGCCCGCCGCCGCGTGGGGCAGGAACATGACCTGACCGTGCCCGCGCAGGACATGTCCCGCGAAACCGGTCACGACCGCCGTCCACCGCCCCGAAGCAGGATCGACCCCTCGCACGTGCGACCTCCCCAGACCTTCTCCTCACGGTGCGCGCCCTCACCCAGCGTCGGGCACTGTAGCCCTCAGTGGCCGGGGGCCGGTTCCCGTGTCCGTGGTGTGGACGGGGTGCGGAGGCGGTGCGTGGTCCCGGGCGGCGACAACGGGACCGGGGCCGGCGGGTGTTCAGGTCCAGCCGGGGTACGACTTCCAGAACTCGCCCAACGCTTCGAGGAGTTGCCCGGGTGCCTCTTCCGCCATGTGGTGTCCGGAGTCGATCGGTCCGCCGTCGAGAGGGCCGGCCGCCCAGTCGCGCCAGACGCCGAGCACGTCGCCGTAGAGGTCGGCCATGTCGTCCCGGGCGGCCCAAAGGACCTGGAGGGGGCAGGCGATGCGCCGTCCTGCCCGCCGGTCGGCCTCGTCGTGTGCGCGGTCGACGCCGAGACCGGCGCGGTAGTCCTCGCACATGGCGTGCACGGTGGCGGGGTCGTGGACGGCGCGCCGGTAGTCCTCGTACGCCTCGGCGCCCATCCGGTCGGGCGTGGCCCGGTACCAGGCGTCGGGGTCGGCGTTGATGACCCGTTCGGCGGGTTTGTCGGTCTGGCCGAGGAAGAACCAGTGCCACCAGCTCGCCGCGAAGCCCGCGTCGCAGCGGCGCAGGGCCTCCGCGATGGGGACGGCGTCCAGCACACTCAACGCGGCGACCGCTTCCGGGTGGTCGAGGGTCAGCCGGGTGGCCACGTAGGCACCCCGGTCGTGGCCGACGACGGCGAACCGTTCGTGGCCGAGACCGCGCATGAGCGCCAGGCAGTCACCGGCCATGGCACGCTTGGAGTAGGGGCGGTGCTCCGGATCGGTCGGGGGTTTGGACGACCGGCCGTAGCCGCGCAGGTCGGGGCAGACCACCGTGTGGCCGGCGGCGGCCAGCAGGGGTGCGACGCGGTGCCAGGTGGCGTGGGTGCGCGGGTGGCCGTGCAGGAGCAGCACCGCCGGCCCGTCGCCGCCGTGGCGCACCCGGAGCCGGGCGCCGTCCCCGTCCCGCTCCGTCAACTCGAAGCCGTCGAACACGCGGTCTCCTCCCGCCCCGTACGTCAGGCCACCACTCCTGTGCCCTGGAGCGCGGGCTCCATGCCCGGCCGGTGTCCTGTGGAGGGCATACGGCGTCGGAGGACCGCCGCGGCCCGGGTGGGGCGATGCGCCCGGCCGGCCCGGGTCCGACGACGCTCGGGCGCCCGGGGGCGCGAAGCCGGCCGGTGACGCGAGGTCAGGTCACAGACGCGGTCCCGGGCTGCCGCGGGATTCGGCGCGTCAGGCGGCCCGCTCCCATCGCTGTGCCGCGCGGCGGGGGGTGCTCCGGGACGCCGCCGGAGCCTGTGCGGCGCGGACGCGGTAGGTCGTCCTGGTGGCGTCGACGAGGGGTTCGCCGAGGGCTATTCGTCCCGCCTCGTACAGCGCGTCGCACGCGTCGGTGGCCAGGGCGACGTAGCAGCCGCCCTTGCCGGTCCGCGCGTCCAGCGGCTGCCAGTAGCCGTATCTGCGCCGCCCGTCGGCGTGCACGGTGAGGAAGACGGGGTGACGCGAGTCGCCGACGATGCGCAGGATGTCCGCCCCGGCGGGGCCGGGTGGCGCGGCCGGGCGGCCCCGCCGGGGCGCCGGGCCGCCCGGGCGTGCCGGGGCGGGGCCCGCGGGGACGCCCGCCTCGGCGGGGTTCCGCACGGTGCCGGTCTGCTGCCGGCGGGCGGTCAACGACACTACGTGGGCCTGTGCCTGGCCAGGGACGGGCTGCATCAGCGTGGCCTTCCTGAAGTCGGAGACTGAGGACCGCTTACCCGGAGCAAGCGATGTTGATCTCCCTTTATTGTGGACGGCATTGTGCTGCACGGCACTGACATTGCCGTCCGTCGGCGCGGCCCGGATCGTCGGCGGGCCGGCGGCGGGCGTCAGGTCACACGGACCCGAGGTCGGAGGAGAGCCAGCGCTCCGGGCGCATGCGGACGACGACCTGCTCGCCGTGGTTCTTCCAGGCCGCGTCGACATAGGCGTCGACCTTGTCGGCCGGAAGGTAGCGGGCCGACATCTCGCGCAGCAACTCGACGGTGGCGGGCGACGTCCCGGTGACCGGTCCCTCCACGGAGACGTAGCGGACGGTGGGTTCGATCCGTTCGACCATCAGCGAGAACCGGCCCGCCGCGCCGATGAGCCGGTTCTTGCGGGAGTGCAGTCCGGTCATGATCCATACGTCGCCGCCCGGCGCGTACTGGTACCAGATGGGCACCGTCAGCGGAGCTCGTCCCGCACCGGCGTCGACCGCCAGCGCGGCGATGTGCGGCTCGGCGAGGAAGCTCTCGCGCTCTTGCGGGGTCAGGGGCATGTCGATGTCCTCCAGGGGTCGGGACCGGACGTCCGCCAGCAGCCTTCCCCGCGCCGACGACTTCACCACCGGCGGCCGTGCCGCGCCCCCCCGCCCGACCCGGTTCCTCACCCGCGTGTCCGACGCGTCCGGTCCGGGCGCGCGGTCCGGTCCGCGCGCACACGGTCTGGTCAGAGTGACGGGATGTGCGCTATACCATCCCTCGCATGCTTGTTTCTGCTCGCTTTCAGCTCATAGCAAGCAGGTTCAATCATCACACGCCACGGCGCCACCTCTGTGGCAGCACGGCAGCACGGCGGATTCGAGCACCACGGCACCATCACGGCACCAAGGCAGTTCCAGTACCGGGTCCCGGTAGGTCCGGACCCGCGCCGATCGACGTGTGCGAAGGGATCGACATGACCGTTCCACCCCGCAGACGCACAACCACGGGTTCCCGAGGGGCGGTTCTGGCCGCCGCCGCGGTGCTGGCGGTGCTCGGGACGACCGCGGCCGGGCCGGCCGCACCGGCAGCCGGCACGTCGGCGGACGCCGCCGCGACCGACACCGTCATCGGCGCGGTCACCGGCTTCTCCCGGTCGGGCGCCGTCTACACCTTCACCGCGGGCGCGGCGAAGGCGCGCGTCTCGTTCGTCTCCGCCGACACCCTCCGCATCGAGGCGGCGCCCGACGGGACCTTCACCGACCCGGTCGGCGACGACATCGTGCTGCCCCAGGGCAAGCCGCCGGCCACGCGCTGGTCCGACCGCGGGGACCGCTACGAACTGTCCACGGACAAGGTGACGCTGCGGGTGTACGGGTCGCCGCTGCGGTTCGCCCTGTACCGGGCCGACGGCACCCGGCTGTGGGCGGAGAGCCGTGGCCTCAGCTGGAACGGCACGGCCACCACCCAGACCCTCGCGCGCGGCGCCGACGAGCAGTTCTACGGCGCGGGCGAGCAGAACGGCAGCGGCAACACCTCGCACCGCGGCAAGACCCTGGAAGTCGGCGTCGACTACGACTGGAACGAGGGCGGCCATCCCAACTCCGTTCCCTTCTACCTTTCTTCGGCGGGCTACGGCGTCTACCGCAACACCTACGCCCCCGGCGCCTACGCCTTCACCGACCCGGTCACCACCACCGAGCGGGAAAACCGGTTCGACGCCTACTACTTCGCCGGCGACTCCGCCAAGGACGTCATCGGCGCGTACACGAAGCTCACCGGCCGCCCGATGCTGCCCCCGGTCTACGGCCTCGAAGTCGGCGACTCCGACTGCTATCTGCACAACGCCAACAGGGGCGAGCGGCACACCCTGGACGCGCTGAAGGTCGCGGAGGACTACAAGAAGAACGACATGCCGCTGGGCTGGATGCTCGTCAACGACGGTTACGGCTGCGGCTACGAGGACCTCGCCGAGACGGCCGAAGGCCTCAACTCCCGTGACGCGCAGCTGGGGTTGTGGACCGAGGACGGCCTCGACAAGCTGGCCGACCAGGTCAGGGCGGGCCAGCGGGTGGCCAAGCTGGACGTGGCCTGGGTGGGCGACGGCTACAAGTTCGCCCTGGACGGCTGCAAGGCCGCCTACCGGGGGATCGAGGACAACAGCGACGCGCGCGGTTTCACCTGGGCGCCGGAGAGCTGGGCGGGCGCGCAGCGCTGCGGGGTGCAGTGGAGCGGCGACCAGTCCGGCAGCTGGGACTACATCCGCTGGCAGATACCCACGTACGCGGGCGCCACCATGTCCGGCCTCGCCTACACCACCGGCGACGTGGACGGCATCTTCGGCGGCAGCGCCAAGACGTACACCCGCGACCTGGAGTGGAAGTCGTTCCTGCCGGCCGTGATGACGATGGACGGCTGGGCCGCCGAGGACAAACAGCCGTACCAGTACGGCGAGCCGTACACCGGCATCAACCGCAGGTACCTGAAGCTGAAGGAGTCCCTGCTGCCGTACATGTACACGTACGCGGCCGAGGCCAACCGGACCGGCGTCGGCCCCGTGCGGCCGTTGGCGCTGGAGTACCCGCACGACCCGAACGCGGCCGGCGCCGCCGCCACGTACGAGTTCCTGACCGGTGAGGACTTCCTCGTCGCCCCCGTGTACAGCGACACCTCCGTGCGCGACGGCATCTACCTGCCCGCGGGCGACTGGATCGACTACTGGTCCGGCCGCACCTACCACGGCCCGACCACGGTGGACGGCTACCAGGCCCCGCTGGACACCCTGCCGCTGTTCGTGAAGGCGGGCGCGACGATCCCGATGTGGCCGGGCGTCAACTCCTACCGTGACCGCACCGCTGACTCCCCGCTCGCCTGGGACCTCTACCCGCAGGGCCACAGCTCCTTCACCCTCTACGAGGACGACGGCGTCACCCGCAGCCACCGAGCGGGCGCGTACTCCGAGCAGCCGGTGACCGTGACCGCGCCGCGCAGCGGCGCCGGGGCGGTGCGCATCGCGGTCGGGGCGGCCAAGGGGAACTTCGCCGGGAAGCAGCAGAGCCGCCCGTACGCGTTCACCGTGCACACCGGCTCGTCGCCGCGGCACGTCGCCCTGGACGGCCGTGCCCTCCCCAGGGCCGCCTCGAAGGCCGCCTTCGACGCCGCCGCCGAGGGCTGGTGGTACGACGCCTCGGACCGGGCCGGGGTCGTCCGGGTCAAGACCCGCTCCCTGAGCACCGCCCGCGCCTTCCGCGTCGACCTCGACGGGGCGAGCGCGGTCGGCGGCAAGGTCCCGGCGGCGACCGGCACCGTGGCGCTCACCCCGCCCGGGGAGCTGGGCGCCGGGGTGTCCGGCAAGGTCACGGTCGACTTCACCGCGGGCCGCACGGGCAGCACCGCGACCACGCTCTCGGTGACCGCCCCGCAGGGCTGGACCGTATCGTCCGAGCGCACCGTCGGCCGGCTGAAGCCGGGCGAGCGGACCAGCGCGGACTTCACCGTGACGGCGCCGGCCGGGGCCACGGCGGGCGAGGCCGTCCTGACCGGCACGGCCGGGTACCGCGCGGCGGGCGAGGACCACGTCACCGCACAGCGGACCGCCGTGCGCACCATGCCCGCCCCTCCCGGTGAGGACAGCTGGGCCGGTGATCTGCCCTGGCTGAACTCCGTCAACGGCTACGGGCCGGCCGAGCGCGACCGCAGCAACGGCGAGTCGGCCGCCGGCGACGGCCACACCCTCACCCTGAACGGCACCGTCTACGCCAAGGGCATCGGGGTGCACGCCGACTCCGACATCGAGTTCTGGCTCGGCGGCCGGTGCGCCTCGCTGACCGCGACCGCCGGCATCGACGACGAGATCAACGGCTACGGCGGGGTGTCCTTCTCGGTCGTCGCCGACGGGAAGACCGTGTGGACCTCGCCGGCGGTGAGCGGGAAGTCCGATCCGCTGCCGGTGGACGTGCCGCTGGCGCGCGCCCGCCACGTCCATCTGGTGGTCACCGACACCGACGGCACGAAGTCCGGCGACCACGGCGACTGGGCGGACGCGAAGTTCCACTGCGCCGCCTGAGGCGGCCGGCCCACACGTGGCCGCCCCCGTCGCTCCGTACGGGGGCGGCCACACATGCGGCGCGCGGGCAGGGCCGGCGGGCGCGGGAGCGTGCCGAGCGGATGCGACGCCGTCCGCTTACGCTGGCTGGGTGGAGTCGCACCCAACTCCTCCGGACGGTCACGGCAACCGGGAGCCGCCGGTCGCCGGTGTACGTCCGGAGATCCTCGCCTCCTGGCAGCGTTCGCACTCGCTCGGCATCGACCAGGAGGGCGTGACGCTGCCCGTCGAACGCGACCTGGATCCGGACTCCCGACTGCTCAGGGCCGCCGCGCCGGTGCTGGACCGGCTGCGCCGGCGCTTCACCGGCCTCCCGGTGACCATCGCGCTGGCCGACTCGCACGCGCGGCTCGTGGACCGGCGCGGCGACCCGGCGGGACTGGACCTGATGGACGCGGCCTCGCTGGTGCCGGGCGCCAACGTCGACGAGCGCTTCATGGGGACCAGCAGCGTCAGCATGGTACTGAGCACCCGGGCGCCGTTCGTCGTCGTCGGCCAGGAGCACTTCCTGCACAACCTCAAGGAGCTGACCTGCATGGCCGCGCCGGTGCGCGACCCAGTGGGCGGCGGTGTTCAGGGCGCGGTCAACCTCTCCGTGCCCCGGATGCTGGGCGAGCCCGGGATGGCGCTGGTGCTCCAGGACGCCACCGAGCGCATCGGAGAACGGCTGCTGAAGCTGAGCACGGCCCGCGAACGCGAGCTGATGCGGTCCTTCCACCGGGCCAGGAGGGTCAGTGGAGCGGTACATCTCCACATCGGCTCGGGCGAACTTCTGCGGCCCGGCGGACCGGCGCCCGAGCTGAGTCCGCAGGAGCGGATGGCGCTGCTGGAGCGGGCCATCGAGCTGATCTCCGCCAGCGGCGAGGCGTACGCCGAGGTGCCACTTGCGGGCGGGCGCGTCGCCCTGCTGCGCCGCCGGGAGCTGCAGCACGGCGAGGCGGACGGCGCGGCGGTGGAGGTCGGGTTCGTGGACCGGCGCGGTGGTGCGTCCGGCGCGGTCGCCGTGACCGCGACCGCGCCGGACGGCCGTGAGGTGCCGCTGCTGGGCCTTCCCGATCCCTCGGCGGGCGGTCCGGCCGCCGCCGGGCTGTTCGCGCCGGTGGCGCCCGCGCCGCACGGACGGGAGCGGATCGAACCGCCGGTGCCGGGGCCGGGCATACCGGGACCGGCCGGGAACGGAATGCCCGCGCACGGGGTGGAGGGGACCGGAGTGCCCGCGCACGGCGCGGAAGACGTGGCCCCCAGGCCGGGGAAGGCGGGGCCGTACGAACCGCCGCCCACCGGGGCGGACCGGCAACCGTCCTCCCCCGTCGCGCCGGGCCAGGGTCAGCCCCGCACCGTCACCGAGCCGGACCGAGGCCGACCCCCCGCCATCACCAAACCTGAGGCGAGCGGTGCGCCCGCCACCGGACGGGGCGAGGGCCCGCCACCCGGCGCCGAACCGGGTGGGAGCCCGCCGTCCGGTGCCGAGCCGCCGGCGAGCCCGCTGTCCGACGCGGAGCCCGCCGACCGGTGGTTGTTGCTGGTCGGCGAGCCGGGGGTCGGCCGGATCGCCGCGGAGGCGCGCGGCCGGCTGTCCCTGCTGAACGAGGCGGGCGTCCGCCTCGGCACCAGCCTGGACATGCGGCGCACCGCCGAGGAGCTGGCGAAGATCGCCGTGCCGGGCTTCGCGGACCTGGTCGTCGTCGATCTGGTCGAGAGCGCCCTGACGGGCGAGGAGCCACCGCTCGGCCGGCCGTGGCCGGAGGCGGGGCTGCGCCGGGTGGCGGCCTGGGCGGGCGAGGAGTACGGCGACACGTCGGTCGACGGCGTGGACCGGCCCGTGGAGTATCCGGTCGGTACGCCCCAGGCGCGGTGTCTGGAGACGGAGGGGCCGGTCGCCGACTCCGTGCCGACAGCGGCGCTGGCCGGGCTTCCGGCCCGGGGCGTGCACCCGGTGGAGCTGCTCGGCGAGGGCGTGCACCATTATCTGGGCGCGCCGTTGTGCGCCCGCGGCTGTCTGCTGGGCCTGGCGGGTTTCTACCGGCGCGGCGGCGAGCGGCCGTTCGAGCAGGACGATCTGACGCTCGCGGGCGAGCTGGCCGCCCGGGCCGCGATCAGCGTGGACAACGCCCGCCACTACCGCCGGGAGCACCAGGCGTCGCTGACCTTGCAGCGCAGTCTGCTGCCGCGCGCGCTGCCCAGGGTCAGCGCCGTCGGCCTGGCCTCGCGGTATCTGCCCGCGGACGCCCGGGCGGGGGTGGGCGGGGACTGGTTCGACGCGATCCCGCTGTCCGGGATGCGGGTGGCGCTCGTCGTCGGGGACGTGCCCGGCAACGGACTCCAGGCGGCGGCGACCATGGGCCGGCTGCGTACGGCGGTGCAGACGCTGGCCCGACAGGACCTGCTGCCGGAGGAGGTGCTGACCCATCTGGACGACCTGGTCAGCCACACCCTGACCGAGCCGGACGGCTCCCCGGACGGGGAACAGGACCCGGCGACCGGGGCGACCTGCCTGTACGCCGTCTACGACCCGGTGTCCTGCCGCTGCACGGCGGCGCGTGCCGGGCATCCGCCTCCCGCGCTGCTGCCCCCGGACGGCGAGGCGCGGCTGCTCGACCTTCCGGCCGGGCCGCCGCTCGGGCTCGGCGGGATGCAGCCGTACGAGTCCGCCACCGTCGAGGTGCCGGCCGGCAGTCTGCTGGCGCTGTACACGGACGGCCTGCTCAAGGAGGAGCGCGGCTACGGGGACACCGACGCCCGCCTGTCCCGGCTGCTGGCCTCCCTTGACGAGTCGGGTCCGGCGCTGGAGGACGTCTGCGAGGGGGTGACGCGGACGCTGCTGCCCGGCGGCCCGCACGACGACGTGGCCCTGTTGCTCGCCCGCGTCCACGCGCTGCCCGAGGACCGGGTGGCGTCCTGGGAGTTCGCGTCCGATCCTTCGGTGGTGGCACGGGCCAGGGCGGTGACCTCGGCGCAGCTGGCGGCGTGGGGCATGGCGGAGCTGGAGGCCAGTACGAGCCTGGTGGTCAGCGAGCTGGTCACCAACGCGGTGCGCTACGGCGGCCAGGGCCCCGTGGGACTGCGGCTGCTGCGCGGCGACTCGCTGATCTGCGAGGTGTCGGACCGCAGCAACTCCTCGCCGCGGATCCGGCGGGCGGCCACGACCGAGGAGGGCGGCCGCGGGCTGTTCCTGGTGGCGCAGTACACCAAGAGCTGGGGCGCCCGTTACATGCGGCAGGGCAAGACGGTGTGGGCCGAGCAGGCCCCGCACGGCGGACCGGCCGAGCCGGAGATCGACGAGCAGGCGCTGCTGGACATGTTCGACGACCTGGACTGACCGCGTGGCCGGAGCCTCGACCGGGCCGATGGCCGGTCCGGACCGGTGACCGGGGCCGGGCCGCCGCGGGTCAGCCGAGACCGAGCACGCTCATGGTCCGTTCGGCCATGCGCCGTTCGCCGAGGGCGTTGGGGTGGACGGGGACGATGTTGCTGCCGAACAGCAGCGGTTCGATCCAGCGGGTGCCCTCGGGCTTGCAGGCGTCGTGGCCCTCGGAGACCTGGGCGAAGTCCACGTAGGTGGCGCCGCTCTCCTCGGCGGCGTGGCGCACGACGTCGTTCAGGTGTGCCTGGATGCCGCGCAGATAGGCCACGTCCCCGGAGGCCACGGGCAGCTTCACGAAGCAGGACGGGTCGGGAGCGGCCGGGGTGATCCACGGGTAACCCAGCACCGCCACGCGGGCGTTGGGGGCCTTGTCGCGGACGGCGCGCAGGGCGGACCTGAGCGCGGGGTAGGTGTTGGCGTCGATCTGGTCGTCGAAGAGGGTGCCGTTCTTGTCCCGGCAGGGGCTGCCGGTGCCGCCGCTGAGTACGCCCGCCGTGGCGCAGGAGGTCAGGGCGTTGATGAAGGTGCCGTTGTCGTTGCCGCCGATGGTCAGGGTGACCAGGCCGGTGTCCGCGCCGAGCGCCTGGACCTGCGGGGCGACGCCCGGGTACTGGGACTCGGTGAAGTCCTTCGTCTGGGCGCCTCCGCAGGTCACGTCCTTGAGACGGGCGCCGGTCCGGGCGGCGACGACGTGCGGGTAGTCGGCCGTGGAGCGCAGGCAGAGCAGGTTGCTGAGGTCCACGGGCAGGACACCGGAACCGGCGCTGTAGCTGTCGCCGAGGGCGACGTAGTCCAGGGGGGCGGCGGCCTGGGCGGTGCCGCCGTGGAGGCCCAGGGCCAGCGCCCCGGCAGCGATTGTCGCGGTCATGACATGACGCAGGCTACGCTTCGGCATGTGCTCTCTCTTCTTCTCGGGAGGCGGGCGCGAGGAGGCGGGCAGGGCGGCGCCCGTGGGGTGGGCTCACGTGCGGAAGTGCGACGGCTGGAGCGGTACGCACCGGGCCGCGCGGAGGGGCGCGCCGACGGTCACGAAGGAGCGGCGCGGTAGCTACCGACAGGTTCTACCGTTAGGTAATGTGCAGCGGTCGCGAGAGCCGGTCAACATCGCGGACCGAAGTTCTTGAAACACTCACAACCGGGCCGCCGCCCAGGCCGTCGAGAACCCCGGCCCTCGCCGCACCCGCTGCCCTATCCCCGCCTGAAGGTCAGGTACGCGCCAAAGTGGGTCCGCGCGGACCCGGACGTTCCGGCCGCGGCGAGACCCGACATCCTTGCGGAATCACTCCGTCACCATGCCGGTACAGTGGGTGTTCGAGTGTCGCACACCCGGTTGCACACCACCCCCACCGCACCTTCACGCCGCGCACACCTTCGGCCAGGCCGGGTGCGGGGCGGCAGGCGAGGGGCAGACGGGGCGGCTGCCGCTTCTCTAGCCTCCCGGGCCATGCGATCACCTCTGATGCGGCGCTTCGGCCTCGCCACGGTCCTCGGTCTCGTCCTCGCCGTCTTCGGTCTCGCCCCCAGCGCGAGCGCGGACCCGGCCCCGGCCGCCCTGACGTTCTCCACCGACACCGCGACCACCACCCCCGGCGGCACGGTCCAGCTGTCCATGACGCTGACCAACAACCGGACCTACGACGTCTGGTTCGTCTACCAGACGATCGACCCGACCTGGCTGACCACCCAGCGGCCCGACCTGAAGTACAGCTTCACCGGCTGCTCACTGGCCACGGCCGCCGGCAGCACCCCCTGTTCCGGCACCGGTCCGGCCAACCTCGGCGCCAACTACGGCGCGACGATCCCGCCCGGCCAGAGCCGCACCGTCACCCTGACCCTGCAGATCGCCGCCGACTCGGGCTGCAACGGCAACATCGGCTTCTACTCGTACTACTACGCCGAGTTCAGCGACAGCACGAACACCAACGGCGGCCCGGTCTACACGCCGGACGTCCGGGTGGCCTGCGCCTGAGGGCCCGGAGGCGCCGTCCGCGACGACCTGATTTCGGCCGGAAGCCGACGAGCCGGCACGGCCCGCGCCGGCGGCGCCCCACCGGCGGACCGGAGACGGTCCGCCGGTGCACGCACCCGCCCCGACCTGCGCACCCGCCACCGCGGACCCTCTCGTGCCACGGCCGGCACCGGGCGACCGCCAGCGCGTCCAAGGCCGGGGGCCGGCACCGTGGTCACCTGCGTTTTTCCGTCAGGACGCGCAAGACGGCCACGAAAGTCACACAAACCCATCACCATATGACGCGACGGATGTGCGACGACCGGTCTCGAGGGGATGCCGGCGCCGCACAAGGGGGTGCGTCCGCTCCGCGGAGCTGTGCTCACCCCTGCCCGGGGGGAGAGGACTTCACCGCAATGAAGCGGACCATTCGCACCACCGCGCTCACGGTGGGCGCGCTCGTCGCCGCGCTGGGGCTGCCCGCCGGCGCCGCGCACGCAGACGCCACCGCGCCCCGCGTCGATCTGCGCACGCTGATCGTCAGCGACGGCGGTCCCGCCACCGATGCGATAGCCGCCGAGTTGGACACGGCCGGAACGCCCTACACCGAGATCGACCTGACGCAGTCCAAAAGACCCGTGATCGACGCCGCCTTCCTCGCGGACACGGTGGACGGCCGGCCGCGGGCCAAGTACCAGGCCGTCGTCCTGCCCAACGACAATCCGTTCCCGGCGGGCTCCGCCGAGATGACGGCCCTGGCATCCTACGAGCAGGCCTACGGCGTCCCTCAGGTGGACGCCTACACGTACGCGCGCCCCGAGGCGGGACTGCAGTACCCGACCGCCGGCGGCTATTCCGGCAGCATCGACGGCGTCCAGGCCGAGGTGACGGCGGCGGGCAAGGCGGGTCCCTTCGGCTACCTCAAGGGGGCCGTGCCCTTTGAGGACAACTCCCCGACCGTGGGCGAGAGTTACGCCTACCTCGCGCAGCCGGCGCCGGGCGCCGACTTCACCCCGTACGTCCAGGCCCCGATCCCGGGCCGGTCCGCCAGCGGTTCGCTGGTCGGCGAGTACCGGCACGACGGGCGGCGCGAACTCGTCGTCACCTTCGTCTACAACCAGTACCAGGAGCAGTTCCGCCTGCTGGCCCGGGGCATCGTGGAGTGGATGACCGGCGACGTGCACCTGGGCGCGACCCGCAACTACTTCGCCGTGCACGTGGACGACGTGTTCGCGGCCGACGACCGCTGGGACACGCGGCTCAACTGCACGCCGGGCGACGTCGACTGCCCCGTCGGCGAGGGCACCCCCGACCCCATCCGCATGACCCCGGCCGACGTCGACCACGCCACCGCCTGGGAGCAGCAGCACGGTTTCACCCTCGACCTGGTCTACAACGGCGCCGGCAGCGTCGACCAGCGGTCGGACAACGACGGCGTCGACCTGCTGGCCGACAAGCTGATCGCCGACCGCGACGAGTTCCGCTGGGTCAACCACACCTACACGCACGCCTTCCTCGGCTGCCGGCAGGACGTCACGGTGGTGCCCTGGAGGTGCGACACCAACGCCGACGGCAGCACCAAGTGGGTCAGCCGGCAGGACATCTCCGACGAGATCGCGCTCAACCGGGTCTGGGGGCGGAGCGCCGGGCTGCCGCTGCAGAACGACGAGTTGGTCACCGGCGAGCACTCCGGGCTGAGGATCCTGCCGCAGCAGCCGGCCGACAACCCCAACCTGGGCCCGGCGCTCGCCGACAACGGCGTCACCTGGCTCGCCTCCGACAACTCCCGTGACCCGGTGCAGCGTCAGGTCGGTCCCGCCACGACCGTCTCCCGCTACCCGATGAACGTGTTCTACAACGCCGGGCACGCGAGCGAACAGGTCGACGAGTACAACTGGATCTACACCAGCCGCGCGCAGGGCGGCAGCGGCATCTGCGAGGACAACCCGGCCACCACCACCTGTCTGCCGGCCCCGTTGGACACCGCCACCGGCTACAGCGACCACATCGTGCCGCTGGAGACGCGGATCGCCCTCGGCCACGTGCTGGCCGGCGACCCCAAGCCGCACTTCATCCACCAGTCCAACCTCGCCGAGGACCGTCTCGCCTACCCGGTGCTGAACGGAGTGCTGGACGGCTACCACGCCCTGTTCACCGACGGCACCCCCCTGGTGAACCTCCGGATGAAGGACATCGGCGCCGAGCTGAAGCGGCGCGCCGCCTGGCAGACGGCCGTGCGGTCCGGCCAGGTGAGCGCGTACCGCATCGGCGGCACCGTCACGGTGACGGCCCCGGGCGGCGTGGCGGTCACCGCCACCCTGCCCGCCGGCGCCACCCTGAACGGCACCGCGTTCGGCACGCCGTACGCGGGCGCGGTCTCCGGCTGGGTCCCCTCCGCCGGGCAGCCGCTGACCCTCACCGTGCCCTCCTCCACCCCGGCGACCGCCGCCGTCCACGGCGGCGCCGGCCACGGACCGGTCACCGCTCCCGCGCCCCGCACCCGGGTGCCCGCGGGGGTGAGCCGGCCGGCCGCCGGAACCACGGCGAGCTGAACGGCGCACCCTCCCCTCCCCCGGTCCCGGCCGCCACGACGCGGCCGGGACCGGCACGACCACCCCACTCCTCGGCCGTGGAGCACCTGGATGCACGTTCACCGCGGCGCGCGCCGCACCGACCCGGCACGCGTCACCCTGCTCACCGAAGGCACCTATCCGCACAGTCACGGCGGCGTCAGCGTCTGGTGCGACCAGCTCGTCCAGGGCATGCCCGACCTGGAGTTCGACGTGCTCGCCGTCACCGGCACCGGCCGTGAGCCCCTCGTGTGGGACCTGCCCGCCCACGTGACCCGCGTGCTGTCGGTCCCCATGTGGGGCGCCCCGCCCGAGGGCCGCCCGCCGCGCGGGCGCGCCCGCAACCGGCTCACCGCCGCCTACGAGCACTTCCTGACCGCGCTGCTCGACCCGTGCGCCGAGGACGGCTTCGCCCCCGCCCTGTACACGATGGCGCGCGCCGCCGCCGACGGCGCGCTGAGCCCCTTCCTCCGCGGCGACCGGGCGGTCTCCGTGCTGAGCGCCGTGTGGAACCGGCCCGGGCTGGTGGTGCGCGAGGCCCGGCCGACCCTGCACGACGCGCTCACCGCCACCGGCCTGCTGGAGCACGCGCTGCGGCCGCTGGCCGCGCCGCCGCCGGACGGCTCGGTGGCGCATGCCGTCAGCGGCGGGGTCGCGGTGCTGCCCGGTCTCGCCGCGCTCGAACGGCACGGCACCCCCCTGCTGCTGACCGAGCACGGCGTCTATCTGCGCGAGCGCTACCTCGGCTACCGCACCGCGCCGTACCGCTGGCCGGTGAAGGCGGTCGTCCTCGGTTTCTTCCGGCTGCTGGCCGAGGAGAGTTACCGCAGGGCGGCGCTGATCACCCCGGGCAACCGCTACAACCGGCTGTGGGAGGAGGAGGGCGGCGCCGATCCGCAGGCGATCCGCACCGTCTACAACGGCGTGGACCCGGCCGCCTTCCCGCCGGCCGGCCCCGAACCGGAGACGCCCACGCTCAGCTGGGCGGGCCGGGTCGACCCGATCAAGGACCTGGAGACCCTGATCCGCGCGTTCGCCCTGGTGCGGGCCGAACTCCCCGAGGCGCGGCTGCGGTTGTTCGGCGGCACGCCGCGCGGCGGCGAGGGCTACCGGGAGCGCTGCGAGGCGCTGGCCGCGGAACTCGGGCAGGCGGACGCCGTCCGCTTCGAGGGCCGGGTGGAGGACATCAAGGACGCCTACGCCGCCGGCAACGTGGTGATGCTGTCCAGCATCAGCGAGGGCTTCCCGTTCACGCTGATCGAGGCCATGTCGTGCGGCCGGGCCACCGTCTCCACCGATGTGGGCGGGGTGCGGGAGGCCGTCGGCGACACCGGCCTGGTGGTGCCGCCGCGCGACGCGGACGCCATGGCCGCCGCCGCGCTGCGGCTGCTCGGCGATCCCGGTCGCCGCCGGGCGATGGGCGAGGCAGCGCGGCTGCGGGTCATCGAGCAGTTCACGCTGCGCCAGACCATCGACACCTTCCGCTCCATCTATCTGGAGCTGTCCGAGCGGCGGCCAAAACCGGCGCCGGTCGCCCGGGAAGACGTTCTCGCGGTCGCGGCGGGGGCGGGGCATCCGGCACGTGCGGGAGGTTCCGCGGATCCGGGACGCCCAGCGGGTCCGGCAGGCCCCGGAGGTACCTGGAGCCCCGCCGGCGTTCCGACGATCGCTCCGGCTCCGGCCGAGGCGCCCGCGTCCCCGGCCGGGCCGGTCGCGGGGAGCGTGGCGATATGAGCGGGCCACTCTCCCTGGAACCGGGCGGGGCGGAGCAGGACACGCTGGCGCTCCGCCTGGCCGGGCCCCGCCGCGTCCGGCCGCGCCGGGCGGACGACAGCACCCTCGCCCTGCGCCGGCCGCGGCTCGGCCCCGACGAGGGGGAGATCAGCCGGCTCGCCGCCGAACTGGCCGACCGCGTCGGCCCGGCCGTCCACCCCTACGAGGTCGCCGCGCTGCTGGAGGCGGAGGGCCTGTCCGCCGACGTCATCCGGCACCGGTACGGGCACCCGAACCTGTTCTCCCTGGCGTCGGCGCTCTACGAGCGGGTTCCGCGCACCTTCCCCGAGCCCGCGCCGGCGAGCGACCCATGGCGGCCCGACCATGTGCGCTGCCTGCTGCGCGGCGTGCTGTTCGCGCTGCCCGGACTGGCCTATCTGCTCGCCGGGCCGCTGTGGCACCCCGGCACACATGTGTCCGCGCTCGTCGTGGCCGGCATCGTCTCCTGGGCGTGGGGCCAGGCCCTAGGCCACCGCGCCCACCTGCGGATGGCCACCGGCCGCCGGGAGGCCGCCCGCACCCTGCTGACCGGCGCCCCGGTGGGCGCCGTCCTGGCCACGGCCGCCGCCGCCCCGCTGACCGGCGGCCCGACGGTCCTGTGGGTGGTGGCGGCGCAGTCGGCGTATCTGGCGGCGGCGGGAGTGCTGCTGGTACTGGCCCGGGAACGGTGGCTGCTGGCCGCGCTCGGTCCGCTGGTGGCCGGCGCCGCGCTGCTGCCGTGGTGGGAGCCGCCGGCGCCGGTGCGCGCCGGCCTGCCGCTGCTCGCGATGGCGGCCACGCTGGCCGCCACGGGCCGGGCGCTGTCGGTCGTCCTCGCGGTCCCGGCCGCCGCCGACGGCCCGCGCCCGCGCCTGGCGGTGTCCCTGCCGTACGGCCTGTTCGGTCTGGCCGCGGCGGTCCTGGTGCTGCTGGAGGGCCGGCGGCACCCGTACGCGGTGATCGCGCTGACGGTGAGCATGGGGCCGGCCGAGTGGCTGCTCTACCGCTACCGCGGCTGGTCGGTGGCGGCGCTGCGCCGGGCCGCGACGCCCGCCGGCTTCCTGCTGCGCTCGGCCGGCATCCTCGGCCTGTGCCTGCTGGCCTATCTGGCGCCGCTGGTGCCCGCGGCGCTGCTCACCGGCGCACCACCGGCCGAACTGCTGTTCCTGGCCGCCACGTTGTGGACGGCACTGCTGCTCCAGGCGTTCGGGGCGGCCTGGCCGCCGGCCGGGGTCTGCGTCCTGGCCGCGGGCGGCGCGGGCGCGGCCGCGGCGCTGCGCCTGCCACCCGGGGCGGCCGCGCTGCCCCTGTGCTGCGGCGTCGCCGCCCTGTGTCTGTCGGCGTGTGTGCTGCGGCTGCTCGGCCGCCCGGCTCCACACATGTGACCGGCGGGCCGCCCAGCGACCCGGCCGCCCTCCCCGGATCCGGCGGTCACACCCGCTGACGCACTCCATGGCACCGCCCCGGGAAACACCCGCGTGAACACCTCGAAGCCACCCGGCACGCATCTCCCGAAACACCCGCGCAGACGCCCCGCACGCCGCAACCGAAGCAACCCATCTGAAAGGAACACGAGTTGACATCCGCACCGCTCGCCGCCGTCACCGGAGCCGAGGGTTTCATCGGCTCCCACCTCACCGAGGCGCTGGTCGCCTCGGGCCACCGGGTCAGGGCCATGGCCCAGTACAACTCCTTCTCCTCCTACGGCTGGCTGGAGACCCTGTCCGCCGACGTCCTGGACCAGGTGGAGATCGTCCTCGGCGACGTCCGCGACCCCGGGTCCGTCCGCGGCCTGCTCGACGGGGCCGACTGCGCCTACCACCTGGCCGCCCTGATCGCGATCCCCTACTCCTACCAGGCGCCGCACAGCTACGTGGACACCAACGTCACCGGCACCCTCAACGTGCTGGAGGCGGTCCGCGCCCTCGGCACACCGCGCCTGGTGCACACCTCCACCAGCGAGACGTACGGCACGGCGCAGACCGTGCCGATCACCGAGGACCACCCGATCAACACCCAGTCCCCGTACGCCGCCTCGAAGGCGGGCGGGGACCGGCTCGCCGACAGCTACCACGCGAGCTTCGACACCCCGGTGGTGACCCTGCGGCCCTTCAACACCTTCGGTCCGCGCCAGTCGATGCGCGCGGTGATCCCCACCGTCATCGGCCAGGTGGCGGCCGGGCAGCGCACCATCACCCTCGGCGACCTGCGGCCCACCCGCGACTTCACCTTCGTCAAGGACACCGCGCAGGCCTTCCTCGCCGTGGGCACGGCCGACGCCGGACGAGTGGTGGGCCGCACGTTCAACGCGGGCACCGGCGGGGAGATCTCGGTCGGCGACCTCGTCGCGCTGATCGGCAAGGTGATGGACACCCCGCTGGACGTGCGCGAGGACTCCGAGCGGCTGCGCCCGGCGAACTCGGAGGTGATGCGACTGGTCGCGGACGCGACGCGGCTGGCCGAGGCCACCGGCTGGCGGCCCGCGCACACCCTGGAGCAGGGGCTCGCCCACACCGTGGAGTTCTTCCGCGACCCGGCCAACCTGGCCCGCTACAAGACCGGCATCTACAACATCTGACCCGTCGGCACGTCCACGAAGGAGAGGCCCATGCACGCAGTGATACTGGCCGGAGGCAAGGGCGTCCGGCTGCGGCCCTACACCACGGCGCTGCCCAAGCCGCTCGTGCCCATCGGCGACCAGCACGCCATCCTGGAGATCGTGCTGCGCCAGCTCTCCGCGGCCGGCTTCGCCAGCTGCACCATCGCCATCGGCCATCTGGGCGAGATCATCCGCGCCTACGTCGGCGACGGCTCCCAGTGGGGCATGCGCGTCGACTACTCCACCGAGGAGAGCCCGCTCGGCACCATGGGACCGCTGCTGACCATGCGGGACCGGCTGCCCGAGACGTTCCTGGTGATGAACGGCGACGTCCTCACCGACCTCGACTACGCCGACGTGCTGCGCCGGCACCGCGCCTCGGACGCCCCGCTGACCATCGCGACGTACGCCCGCCAGGTGCACATCGACTTCGGGGTGCTGACCACAAACGCCAGCAAGGTGGTCGCGTTCACCGAGAAGCCCAAGATGGACTACCGCGTCTCCATGGGCGTGTACGGGCTGTCCCGGGCCACGCTCGACGGCTACACACCCGGCCTGCCGCTGGGCTTCGACGAACTCGTGCTCGACCTGCTCGCCGACGGACGTCCGCCGCACGCCTACGAGTTCGACGGATACTGGCTGGACATCGGCCGTCCCGACGACTACGACCGGGCGAACGCCGAGTTCACCACCCGCAAGTCGCTGCTGCTCAAGGGAGCCTGAGCCCCCCATGCGCATTCTCGTCCTCGGCCGCACCGGATACCTCGGGCGCCATGTCGCCGGACACCTGCGGGGCCTGCGCGGCGCCCTGGTGTCCGGCGCCGGCCGCACACCGGGGGCCGGCGCCGGCCTCCGGATCGACCTCGGCCGCGACCCGGTCGGGCGGGTGGCCGGGCTGATCGCCTCGGCGGCCCCGGACGCCGTCGTCAACTGCGCGGGCGCGACCGGCGGCGACGCCGTCACCCTCGCGGAGGTCAACGCCCGCGGCCCGGCCGTGCTCGCCGCCGCGCTGCGCGAGGCGGCGCCCGCCGCCCGGCTGGTGCACCTCGGCTCCGCCGCCGAGTACGGGCCGGGCACGCCGGGGACGAGGGTGACCGAGTCGGCGGCCACCCGCCCGGTCGGCCCGTACGGGGCCACCAAGCTGGCGGGCACGGTCGCGGTGACCGGCTCCGGGCTGGACGCGGTGGTGCTGCGGGTGGGCAACCCGGTGGGGCCCGGCGCGCCGGTCAGCGGGCTGCCCGGCCGGATCGCCTCGCTGCTGCGCACGGCCGGCCCGGACGCCGGCGCGGTGCTGCGGCTGGGCGATCTGTCGGCGTACCGCGACTTCGTCGACGTACGCGACGTGGCCCGGGCCGTGGAGCTCGCCGTCACGGCGGCCGGGCCGCTGCCGCCGGTGCTCAACATCGGCGGCGGCGAGGCCGTCCGGGTGCGCGAGCTGGTGCGGCGCCTGGCGGACACGGCGCGTTTCGCCGGGCGGATCGAGGAGGACGGGGGCGGCTCGGACCGCTCGGCCGAGGTGTCCTGGCAGTGCTCCGACATCACCGCCGCCGACGCCGCCCTCGGCTGGCGGCCCCGGCACACCCTCGCCGAGTCGCTGGCCGCGCTGTGGGCCGCGGCGCGGGCGCACCCGCGCGATCCGGGAGGCGACGGCACACCGTGAGCCTGCTGATTCCGCTGTACGTCCACCCCGCCGAGGACCCCGGCGCCTGGCACCGGCTGATCAGGGCGGCGGCGCACACCTACGGGGTGGTGCTGAACCCCGCCAGCGGGCCGGGCGACGCCCCCGACCCGGCGTTCGCCTCGGTGGCGGGCGCGCTGCGGGAGGCCGGCGCGCGGCTGCTCGGGTACGTGGACACCGACTACGGGGCGCGCGACCCCGCCGAGGTCGCCGACGAGGTGCGCCGGCACCGGGAGTGGTACGCGGCCGACGGCTGCTTCCTGGATCGGGTGACCGCCGCGCCGGACGGGCTGGCCGCCTGCCGGCGGCTGGTCCGGGCGTCCCGCCGGCTCGGCGCCGGGACGGTGGTGCTGAACCCGGGTGTGCACCCCGCGCCCGGGTACGCCCGGCTCGCCGATCTGACGGTCACCTTCGAGGGGCACTGGTCGACCTATGTGTCGGCGTTCAGCCGCCCGTCGTGGACCGCCCGGCAGCAGCCCGGACGGCTCTGCCACCTCGTCTACGGCGTGCCTGAGGCTCTGGTGCCGCTGGCCGTGCGCACGGCACGCGAGCGCGGCGCGGCGGTCTGCGGCCCGGTGACGGGCGAACCCCCGAACCCGTGGGTCGAGTTGACCCCCGCGCTGACCGGGAGGGAGCGATGAGGAAGACCGCGAGGACGACACTCACAGGTGCGGCCGTGCTGGCAGCGCTGGCGCTTTCGGCGCTGACCGGCTGCTCGGGCACGGACCGCGGCGAGGGCACGCCCCGGCCGTCCGGCACGGGCGGTTCGGGCACCGCGCACGGCACGGGCGGCGCAGGCGGTACGGCGTCGGGGTCCGCGCGGCCCCCGGCGCCCGGTTCGTCCGGCGGCCCGCGCAAGGCCCTGTGGCGGCCGCGCCCGGGGCTGGCCTGGCAGTGGCAGCTCGACGGCAGGGTCGATCCCTCCACCGACGTGCCCGTCTACGACATCGACGGCTTCGAGAACTCCGCCGCGGACGTGGCCCGTCTGCACCACGCGGGCCGCAAGGTGATCTGCTACGTCAACGTCGGCTCCTGGGAGGACTTCCGGCCCGACAAGGACGCCTTCCCGCGCTCGGTGCTCGGTGGGACCAACGGCTGGAAGGGCGAGCGCTGGCTCGACATCCGCCGTCTGGACGTGCTGCGGCCGATCATGGAACGGCGGTTCGACATGTGCCGGGACAAGGGGTTCGACGCGGTCGAGCCCGACCTGGTGGAGGGCTACGGCAACCGCACCGGTTTCCCGCTCACCTCGCGCGACCAGCTGCGCTACAACCGGATGATCGCCGCGATCGCGCACGAGCGGGGCCTGT
Source organism: Streptomyces sp. NPDC093260 (assembly GCF_040683715.1). NCBI lineage: Bacteria > Bacillati > Actinomycetota > Actinomycetes > Kitasatosporales > Streptomycetaceae > Streptomyces > Streptomyces sp. NPDC093260. The sequence goes on from NZ_JBFBEK010000008.1 coordinate 163,397, forward strand.
CGGTGGGGCTGAAGAACGACCTGCCGCAGATCCCCGCGCTGGTGGGCGACTTCGACTTCGCCGTCAACGAGGAGTGCGCGCAGTACGGCGAGTGCGGGCGGCTCACCCCGTTCATCGAGGCGGGCAAGGCGGTCTTCCATGTCGAGTACGCCGAACCGACCAGCAGCTTCTGCTCCCAGTCCCGGCGCCTGCACCTTTCGTCCATGCTGAAGAAGCCGGAACTCGGGGTGTGGCGCGAACCCTGCTGACGGCTCGTCAAGTCCGGTGCCTCTACCGCCCGAAGCGGACCGGCAGGCTGCGCGGGCCGCGGATCATCATGCCCGGACGCCAGGTGATCGCCGCCGGGTGGATGTCCAGGGCGAGGTCGGGGCACCGTTCCAGCAGGGTCCGGACGGCGATCCGCGCTTCCAGACGGGCCAGCGGCGCGCCCAGGCAGTAGTGGATGCCGTGGCCGAAGGCGACATGGCCGCGCGCGTCACGGCGGATGTCGAACCGGCCGGGGTCGGGGAAGCGCGCGGGGTCGCGGTCGGCGTCGGCGAGGGCGACGAGGACGAGTTCGCCGCCGCCGGGAACAGAGGTGCCGGCGAGGGTGACCGGTTCGGTGGTGAAGCGGTAGGTGGGGGTCTCCACCGGGCCGTCGTAGCGCAGCATCTCCTCGACGGCGCCGTCGACGAGGGAGAGGTCGGCGCGCAGGGCGGCCAGCTGGCCGGGGTGGGTGAGCAGGGCGAGGACGCCGTTGGAGATGAGGTTGACGGTGGTCTCGTGGCCGGCGACGAGCAGCAGCCAGGCCATGCCGACGAGTTCGTCGTGGGCGAGGCCGTCGCCGTTCTCGTCCGTGCCGTGGATCAGTCCGCTCAGGAGGTCGTCGCCGGGGTCGTCGCGCTTGGCGGCGACCAGGTCCTCGATGTACCGGGCCATCGCGGCCGCCGCGCCGCGGCGCTGTTCCGGGTCGGTGGCGCCGGTGGCGTCGTTGGACCAGGCGCGGAAGGAGTCGCGGTCGAGGTCGGGGACGCCGAGGAGTTCGCAGATGACGGAGATGGGCAGCGGGAAGGACAACGCCTCGACGAGGTCGGCGCGGCCGTCGGGCGCGGCGAGCATCGCGTCCAGGAGCGCGTCGGTGGTCTTCTGGACGCGCGGGGCGAGTCCTTCCACCCGGCGCGGGGTGAACTCGCGGGAGACCAGTCTGCGCAGCCGGGTGTGGTCCGGCGGGTCGGCGCGGAGCATATGGGGGCCGGAGGAGACGGAACCCAGCGGCAGGGCGGGGGACGCCTTGCTCCAGTCCTTGGTGAGCCTGGGGTCGGCGAGTGCGGCGCGGCCGGCCTCGTAGCCGACGACGAGCCACGCTTCGGCCCCGCCCTCCGGCATCCGGATGCGGTGCACCGGCCCCTCGGCCCGCAGCCGTGCGTAGACCGGGTAGGGGTCGCGGGTGAACGACTCGCCGAGCGCGGCGAGGTCGACGATGCTCACGGCTGCTGCCTCACTGGTCGGGGATGGATCTCCGGTCGGCGGGCCGCGGGACGCGCCGGCGTCCGGCCACCTTGCGACTCTAGCGCCAACTCCCCATTGTGGAGGCTGATCTGCCGGGGATGTCATGGCCGCGCCCCGTCCGAGGGCGGGCGGGGCGCGGGCGCGACGGGCAGGCGGCCGTCACGAGGTGCGCAGTCGGGCCTCGACCCGGTCGTCGACGATGCGGGTGTCGAAGGCGGGCTGGGGAGCGGTGGCCGGGCCCTGGACGTTCCAGCCGTCGGAGAGGCGGAAGACGCTGCCGTGCCAGGGGCAGCGCAGGCACCCGTTCTCGACGGTCCCCTCCGAGAGGGGGCCGGCCATGTGGCTGCAGCGTTCGGCGAGGACGTGCACCGTCCGGGGGCCCTCGCGGACCACGACGACGGCGATGCCGTCGATCTCGCGCTGCACGGGCCTGCCGTCGGGCAGGTCGGCGAGTTCGGCGACCGGGTGCCAGCCCGGGGAGACCAGGTGCGGCACGTGTTCGGCGTGGTTGGCTCCGGAGGCCTGGCGGTAGGCCAGGTGTCCGCCGAGCGCGCCGCCGACGGCGACCGCGCCGAGTCCGGCGAGGCCCAGCAGCTTCCCGCGTGCTTCCCGGCCGCGCAGGCGTGCGGTGAGCGATCCGGTGTACAGGGCGAGGGCCGCCATGTTGGCGGTGGCGTGGACGGCGCCGACGCGCATCTGCTGGCGGTGCAGCTCGGCCCAGTCGACCAGGCCGGAGACGGCGGCCGGCGTGGCGCTGAGCAGTCCGGTGGCGATCAGGGTGCGGACGGCTCGGCGCTGGCCCGGTACGAAGTCGAGGACGGCCGCCGACAGCCAGCTGCCGATGGGCAGCTGCACCATGAGCGGGTGCACGGGGTGGCCGAGCCACCGTCCGTGCAGGGCGTCGCGGACGGGCCCGAGGGGGACGCCGCGGACGGCGTCGCGGATCTTGTCGAGCATCCGGTCGGCTCCGGAGAACCGTTCGAGCCGGTCGACGGCGCGCAGGATGCGGCCGGGGCCGGCTTCGTCGGGCAGGAGACGGCCTGCTGCCGCCGCGACGCGGCGGGTGCGCGTGTTCTCTGTCATGGATGCCGAGTAGCCGCCTTGGGCGCGGGCAATCGGTCCGGTGCTCCGGGCGTCGGTCGGCGAGGCGCCGGAGGCGTGCCCGTGGGCGGTGCCGGGCCTGTGCGGATCCCGGGCTCGGCGGCTGCCGGCTCCGCGTGGACGCCGGCTCTGCGGCTGTCAGATCTGCGCGGATCCCGGCTCTGCGGCGCCCGCGTCCCGGTCGGGCGCCGTGCGCTCGGCGCTGATGAATCCGGCGGTGGTGACCCTCTGGGTGGGCCGGCCGTAGCCGGCGGCGACGGTGACGAGGTCGCTGACCTCCACGGACCATCCGTGGCGGGCGAGCCACTCGTGAGTGCCGGGGCCGAGTCCGCCCTTCCAGAGGTCGGTGATGGAGGCGAGCTCGGCCTCCCTCGGGGTGGCGCTCACGTCCCGGCCGCGCTCCAGGAAGAGCCGGCTGCGGGGCGCGGAGAGGGCGCCGACGGTCGACAGGAGGTGCGCGGCCTCGTGCTCGGCGAGATAGACCAGCAGCCCCTCGGCCAGCCATGCCGTCGGCCGGGCGGGGTCGAAACCGGCCCCGAGCAGCCGGTCGGGCCAGTCGTCGCCGAGCAGGTCGGCGGCGACCACGCTGCGCTCGCAACGGGCCTCGGCGGCCTCCTCGCCGAGGACGCGCTCCTTGAAGTCCAGCACGGGCGGGAGGTCCAGCTCGAACAGGCGGGTGCCCGGCCGCCAGTCCAGCCGGTGGGCCCGGGCGTCCAGGCCCGCGGCGAGGAGGACGACCTGGTCGCAGCCGGCGCCGAGGAGACGGTCGTCGTAGTAGCGGGTGCGGATCACCCCCTGGAAGGCGAGGGCCCTGGCGAAGCCTTCCGAGCGGCGGGCGGAGGGCATGGGCGTCCCGGAGGCGGCGACGAAGGCCACGGCGTACGGGTCGCGGAAGAGCGGGTCGGGCCGGGCGGTCTCGACGGCCCGGACCAGGGCCACGGACAGGGCGGTGCGCGAGACCGCGCTCAGGGGCTCGGAAGTCGTCATACCGGAAAACTACATCTGCGTCGATGCATCTGTGAAGATTCATCGGTACAGATGTAAACTGCGGCGCATGGATGGTGTACGGCTGCTCAGGCTCGGCAAGCGCCTCACGGACATCGGGCGCGACGTCGTGGCCCACCCCGCCTCGGGGAACACGCTCACCCCCGGGGAGATCGCCGTCGTCGCGGACGTGCTCAAGCATCCCGGGAGTTCGGTCCAAGACATCCGCGCCCGGACGGGCTTCGTGCAGAGCCATGTCTCCACGTCCGTCCAGCGGCTGCGGGAGCGGGGGCTGCTGGAGGCCGCCCCGGACCCCGCCGACGGCCGCCGCACGCTGCTGACCCTGACGGACCGGGCACGCCGCGCCGTCCACGAGCGCGCCACCCGCCCCGCCGAGGAGGCCGTCGCCGCCGCCCTGTCCGACCCCGCGAAGGCCCGCCGGGTCACCGAACTCCTGGACGAGCTGGCCGATCACCTGCTGCCCTGACCGGCCCGGTTGCGGACCTGACGCACACGGTGGCCGCGAGGAGCGGCACCGGACGGTCCCGGCGGTCAGAAGGCGTAGCGCGGGGTGAGCCAGGGCGCGTGGGCCGCGATCAGCTCGCGCAGCCGCTGTACGGCGGGACCCTTCACGCCGGTGCGGTAGCGGACGTTGCTGTCGCCGTTCTGCGACCGCTTGGCCTGCTGGAGATCGGGGCGCCACAGCAGGTCCTCGGCCAGCGGGTGCCAGCCGAGGTTGACCTCGTGCAGGCCGCGGTTGTGGGTGAGCAGGATGACCTCGGCGGCGGCCTGCGCCTTCACGGCCGGCGGCAGTACGTCGTCCAGGTGCCGCAGCAGCTCCGCCCAGTCCTCCTCCCAGCCGGGCCGCAGCACGACCGGCGACAGGTTGAAGTGCACCTCGTACCCCGCCTCCAGGAAGTCCCCGGCTGCGGCGATCCGCTCGGCGACCGGGCTGGAGCGGATGTCCAGCAGCCGGGAGTCCCGGGGCGGCATGACCGAGAACCGGATGCGGGTGCGCCCCCTCGGATCGAGGCGGAGCAGGTCGCGGTTGACGAACTTCGTGGCGAAGCTGGCCTTGGCGGTCGGCCGGCCGCGGAAGGCCCGGATCAGATCGGCGGTGTTGTCCGAGATCAGCGCGTCCACGGAGCAGTCGCCGTTCTCGCCGACGTCGTAGACCCAGGCGGCGGGGTCGCACTGGTTGGGTTCGGGCTTCACGCCCTGGCGGGCGATGTGCCGCTCCAGGTGGGCGACGATCCGGTCGATGTTGGTGAAGACGGTGATCGGGTTGGCGTAGCCCTTGCGGCGCGGTACGTAGCAGTAGGCACAGGCCATGGCGCAGCCGTTGGAGGCGCCGGGGGCGATCCAGTCGGCGGAGCGGCCGTTGGGGCGGGTGGTGAGCGTCTTGCGGACGCCGAGAACCAGGGTCTCGGTCTTCACCCGCACCCATCGCTCGACGTTGCCCTCGTTGCCGTGCAGGTGCGGGATGCGCCAGTGGGAGTCGACCTCGATCAGGCGGGCGTGCGGGAAGCGCGCCAGGATCTGCCGGCCGCGCGGCGAGGCCGCCGCCTCGGGTTCGGCGTGGATCTCGCGTACGTCGAGCAGGCGGACGGCTTCGGGGGACGGGGGCGCCGGCGGGGACTCGGAGGCGGGCTCGGTCCCGGTCCCGCCGTACAGGTCACCGAGGGGGAAGAGGCTCTCCTGCCGCGAGAGCTGCGGGCCTGGGGCGGCCTGGTCCGACGGGGGCATACGCGTTCCGGGGGGTGTGGACGTGCGACGGGCCCCTCCATTGTCCCGCGCCGGAACCGATCACCGCCCCACGCCACCGAACCGGTCGCCGCCCGGAACCGGCCTGCCGCCCCACGCCCGCACCGATCACTCGCCTTACTCGCGGCCGCCCGAGCCGCGCTGCTCCTTGCGCTTGAGGGCGGACGGCTTGTGCACGGCCGGACGGCCGGACTTGTCACTGCGCACCTCGTACTGGGGGTCGTCGGGCGAGGCGTCGACGGTACGGCCGGCGGCCTCGGTCCGTTCGGTGATCTTCCGCTGCACCGTCCCCGTGGTCTCCGTGCCGTGCGTGCGCCAGGCGACCTTGTCGCCCTTGGCCGGCTGCTTCTTCCCGGAGGTGTCCTTCGCCATGGGAGTGCTCCTTCCGGACACGCGGACGGCGCGCGTCCGCGTCCCACCCTGCTCGCTCCGGGCGCTCCCCGCATATCGGGGCCCCGCCCGGGCGCCCTGGGGCCAGGGTGCGGCGGTCACGGCGGGAGCACTCGGTCCTGTCCGGCGGTCGGCTCCCGCCTGCCACGGCAGACGCTTGCCGAGGCGGACCGGCTCTCTCCGTACCGGGCCGGGTCGGCGCCCTCCGGGAGCACCAGGTCGAGCACCGCTTCGGCGGCCCGGGCGGGGGTCCGGGCCTGGCTGTGGTCACCGCACCGGGGCCGGAAGGCGCGGGTGCGGTGACCATGCCGGGACAGACGGCGGCGATCAGGGTGCGGCGGCGAGGTCGCGCTCGCGGCGTTCGAGGCGACCGCGCGCACCGCGGCGACCTGGACCACCTTCGGGGGCACGTTCACCCACAGCGGCCAGCCCCGCCTCCCGCGCGGTGCCGGAGTGGACGGCACTGCGCCGGGACTCGACCGCGCACTCGGCCCGCTCCAGGACCGCCCCGTCGAACAGCGGGTGCGGCCGGGGATCGAGGCGGCCGAGGGTGCCCGGGCTGCGGGCCACGACGAGCAGCCGGCCGCCGGGGGTCGGCGCCGGGCCGAAGAGGGCGTGGGTGGCGCCGTTGGCGACGTCTGTGTGTCCGCCGCGCCGGCCGCCGCTCCCCCGGGCGTGCGTGTCCAGCCGGTGCGCGGCGGGCCCCAGGAACCGGCGGGTACCGCTGGCCGGCCTGCCGTACCCGCCGCCCGAGCCGGTGCCGCGCGTCGCCGCCGCTGCGCGTGTCGCCGCCCTTAAGATCGGCGCGCCGTCGTGGGACGCTCGGGGACACGGCCGCCCTCCGGCCGCTGGCGGGACGGCGGGACGCGGTGCTGCGCGTCCCGCCCCTCTGGAGGCCGGCGCGGCGACGGGGCCCGCAGGGCGGCCGCACCAGTGCGGCCCTCAGCCGCCTCTCCCCGGCAGGCCGCCCGGCTCCGAGCGCCCGCCATCGGTGCCGGACTGCCGTCCGCGGGTGCCGGGCTGCCCGCCCGAGTCACCCCGCACCCGCAGCCGCTCAGCGTGGCGTCGCGGCCGCCTTCCGCTCCGTCTCCGTCAGCGGGGCCTCCTGGAGCAGGGGCTTCTTCGGGCCGAACAGCATCGGGACGAGCATGTCTGCGGAGAACAGCCGCGTGGCGGGCTTCTCCAGGCTCATCACGTCCAGCAGCGCGCCCAGCGCGCGCGGGCTGCGCGCCCCCGTGGCGACGGCCCGGTCCACGAACCGGGCGAGGAAGCGCTCCAGCGCCGTGGGCGGCGTGTCGGCGGCGCCCGGGTAGAAGGCGTCCTGGCCGACGGCGAGGTCCCAGGCGCCGGCGACGGGGCGGGACGCGGCGCGCTGGAGGCGGCGCGCGGTGCCCGGGGCGGTGAGTGCGGTGGTGCGCAGGACGTCGCGGACGGCGAGGGCGCACTGCGCGGCGACGGTGAGACCGTGGCCGTAGACGGGGTTGTACGCGGCGACGGCGTCGCCGACGACGAGGTAGCCGTCGGGCCAGTGCCTGACCTTCTCGTAGTAACGGCGGTGGTTGGCGGTGCTGCGGGAGAGGATGACGTCCTCCAGCGGTTCGGCCTCCTTCAGCAGCTCGCCGATGACGGGGTCGCCGAGCCCGAGCGCGAAGTCCGCGAAGGCGTCCGGGTCGGCGGTCGGCTCGGCGCCGCGGGTGCCGGCGAGGGTCACGATCCACCGGCCGCCCTCGACCGGCAGGATGATGCCGCCCCGGCCGGGGGCCTTGGCCGGGTTGGCCTGCACGTTGATCAGTGGGAAGGCGCCGTCCGCGGTGGTGCCGGGGGCTCGGTGAGACCGGGTGGCGTAGGTGACGCCGGCGTCGACGCGGCGTTCGTCGACGCGGGGCAGGCCGAGGTCCTCGAGCCACTGCGGGGAGCGGGAGCCGCGACCGGAGGCGTCCACGACCAGGTCGGCGGCGAGGGTGAGTTCGTCGTCGACGGTGCGCACCCGTAGCCCGGTGACGCGCCGGGCGTCGCCGGCCGGCGCGAGAGCGGTGGTGTTCTCGCGGAGCGTGATGCGTTCGTCGGCGAGGACCCGGCGGCGCAGCACGTGGTCGAGCAGGTCCCGGGAGCTGACGAGGTTGCGGTGGTGGGTGGCCAGGAAGCGCCGGAACCAGACCTCGTTCGGGGCCCGGGAGACCATGTCGCCCATGATGTGCACCAGTCGGCCGCCCTCGGCGACGACGTCGTCCACCACGCCGGGCAGCAGTTCTTCGAAAGCCCGTACGCCGCCGCTCCAGACGAGGTGGGCATGGCGGGCCTGGGGCACGCCGCGGCGCGGCTCGGCCGCCTCGGGCAGGGTGTCGCGTTCGACGATCGTGACGTCGGCGAACTCGGTGAGCGCGGCGGCGGCGAAGAGGCCCGCCGCGCTCGCGCCTATGACGATCGCGGCTGGTCGGCCGGTCGTGGCTCTGTCAGGCATGGACGTTGAGACTTTCTGTGCTGGTCGCCCGCCGGCGGACGCCGTCGACGGTGCGGGGGTGGCGAAGGGCGAGCGAGACGGCGTCGAGGTGGTCGCTCAGGTCGACGGCGGTGCTCGGCGGCCGGTCGCCCGGGGCGGCCGGGGTTCCCTCGCGGCAGGCGGCGACGGCGGCCAGGACGGCGACGGCCCCCGCCAGGCCGTCCGCAGCTGCCTCGCCGTGCAGGGCCGCGGCGGCCCGGCGGGCCCGCGCGTACAGACCGTGGTCGAGATGGCGGGCGAGCAGGCGCAGGGCGTCGTGGATGCGCTGGCGGCGTTGCAGCAGGCGCAGGTCGAGCGGCGACCAGAAGCCGATGCGGGCCTTGGCCGAGGCGGGCGCGAGGACCTTGACGGTGCGCCACAGCGGGCGCAGCCGCCGGTACTCGGCCCCGTCGCGCACCCAGGCCGCCAGGGCGGGCCCGGCCTGCGGGACGATGAACCCGACGGCCAGCAGCGCGGCCTGGGCGAGTGCGAAGGGCGGTGCGGCGCGGGTGCTCAGCACGTCCCAGTCCGTGCCGCACCACCGGGCGGTCACGGCGGTCAGCTTGGCCGCGTCGTAGACCAGTCCGGCGCTGAAGCCGATCTGGAGGAAGACGACTCCCGCCTTCAGCCAGGGGTGGGCGATCTGCGGGAACCACTTCGCCAGCAGTCGGGTGGAGACGACGCAGGACGCCAGGTGGGCGAGCAGGTAGAGCAGGATGTGCTCGCGCATCCAGGGGGTGTTGGCGTAGTAGGTGTCCAGGTCGTAGATGCGCGGCACGGGGGCGTCGGCCAGTGCGAACGTGGCCCACAGGGCGACGACGACGCCCGCGTACGCGGCGTAGAGGCGGCGGATGGTGCGCTGCCGTCGCGGCGAGGGCGCCTCCCGCCAGCGGATGATCATGGCCAGGCCGGTGGCGCAGGACGCGGTGAGGAAGGAGTACGCCCACGGGGAGGCGATGTTCGGGACGCCGGTGAGCCGGTTGAGGCGGTCGATGTTGGCGGGGGTGATGACGACCAGGACGGCGGTGGCCCACAGCAGCAGCAGTGTGGTGGCCCGCACCTCGGGGTCGCGCCAGGCGCGCAGGAAGGTCGGCGCCCGGGAGAAGAGCGCGATCGCCAGCAGCACGGTCGGGACGGCGTAGGGGATGTGGAAGTGGGGGATCATCCGAGGATGCGTCCTCCGCGGTTGAGGAGCGACAGGTTGATGCGCCCCTCCACGGTGGCCGCGCTGACCGGTCCCGCGGCGTAGCGGCCCGTCATCCAGGTGCGGACCTCGCGGCCGAAGAGCAGGCCGAAGGTCTCGGCCAACGCCTCGTGGTCGTCGGCCGAGTCGGCCCGGGCGGCCGCCGTCACCAGGGCCGCGCGGGGGACCTCCGCCGCGGCCAGGATCTGCTCCGCGGCCCGGCGCACCGCCTCGCGCGACCGGCCGTCCGTCAGCGCCCGGGCCGCCGCCGGTGACGCGACGTCGTGCGCGCCGCAGTGGCCGCACTCCTCGTGCCACAACTCGTGCCCCAGGATGACCAGTTGCGCCTCGGGGACGGTGGCCTCCTCGACGACGATGATCGAGCGGTCACCGCAGTCCAGACGCAGGCCGGAGACGGGGATGTCGGCGGGGAAACTCCGGAAGACCAGTTGCACGGGGTGGCCGACGCGCACGCTCATGGCGCGGCAGAACTCCCGCATGACCGCCATCGGTTCGGCGGGCCGGCGAAGCGACTTCGACGCCTCCCGGGCCAGGGCGGTGAGCAGGGACTTCATCGCCTTGGTGGTCATCGGCCGGTGTCTCCTTCCGGGGGCGGCACCGACCTCGGAACTCACGCCGTATCGGTTCATCGGAGTGCATCTGGCACCTTACGTGCCCCGCCCCCGTTCCGGCGATCGTTTCCTAGCCAAAAACGACCACAGGTGAAGGTGACCGCTCGGCAGGCGGCGGGTAGCAGAGCGGGGTTGAGCCGGAAGCGAAGGCGGGGCCGCTCGTTCCCGGCTCTGGCCCCGAGGACATACCGAGCGGTATACATGCCCCGTCGAACGCGTGAGCGGCCGTGCTGCGGGAGCCGGCGCCGCGCCGCGAGCGGACACGGCCGTGTCCGGTGCAACGGGGAGGATGCCCATGGGGATCGACGCGCGTGCGGGCCGAGTGACGAAAGGCCGCCGCCGGCGGGCCGCCGTGGGGGCCGTGCTCGGCGGCTGCGCCCTGGTCACCGCCTCGGTGACGCCGGCCGCGGCGCACGGCGGCGCCTCCGGCCGCGCCGAGCGGTACGTGGCGCTCGGCGACTCCTACACCTCGGGGCCGCTCATCCCCCGCCAGGTGGACGCGGACTGCGCCCGATCCGACCACGACTACCCCTCGATCGTGGCGGCGCGGCGCGCGACGGCCGGCTTCCGGGACGTGAGCTGCTCGGGCGCGACCACCGACGACATGTGGCGGGCGCAGGGCACGAACGGCCCCCAACTCGACGCGGTACGGCGGGACACGGACCTGGTGACCGTCCAGATCGGCGGCAACGACGTCGGGTTCGGATCCATCATCGCCACCTGCGCCCGGCTCGGCGCGCAGGACCCGGCGGGCGACCCGTGCCGCCGCTTCTACGGCGCCACGGGCCTGGACGAGCTGACGGTGACCGTCGCCCGCACGGCGCCGAAGGTGGACCGGGTGCTGCGGGCCGTGCGGGCCAGGGCGCCGCACGCCCGGGTGCTCGTCGTCGGCTATCCGGACCTGCTGCCCGACGACGGCGGCGGCTGCTTCCCCTCGGTGCCGTTCGCCGCGAAGGACTTCCCGTACCTGCGCGACACCGAGAAGCGGCTGAACCTGATGCTGCGCCTGGTCGCTGCGGTGAACGGCGCCCAGTACGTCGACACGTACGGTCCCACCCTCGGCCACGACATGTGCAAGGCCCCCGCCGACCGCTGGATCGAGCCCCTTCAGCCGGCCTCGCCCGCCGCCCCCGCACACCCCAACGCCCGGGGTGAGCAGGCGATGGCGGACGCGGTGCTGCGCACCCTCGGCAAGGGCCGCGGCCGCCGCTGACGGTGTCGCGGCCACCCCGGTACGCGGAAACGCGGTGTGCGGCGGGCCGGTCGGACCGGCCCGCCGCACACCCTCTCACTCACCGACCCGGGTCAGTGGGCGCGGCTCACGGGAACAGCGTCACCTTGGACGGCACGGTGTCCGTGCCGGAGGTGGGCGCCCCCGTGTCGTTGACGACGTGGGCGTACTGGCCCTTGCCGCCGAGGGAGATCACCTGGATGTCGTGCAGCTTGACACCGGACTTCACCGGCACCTGGAAGCCGTGGTGCTGGACGATCGACGGATCGGCCGTGAAGTTGCAGTAGCTGCCCAGGCCCCAGGCCTCGTGCTGGTTGACGGTGTCGGCGACCTTGTAGGCCGCGTAGCCGACGATGCCGTCGTGGGTGACGGCGGCGGCGTTCGGGACGTCGTAGGCCTTCTCGTTCTGGAAGAAGATGGTCCGGCCGCGCTCGCCGGCCCAGTAGACGTCGTACTTGTTGTAGTGCTCGACGAACAGGCCGGTGGCCAGGACGTCGTTGCCGTTGACGCGCAGGCCGTAGTCGGCGCGGTTGGTCTCCCAGCCGACGCCGTCGCCGTGGTCGGCGCGCCACAGCCAGGTGTGGTCGATGACGACGTTGTTGCTGTTGACGACGACCGAGTTGGTGGCGAGGCCGGGGCCCGCGCCGCCGATGCGCACGAACACGTCCTGCATGGTGGTGGGGTTGGCCGAGTGGTCGGCGGAGGAGCCCGGCGCACCGATCTGCAGGAGGGTGTCGGAGTTGGCGGCGCCCGCGTCGATCAGGAAGCCGGCCAGCTTGACGCCGTCCACGTCGGCGACGTGCATCGCGTCCACGCCGTGGTCGGGCACGATCGTGGCGAGGCCGAGACCGAGCACCACGGTGTTGGCGCGGGTGACGTTGATGGTCTGGTCGAGGTGGTAGACGCCCGGGGTGAACAGCAGGTTGAGGCCCTGGGAGAGCGCCTGGTTGATGGTGGCGGCGGTGGCTCCCGGCTTGACGACGTAGAACTGGTCGAGCGGCAGGGAGGTGCCGGCGTTGGCCGGCCAGGACACGCCGCGCGCGTTGGTGCGCTTGGCGGGCACGAACACCTTGTAGGCATTGCCGTCCAGGTAGAGGAACGGCTTCTCACGCGAGACGGGGGTGTTGTCCAGCGTGGTGTACGGGCCCGTGTCGAAGTTGGTCGCCGGGGCGCCCTGGACGCCGGAGAACGTCATGTTCCACACGCCGTTGGTCCAGCCGCCGACCGAGCTGTCGCGGGTGTACCACTGCTGCTGCGAGTACGGGCCGACCGTGCCGTCGATCTTGGAGTCGGCGATGTAGCCGCCGGAGGCCCAGCCGTAGCCGTTCGGGGCGAGGTTGAGGCCGCCCTTGACGTGGATGCGGCGGAACGGCGCGGCCTGTGCCACGGCCCACCGGTCGGTGCCGTTGGACGGGGTGATGGCCAGGTTCTCCGCCGAACGCCAGAAGTTCTGCGTGGCGTTGCCGTTGAACCAACCCGCGTCCACGGTGACGTCGCCGTTGATCTGGGTGTCGTCGGGGTTGAGACCCAGGCCGGAGATCGAGGTGTAGAAGCCGATCTGGGCGTTGATGCCGTTGTAGGTGCCCGGCTTGAGCAGGAACTGGTAGCGGCCGGAGCCGAACTGGTTGGACTCCTGCTGGGCGAAGACCTGGTCGAACTTCTGCTGGAGGTTGGGGGTGGAGGGGTCGACCACGATCACGTTGGGGCCGAGGTCGCCGCCGCCCTGGACCGGCCCGGTGGTGCCGGACGAGGTCGTGTGGACGGCGACCTCCCACAGCGAGTAGCCGTAAGCGGTGCCGCGGGCGGTGCCGTTGACGCGCACGTAGCGGCCCGAGCCGCTGACGTCGTAGGAGGCGGTGCCGCCCGTCGCGCCGGTGACGCTCTTCAGCGTGGTCCAGCTGCTGCCGTCCGCGGAGGCCTGGATCTGGAAGTCCTTGCCGTAGGCGGCCTCCCAGTTGAGGTCCACCTTGCACAGGTTCTGCACCGAGCCCAGGTCCACCTGCACCCACTGCGGGTCCGAGGCGGCGCTCGACCAGCGGGTGCCGGTGTCACCGTCGAAGGCGGCGGAGGCGGGGGTGCCCGCGTTCTCCGTCGAGGAGGCCGAGGCCGGCCTGCCCTTGGCCGCGTCGGCGCTGTCGCAGGAGCCGGTGGAACCGCCTCCGTTGCTGCCGCCGGCCGTGCCGAAGACCTGGAACTCCCAGAGGGAGTAGCCGTACTGGGTGGCCCGGTGGACGCCGTACATCCTGACGTAGCGGCCCTGGCCGGAGACGTCGAGGGTGTCGATGCCGCCGTCGCCGCCGGTGACGCTCTTCAGGTCGGTCCAGTTGCTGCCGTCCGAGGAGATCTGGACCTTGTAGTCCTTGCCGTACGCGGCCTCCCAGTTGAGGACGACCTTGGTGACCGTGGCCGAGGCGCCGAGGTCCACCTGGAGCCACTGGCTGTCCGTGGCGGCCGAGGACCAGCGGGTGCCCGTGTCACCGTCGACGGCGAACGCGGCCGGGGTCCCGCCGTTCTCGTTCGAGGACGAGGTGGCGGCCCTGCCCTGCGACAGCGGCGTCTCGGCCGCCGCCGCGGACGGGGCGTGGACGGGGAGGGTGATGAGCGCTGCCAGTGCGGCCAGCGCGACACCCAGGGATCTTCTTCTCATGGGGGTCCCTGCGGGTGCGGATGAGAGGGGTCGACGACGGACGCGCAGCCGGTGGGGAGGTACGGCTCAACGACGCGCGCCCGTCGCTTAGTTCACGTCTTGATTTAACTGATGAGACCTGTGGTGCGGCAAGCCTTCGGACAGGGGAATCTTTCAAGCCTTGACGAAGGGAGCCCCGCGCCGACCGTCCGGGGCGTTCAAAAGGTGACGTGAGCGGCGCGAGACGGATGAGTAGGGGTACTCATGACACCTGGCGCGAACACGAGGAACGATCAGGGCATGACGACGCCCAGAAGGACCCGGGCCGCGGCCGGTGCGCTGCCGGCGGCGGTGGTTGTGCTCGCCGCCCTGGCCGCGGGATGCGGGACCCGGCATCCGGACGAGGACGCGGGCGCTCAGGGCCCGTCGCGGACGTCCGTGGCCACGCCGACCCGGCCGGCCGACTTCCCGTGCCCGGGCGAGAGCCCCGCGCCGACGCCGTCGGCCACCGCGGCGGCCGACGCCGGGACGCCCCCGGACCACTACGCCGAGAACCACGGCTTCAGGGTGCCCATCGCCCTGCGCGGCCAGGCACGCTGCGCCGGGCTGGCGGCCGCCGCCCGGATCGAGAGGACCCTCCGACCACTGCGCGAGCGCGGCGACTTCGACCCGGAGCACACCCGCGCGGCGCTCGTCGGCCTCGGCTATCCGGACGGGAAGGTGAAGGCCTACCAGAACGGCGACCGGGCCGTCGGCTTCCTGATCGTCGCCCCCTCGATGTGCCTCGAAGGTTCGATGCGCCGCGAGGCCGCGCAGGCGGACGCGTTCGGCGGCTACCCCGACGGCAGCGACTGCGAACCGCCCCGGGGCGGCCACTGACCGCCGGGCCGTACGCACCACGGAGCGCGTACGGGTGCGGGGAAAGGAGAGTCGGGGGCCGGGCGCCACGGCCCGCCCCCGACCGCTGTGCGATCAGGCCAGGTCGAACCGGTCGAGGTTCATGACCTTGGTCCAGGCCGCGACGAAGTCCGTCACGAACTGCTCCTTGGCGTCGTCGCTCGCGTAGACCTCCGCGACCGCGCGCAGCTCGGAGTTGGAGCCGAAGACGAGGTCGGCGCGACTGCCGGCCCACTTGACCTCGCCGGTGGCCGAGTCGCGGCCCTCGAAGGTGGTCGCGTCGCCGGAGCTGGCCTTCCACTCGGTCCCGAGGTCGAGCAGGTTGACGAAGAAGTCGTTGGTCAGCACGCCGGGCGTCGTGGTGAGCACGCCGAGCTGCGAGCGCTGGTGGGTCGCGCCGAGGACGCGCAGACCGCCGACGAGGACCGTCATCTCGGGGGCGCTGAGGGTGAGCAGGTTGGCCCGGTCGAGCAGCAGGTACTCGGCCGGCAGCCGGTTGCCCTTGCCGAGGTAGTTGCGGAAGCCGTCCGCGGTCGGCTCCAGCGCGGCGAAGGACTCGACGTCCGTCTCCTCCTGCGCGGCGTCGACGCGGCCCGGCGTAAAGGGCACCTCGATCTCGAAGCCCGCCTCCTTCGCGGCCTTCTCGACGCCCACGCCGCCGGCGAGGACGATCAGGTCGGCGAGCGAGACCCGCTTGCCGCCGCTCTGCTCCGCGTTGAAGGACTCCTGGACGCCCTCCAGGGCGCGCAGCACCGTCGCCAGCCGGTCGGGGTCGTTGACCTCCCAGCCGCGCTGCGGCTCCAGCCGGATGCGGGCGCCGTTGGCGCCGCCGCGCTTGTCGCTGCCGCGGAAGGAGGAGGCCGCCGCCCAGGCGGTGGAGACCAGTTCGGTCACCGGCAGGTCCGTGGCGAGGATCTTCGCCTTGAGGGCCGCGACGTCGTCGGCGTCGATCAGCTCGTAGGTGCGCTCCGGCAGCGGGTCCTGCCACAGCAGCGTCTCTGCGGGCACCTCGGGACCGAGGTAGCGGGCGACCGGGCCCATGTCGCGGTGGGTCAGCTTGAACCAGGCGCGGGCGAAGGCGTCCGCGAACTCGTCCGGGTTCTCAAGGAAGCGCCGCGAGATCCGCTCGTAGACCGGGTCGAAGCGGAGCGAGAGGTCGGTCGTCAGCATCGTCGGGGCGTGCCGCCTGGCCGGGTCGTGGGCGTCGGGCACGGTGCCCGCGCCGGCGCCGTCCTTGGGCCGCCACTGGTTCGCCCCGGCGGGGCTCTTGAACAGCTCCCACTCGTAGCCGAACAGGGTCTCGAAGAAGGTGTTGTCCCACTTGGTCGGGGTGGGCGTCCAGGTCACCTCGAGGCCGCTGGTGATCGTGTCGCCGCCCTTGCCGGTGCCGTAGGTGCTGCGCCAGCCGAGGCCCTGCTCCTCCAGCCCGGCCGCCTCGGGGTCGGGGCCGACGTGGTCGGCGGGGCCGGCGCCGTGGGTCTTGCCGAAGGTGTGGCCGCCGGCGATCAGGGCGACCGTCTCCTCGTCGTTCATCGCCATCCGGCGGAACGTCTCACGGATGTCGCAGGCAGCGGCGATCGGGTCGGGATTGCCGTTGGGTCCTTCGGGGTTCACGTAGATCAGGCCCATCTGGACCGCGCCGAGGGGGTTCTCCAGCTCGCGGTCGCCGGTGTAACGCTCGTCGCCCAGCCAGGTCGTCTCGGGGCCCCAGTACACGTCCTCCTCGGGCTCCCACACGTCCTCGCGGCCGCCGGCGTAGCCGAACGTCTCGAAGCCCATCGACTCCAGGGCGACGTTGCCGGCCAGGATCAGCAGGTCGGCCCACGAAATGTTGCGGCCGTACTTCTTCTTGACCGGCCACAGCAGACGGCGGGCCTTGTCGAGGTTGGCGTTGTCCGGCCAGCTGTTGAGGGGGGCGAAGCGCTGCTGGCCGGCACCCGCGCCGCCGCGGCCGTCGCTGATGCGGTAGGTGCCGGCGCTATGCCAGGCCATCCGGATGATCAGCGGGCCGTAGTGGCCGAAGTCGGCCGGCCACCAGTCCTGCGAGGTGGTCAGGACCTCGGCGATGTCCTGTTTCACGGCCGGCAGGTCGAGGGAGCGGAACGCCTCGGCGTAGTCGAAGCCGTCACCGTAGGGATTGGCCACGGCGGGGTTCTTGGCGAGGATCTTCAGGTTGAGCCGCTCCGGCCACCACTGGCGGTTGCCGCCCCCCTGGGTGGGGTGCGGGGCGCGGCCGTGCGCGACCGGGCAGCCGCCCGTCCCCTCCGTCTTGGCGTCGGTGACGATGGCGTCGTGGTTCTCGGACATGTGCATCCTTCCAAGCGGGGCGGATCACGGTGCTGAGGAACTGCCGGCGGTGGCGCATCCGGGGCACAGGCCCCAGTAGATGACCTCGGCCTCGTCGATCGAGAAGCCGTGGTCGTCGGCGGCGGTGAGGCAGGGTGCGTCGCCGGCCGCGCAGTCCACGTCGGCGACGGCGCCGCACGACCGGCACACGAGGTGGTGGTGGTTGTCCCCTACGCGCCCCTCGTACCGGGCCGGACTGCCGGCCGGTTCGATACGGCGGACGAGTCCGGCCGCGGTGAGCGCGCGCAGGGCCTCGTACACGGCCTGCAGGGAGACGTGTCCGACCCGGTCGCGCACCCCGGCGGCGATGGCCTCGGCGTCGAGGTGGTCGCCCTGGCGGACGGTCTCCAGGAGGGCGACGCGGGCGGCCGTCACCCGCAGGCCCGCATCACGCAACTCCTGTGCGGGGGCGGGGCGCTGGGCTGCCGTCATGTGCCTGAACCTACCGTCCCAAACACGAGCTGTTCAAGAAAACGAACGGTGAAAGTCCGGGAAGAGGCCGGGGCGGCGGCAGGGCCCGTCGCGCCCCGGGGAGTTCGCCGGGAAGGGTGGCCGCGCACGAAAGCCGGCCGTGGCAGGTGCCCGCGAGGGGACACGTGCCACGGCCGGCGTGAGGGGCCACGGGGAAGAGGGCGGCGGGACGCCCGGGACCGCGCGGCGAGGGGCCGCGAGGATCGGGCGGCGGGGACGGCCTTACGGACCGCGCGCCGCGTGAAACCCGCATCGCCCGGACTGCAGTCCCGGGCCGCTCCGGAGGTTCCGCGCGGGGCCGTTTTGCGGTTCCGCGGGGGCGGGCCCCCTTCCGTCAGGTGCCGAGCGCCGCCAGCACCACCTGCTTGGCCTCGTCCTGGATCTGCCGGAGGTGGTCCGGGCCGCGGAAGGACTCGGCGTAGATCTTGTAGACGTCCTCGGTGCCCGAGGGGCGGGCGGCGAACCAGGCGTTCTCGGTGGCGACCTTGATGCCGCCGATCGGGGCGCCGTTGCCGGGCGCCTCGGTGAGCACGGCGGTGACCGGTTCGCCGGCGAGTGTGTCGGCGGTGACCTGCGCCGGGGACAGCCTGGCCAGGCGGGCCTTCTCCTCCCGGGTGGCCGGCGCGTCGATACGGGCGTAGGCGGGCTCGCCGAAGCGGGCGGTGAGCGCGGCGTAGTGCTGGGACGGCGTCTTGCCGGTGACGGCCGTGATCTCGGAGGCGAGCAGGGCCAGGATGATGCCGTCCTTGTCGGTGGTCCACACCGAGCCGTCGCGGCGCAGGAAGGAGGCGCCGGCGGACTCCTCGCCGCCGAAGCCGAGCGAGCCGTCGACCAGTCCGTCCACGAACCACTTGAATCCCACCGGCACTTCGACGAGCCGGCGGCCGAGGTCGGCGGCGACCCGGTCGATCATCCCGGAGGAGACCAGGGTCTTGCCCACCCCCGCCTCGGCGGGCCACTGCGTGCGGTGGGCGTAGAGGTAGGCGATGGCGGTGGCGAGATAGTGGTTGGGGTTCATCAGCCCGCCGTCCGGGGTGACGATGCCGTGCCGGTCGGCGTCGGCGTCGTTGCCGGTGGCGATCTGGAAGCGGTCGCGCTGCTCGATGAGCGAGGCCATCGCGTACGGCGAGGAGCAGTCCATGCGGATCTTGCCGTCCCAGTCCAGCGTCATGAACCGCCAGGTGGGGTCGGTGAGCGGGTTGACCACGGTCAGGTCGAGGCGGTGCTGCTCGGCGATACGGCCCCAGTACGCGACGGAGGCCCCGCCCAGCGGGTCGGCGCCGATGCGCACGCCGGCGTCGCGGACCGCGTCCAGGTCGAGCACGTTCGGCAGGTCGCAGACGTAGGCGTCCAGGAAGTCGTGGCGTCCGGTGCCCGGGGCGGCCAGCGCCCTGCCGTAGGGGATGCGGCGCACGTCCTTCAGCCCGGCCGCGATGATCTCGTTGGCGCGGTCCTGGATCCAGGAGGTGGCGTCGGAGCCGGCCGGTCCGCCGCTCGGCGGGTTGTACTTGAAGCCGCCGTCGCCGGGCGGGTTGTGCGAGGGGGTGACCACGACGCCGTCGGCCAGGGCCGAGGTACGGCCACGGTTGTGGGCGAGGATGGCGTGCGAGACCGCCGGGGTGGGGGTGTAGCCGTCCGCGCTGTCGATGAGCACGGTGACGTCGTTGGCGGCGAACACCTCCAGCGCGGTGACCTTCGCCGGCTCGGACAGGGCGTGGGTGTCCGCACCGAGGAACAGGGGCCCGTCGGTGCCCTGTGCGGCGCGGTACTCGCAGATGGCCTGGCTGGTGGCCGCGATGTGGTCCTCGTTGAACGCCGCGTTCAGGGAGGACCCGCGGTGCCCCGAGGTGCCGAACGCCACGCGCTGGCCGGGTTCGGCCGGGTCGGGGTGGAGCGCGTAGTACGCGGTCACCAGCCGGGCCACGTCGATCAGGTCCTCGGGCCCGGCCGGCTTGCCCGCTCGTTCCTGCTGCATGACAGCCACTCCTCGCATTCGATCGTGATTCCGCTCGCGACCTCATCTTCCCCCGGCGCCGGGCGGCAGGCGCACCGGTGGGCGGCTGAGACGAGGCGCACGCACGGTGTCACTGAGGTTCTCGGATCCGGTGGCTGCCCTGGCACCGGCGGACCCTGGTCCTCGACGCCCTGGAACACCTCCACGGCACGGCCCTCGGAACCGGCGCCTGAGCGGGTCGGTCACCCGCCGGTCCCGGCCCCCGTACGAGACCCACGGCGTTTTCCGCCGGGGGCCGAGGGTACGCGGCGGGCATGGTCTCCCCTCCGGCTTCGGCGGACGGCTCCGAGGGCGCCACCGTCACCGTCCGGCCGTACGGCAATCCCCTGCCGCTGGGGCTCTTCTCCTTCGGCATCGGCATGGCGCTGACCGCCGGGGCGGCGCTCGGTGTGATCAGCGGCGACCAGATCCGCCCGATGGGCATCCTGCTGGCGGTCTTCGTCTTCCCGGTGCAGTTCCTCGCCGCGGTGATGGCCTTCCTGACCCGGGACACGGCCGCAGCGGCGGCGCTCGGGCTGTTCGCCACGTCGTGGGCGGGGCTCGGTGTGCTGCACATCGTCGCGCCCGCGCAGCAGACCGGCGTCGCCACCGGCATGTATCTGTGCGCGTTCGCCCTCATGCTGCTGCCTCTCGCCGTCACCGCGTTCCTCGGCAAGACGCTGCTGGGCGTGGTACTGAGCGTGTCGACGGTGCGGGCCACGCTGGCGGCGGCGTACCAGCTCGGCGCGCCGCACACGCTGGAGCTGGCCAACGGCGCCGTCTCGCTGCTGCTGGTGGCGCTGGCCTGTTACGCGGGCATCGCGTTCCTCGTCGAGGATCTGCTGCAGCGGACGGTGCTGCCGATCCGGCGGCGCGGAGAGGCCCGGCGGGCCATCGACAGCGATCTGGGCGAC
Source organism: Streptomyces sp. NPDC093260 (assembly GCF_040683715.1). Classification (NCBI taxonomy): domain Bacteria; kingdom Bacillati; phylum Actinomycetota; class Actinomycetes; order Kitasatosporales; family Streptomycetaceae; genus Streptomyces; species Streptomyces sp. NPDC093260. Next base: position 183,896 of record NZ_JBFBEK010000008.1, read on the forward strand.
CAGCACAGCCGACTGCCCCGGGAACCCGGCGTCCGCAAGCAGCTGTGAGGCCGCCCGGCGCTCACCGTGCCGGGATCAGGACTGGGTGACCGCCACGGCGAGGAGCGCGGCGGCCGCGACGACGGCCAGGGCGGCGACCAGGAGCGCCAGGCAGCGGGTGCGCAACTGTCGGTAGCGCTCCTCGTACTCGCCGCGCAGCGCCCGGCAGCGGTCCGCGACGCGCTGGAGGTCCGCCTTGGCCCGGTTCAGGCAGTCGCGGACGTAGTGCTCCTCGATCTGCTCGCGCTGCGCGGTGGTCAGCCACTCCAGGGGCTCGGTGAAGGCGCGGGCCCGTTCCTCGGCCTCGGCGATCCGGGTCTGCCACAGCAGATAGCCCTCCACCTGGTTGACCATGTCCCCGGTCGGCTCCGTGCCCTGGCCGGTGCGGCCCGCCGCGTCCGTCATGCCGGCAGGCCCAGGTTCTCCTGCTTGTCCGTGAGCGAGACCTCGGGATGGTTCAGGTCGAACGCCGGGGACTCGCTCCGGATCACGGGCAGGGTGACGAAGTTGTGCCGGGGCGGCGGGCAGGAGGTCGCCCACTCCAGCGAACGGCCGTAGCCCCACGGGTCGTCGACGTCGACCTTGAGGCCGTACTTGGCCGTCTTCCAGATGTTGTAGAAGAACGGCAGCAGGGACATGCCGAGCAGGAAGGAACCGATGGTGGAGACCATGTTCAGCGCGGTGAAGCCGTCGGCGGCCAGGTAGTCGGCGTAGCGGCGCGGCATGCCCTCGGCGCCCAGCCAGTGCTGGACCAGGAAGGTGGTGTGGAAGCCGACGAACAGCAGCCAGAAGGTCGTCTTGCCCAGCCGCTCGTCCAGCATCTTGCCGGTCCACTTGGGCCACCAGAAGTGGAAGCCTGCGAACATCGCGAAGACGACCGTGCCGAACACCACGTAGTGGAAGTGGGCGACCACGAAATAGCTGTCGGTGACGTGGAAGTCGAGCGGCGGCGAGGCGAGCAGGACGCCCGTGAGCCCGCCGAAGAGGAAGGTGACCAGGAACCCGGTGGCCCACAGCATCGGTGTCTCGAAGGACAGCGAGCCCTTCCACATGGTGCCGATCCAGTTGAAGAACTTCACGCCGGTCGGCACCGCGATCAGGAAGCTCATGAAGGAGAAGAACGGCAGCAGCACAGCTCCGGTGGGGAACATGTGGTGCGCCCACACGGTCACCGACAGGCCCGAGATGGCGATCGTGGCGCCGACCAGGCCCATGTAGCCGAAGATGGGCTTGCGGGCGAAGACCGGGATGATCTCGGTGACGATGCCGAAGAACGGCAGCGCGATGATGTACACCTCGGGGTGGCCGAAGAACCAGAACAGGTGCTGCCACAGGATCGCGCCTCCGTTGGCGGGGGCGAACACCTGGGCGCCGAACTTCCGGTCCGCCTCCAGCACCAGCAGGGCGGCCGCCAGCACGGGGAAGGCGAACAGGACCAGGACGCTGGTGAGCATCACGTTCCACACGAAGATCGGCATGCGGAACATCGTCATGCCGGGTGCGCGCATGCTGACGATGGTGGTGATGAAGTTGACGGCGCCGAGGATGGTGCCGAAGCCGGACAGGGCCAGACCCATGATCCACAGGTCGCCGCCGATGTTGGGCGAGTGGTGCGAGTCGTTCAGGGGTGAATACGCGAACCACCCGAAGTCGGCCGCCCCGTCCGGGGTGAGGAAACTGGACACCGCGATCAGCGAGCCGAACAGGTACAGCCAGTAGGCCAGCATGTTCAGCCGGGGGAAGGCGACGTCCGGCGCGCCGATCTGCAGCGGCATGATCCAGTTCGTGAAGCCGGCGAACAGCGGCGTCGCGAACATGAGCAGCATGACCGTGCCGTGCATGGTGAACAGCTGGTTGAACTGCTCGGTCGACATGATCTGCAGACCCGGGCGGGCCAGTTCCGCGCGCATCAGCAGCGCCATGATGCCGCCGATCACGAAGAACGTGAAGGAGGTGATCAGGTAGAGCGAGCCGATCGTCTTGTGATCGGTGGTCGTCACCCATTTCACCACCACGGCCCCGGCCCGCAGGCGGCGACGGGGAGGACCGGCGGTTTCCGGCGCGGAGTGCTGCTGAACGTCTGTCATGCGGCCCGTGACACGCTTTCTCTGAAGTCATGGATGCGTGAGTTCCGCGGGGCTGCCCGCAGGGCTCCGCACCATCCTTGCGCTCCGTGACCTCGAAACAGCGCCGCGCTGTCGCCGAGATGGCCCAACGGCCGGGCGGAATGCACCCGGACGGCCTACTCCCGACGTGCCTTCGCCCGTGCCGCGGGACGTGCCGCATGCTCGGGCCGGACCGAGCAGGACGGGGTGATCCGCGCCCCCGGCACGGGGTTCCACTTCTTCGCCGCGGTCGCGGTGTTCGTCTTCGCCGCCGTGCTGACGCTCCCGCCAGGGGCGCCGCAGCCGGAGGGCTGGCGCTCCCGGCTCCCCGCTCCCGGATGAGGGACCGGACCCTGACGCCGCGTCAGGGTCCGGCCCCGACGTGTTTCGGGGTACACACAGGGATGTCACGGATAGTGACGGACTGATGACACGCGGCACGCTGGAGCCATGTTCGGCACCCACCCCGGCCGACGAGCCGGAACACCACGTCCTGAGATCCCGTCCGCAGCGCGCGAACTTATGATCAGCCGCCTGCGCGGCGCTCCGACCGCAACCACTTGCGCCTTTACGCAGTTGCTTCCCTGTACCCCCTCTGCGACGGAGGCATCCCTTGCGTATCACCGACATCCAGCGCTGCGAGGTCCGGCCCGGACGGCTCGTCGAGTGGACTCTCGATCCGGCGGCCGTCGAGGCCGCCACCGGCCTGCCCGACGACTCCCGGCCTCCCGCCTACATCCAGGAGTCGCACATCCGTACGGCCAGGACCGTGCGGGAGGACGGTCTGTTCGTGCCGACCTGGCTGGGCGCGGCGTTCGACCTTCCGGGCAGAGTCGATCTCGATGTGCTCGGCGAGGCCCTGCGCGGCTGGATGCTCCGCCATGAGACGCTGCGCAGCGGCTTCCGCTGGGCCGGCGACGACATGCGCCGCTTCACGCTGGACGCGCGGGACGTGGCACTGCACCGCGAGTCGGTCGGGGACTTCACCGACGCGGAGGCGCTGGTGCGCCACCTCGAGGACCGCTTCGACGTGACGGCGGACGCGCTGCGCTGGCCGAACTTCCTCTTCGCCGCGGTCGTCAGGGACGACGGCGCGAGCGTGTACATGGCGTTCGACCACAGCAACGTGGACGCGTACTCCGTGTACCGCATCCCGGCCGAGATCCACGAGCTGTACACCGCGGGCCTGGCGGGCGCGAGCGCCGAGCGCGGGCCGGTCGGCAGTTACGTCGACTTCTGCCGGACCGAGCGGGCCAGCGCGGACGAGATGGACGCCACCGACGAGATCGTCGGGCGCTGGCGGGAGTTCATCGGCCGCTGCGACGGCCGGCTGCCGAACTTCCCCCTCGACCTCGGGCTGGACCCGGAGGGGGAGCTGCCCCGGCAGAAGCTGATGCACGAGATGCTCGTGGACGCCGACGACGCGGCTGGCTTCGAGGCATACTGCCGGCCCTTCGGCGGGAGCCTGGTCGGGATCCTGGCGGCCACCAGCATGATCGTCCACGAGATCGGCGGCCAGCCGGTCTACCGGACGGTCGTCCCGTTCCACACCAGGAGGAAATCCCAGTGGATGGATTCCGTCGGCTGGTACGTCGGCGGCGCCCCCGTGGAGATCGAAACGGCCCGGGCGTCCGACTTCCAGTGCCTGCTGCGGGTGGTGAGCGATCAGCTGCGCGCCAACCGGCCCCTGTCCCGGATGCCGCTGGCCCGGGTGCTGCGCCTGCTCGGCGCGGACTTCCGCCCCACCTCGCCCGATCTGTACTCGATCGTCTCCTACGTCGACGCGCGGGCGGTCCCCGGCTCCGAGCGCTGGACCGAGCTGAAGGCGTACGGCCTGATCAGGGTGTCCTACGGCGACCAGGTGTGCGCGTGGGTCAACCGGCTGCACGAGGGACTGCAGTTCGCCAGCCGGTACCCGGACACCGACATCGCGTACAAGAACATGCAGCTGTACGTCGAGCAGCTGCGGGAGGTGATCGTGTCGGTGGCCCGCTCCTAGACCCCGTCGTCCATGGTTTCGTCGAGTGCCAGCAGGGCGTCGAGTCCGGGGAAGGCCCGGTCCGCCGCTCCGCTGGTCCCGGGCAGCGCCAGCTCGGCCCAGATCACCTTGCCCTCGGGGGTGTAGCGGGTGCCCCAGCGTTCGGTCATCCGCGCGACCAGGAACAGACCGCGGCCGCCTTCCTCGGTGGTGGCCGCGTAGCGCAGGTGCGGGGCGGTGCTGCTGCCGTCGGAGACCTCGCAGATGAGGGTGCGGTCGTGGATCAGGCGGACATGGATCGGCTCGGAGCCGTAGCGGATGGCGTTGGTGACGAGTTCGCTCAGGACGAGTTCGATGCTGAAGGCCAGTTCCGACAGGCCCCACTCGTCGAGCTTCGCGCAGGCGGCGGCGCGGGTTCCCGCGACGGCGGCGGGGTCGGGCGACACGTCCCAGTCGGCGATCCGGTCGGCCGGCAGCGCCCGGGTGCGGGCGACGAGGAGGGCGACGTCGTCCTTGGGCCGGGCGGGCAGCAGCGCTTCCAGGACGGCCTGGCAGCTCTGCTCCGGGGGCCGGCCGGGGTGCCCGGCGAGGGCCTGGCGCAGCAGTTCCATGCCTTCGTCCAGGTCGCGGTTGCGGTCCTCGATGAGGCCGTCGGTGTACAGCACGAGCTGGGTGCCCTCCGCCAGCTCCAGTTCGGCGGTGCGGAACGGCATGCCGCCCAGGCCCAGCGGCGGCCCGAAGGGAAGGTCGGGGAAGGTGACCTCGCCGTCGGGGGCGACCAGGGCGGGCGCCAGGTGTCCGGCGCGGGCCATGGCGCAGCGGCGGGTGACCGGGTCGTAGACCGCGTAGAGACAGGTGGCGCCGACGACGGCCGCGGCGGCCTCGGTGCTGGCCTCGTCCTGGTCGATGCGGCCGGCGAGGTCGTCGAGGTGGCTGAGGAGTTCATCGGGGGGCAGGTCGAGGGTCGAGAAGTTGTGCACGGCGGTGCGCAGCCGGCCCATCGTGGCGGCCGCGTGCAGACCGTGGCCGACCACGTCTCCGACGACCAGCGCGACCCGGCCGCCGGGCAGCGGGATCACGTCGAACCAGTCGCCGCTGACGCCGGACTGGGCGGGCAGATAGCGGTAGCCGGCCTCGATGGCGCTCTGCTCGGGCAGGGCGCGGGGCAGCAGGCTGCGCTGGAGGGTGACGGCGAGGGTGTGCTCGCGGGTGTAGCGGCGGGCGTTGTCGATGCTGACCGCGGCGCGGGCCACCAGTTCCTCGGCGAGCGAGAGCTCCTCCTCGTCGAAGGGGCCGTGTTCCTTGGAGCGCCAGAAGTTGGCCATGCCGAGGACGACGCCGCGGGCCTTGATCGGGGCGCAGATGAGGGAGTGGACGCCGTAGTCGATGATCTGCTGGGAGCGTTCGGGGTCCTGGACCTGCCAGCCGGGGGCGGAGGAGAGGTCGGGGACGAGTTCCAGGCGGCCGCTGCCGTAGCCGCGGGCCTGGGGGGTGGAGGGCAGGAAGTCGATGAGCCGGCCCCGCTCGTAGAGCGGGTGGTCCTCGCGGATGCCGTGCACGGCGATGCGGCGCATACCGGTGGCCGTTCCGGCCGGTTCCTCGCCGTGCAGCACGCCGTCGGCGAGGTCCACGGTGACGAAGTCGGCGAAGCGCGGGACGGCGACCTGCGCGAGTTCGTCGGCGGTGCGGACCACGTCGAGGGTGGTGCCGATGCCGAGCCCTGCGTCGTAGAGGAGCTTGAGGCGCTCCCGGGCGACCTCGGCGCGGCCGGAGACGGCCTGCAGCTCGGTGGAGTCGCGCAGGGTGACGACAGTGCCCTCGGGGCCGCCGTCGCGGTCGGTGGGCCGCTGGTTGACGGCGAGCAGCAGACCGCCCGCGAGGTGCACCTCGTCGGTGGCCTCGCGGCCCGAGGTGAGCAGTGCGGCCATCTCGGGTTCGAGGTCCGGCAGCTGGGCCACATGGCCGCCCTCGGCGCCGGCGGGCAGGTCGAGGAGTCGTTTGGCCTCGTCGTTCGCGAGCAGCAGCCGTCCGTCGCCGCCGACGATGAGCACTCCTTCGCGCACGGAGTGCAGCACGGCGTCGTGGTGGTCGTACATGCGGGTCATCTCGTCCGGGGCGAGGCTGTGGGTCTGGCGGCGCAGCCGCCTGCTCACCAGCGCCGTCACGGCGGTGGCCACGCCGAGGGCGCAGGCCCCGGCGGTCAGGATGATCGGTATCTGCCGGTCCACCTGGCTGGTCACGTTCCTGACCTTGAGACCGGCGGAGACCAGGGCGACCACACGGCCCCCGGAGTCCTCGACGGGGACGACGGCCTGCACTTCCTGGCCGAGCGGTCCGTGGACGCTCTCGGTGTAGACCTTCCCGGCGAGGGACGGCCCGATGGTGCCGACGAAGCGCTTTCCGATGCGGTCGGGCAGGGGGTGGGTGTACCGGATGCCGTGGGTGTCCATGACCACGATGAAGTCGACGCCCGCGGACTTGCGGCCCGCCTCGGTCAGCGGCTGGAGCACGCTCGTCGGAGTGGGGGTTCGCAGCGCGCCGAGGATGCCCGGGGAGTGCGCGAAGGTCTCGGCGACGGCTATGGAGCGGCGCTTGGCCTCGTCACTGGTGTCCCGCTCGGACTGCAGAAGGAGGGCGAAAACGGCGCAGGCCACCAGCAGGACCACGAGGGCCACCTGGAGGATGAACACCTGTCCGGCGACACTTCGCGGACTCTTTCCCACCAGCGACCGCCCCGATATCCGTCGAAGACGGTCAAAACGGTCTGCCATCCGGCCTTTCTAGCATCCATATGCCCCCGTCGTCACGGCCTCGGTGAATCCTCGCTGGTAGGAGCGCTTCCGCCGAGAGGTCGACCGGTACGCCTCGGCCCGTCACAGGAAGCACCGGCCGGACGGAGAAGGCATCGCAGACGTCATCGCCGTCGGGCCCTGGCGAGATCAGCGAGAGGCATGCGCCGCAGTGTCGCACGCGGGTCGGACAGGGCCGTCCAGTGCGAAGGGGCCGCCCGCCGCGAAGGCCAGTGCCGCGAAGCGCTCCCCCATGCGGCGGTGGGTGGCGGCGTCCGGGTGGAGTCCGTCGGGCAGCGGCAGTTCGGCGGCGTCGGGTTCGCCGTACAGCTCGCGGCCATCGAGGTGGTGCAGATACGGGTCGTCGACCGCGCGCTGCCGCACGATGCGGGCCAGTTCGTCGCGGATGACGGCGAGGGTGAGTTTGCCCGCCGCGCGCTCGGCCGGATCGCCCGCGGCCCGGAACCGCAGCCGGCCGGCGGCCAGGGCGGTGAGGTCGGGCACGCTGGGGCCGGGGGTGTCCTCGTGCAGGGGGCACAGGATCGGCGAGACGACGAGCAACGGCGTCGTGGGGTGGCCTTCGCGGACGGTGTCGAGGAAGCCGTGGACGGCGGGGCCGAAGGCGCGCAGCCGCATCAGGTCGGTGTTGACCAGATTGATGCCGATCTTGAGGCTGATGAGATCGGCGGGAGTGTCGCGCAGGGCGCGTGCGGTGAACGGGTCGAGCAGGGCGCTGCCGCCCAGGCCGAGGTTGACCAGGTCGACACCGGCGCGGGCGGCGGCGAGCGCGGGCCAGGTGGTGGTCGGGCTCGCCGCGTCGGAGCCGTGGCTGATCGAGCTGCCGTGGTGCAGCCACACCCTGCGACCCCGGTCCGGCACGGGTTCGACGGGGGCGTCGGTGCGCAGGGCGACGAGTTCGGTGGTCTCGTTGTGCGGCAGCCAGATCTCGACGTCCTTCTCCCGCTCGGGCAGGCCGGTGAAGCGGAGGGTGCCCACGGGGCCGGGCCGGTGTTCGGCGCTGCCCGTGGCCATGTCGAGGAGGAGGGTGTTGCCGCCGGTCACGCTGCCCTGGCCGGCCAGGCGGCCGTCGACGAGCAGGTCGTAGATCCCGTCAGGGCGGGGCGGGGCGCCGGTGTAGAGGCGCTTGGTGGGGAGGGTGTCCAGTTCGACGGCGGTGGCGCGGGTGCGCAGGACCAGTCGTACGCCGGAGGGCTGGCTCTCGGCCAGGGCCAGTTGGCCGTCGGCGCACTGGGCGCGGGCCCGGGCGGGCAGCCGGTGCGGCAGGAGGCCGTGCGCGGTGCGTTCCAGGTCGAGGGCGCCGCGCAGCAGGTCGGCGGTGAGGGGGGTGGTGACCCAGTCGGGTCCGGGTCGCGGTGCGCTGGTCATGGTCTTCCTGTTGCGGGTCGGGCGGGTGGGGGCGCGGTCGCACGGGTGGGGCGTGGTCCGTGCGCCGCCGCGGTGGTTCAGGAGGCGGGCGCGCCGCGCAGCAGGGCGTCGAGGCGGTCCAGTATCCAGGTCCAGGTCTCCCCGGGGTCAGGGGCGCTGTGACTGAAGCCGCCTGCCAGTTCCAGGCTGATGTAGCCGTGGAAGACGCTGCCCAGCAGGCGGACGGCGTGGGTCTGGTCGGGTTCTGCCAGGTCGTAGCCGCGCAGGAGCGCCCGGGTCATCTGCGCGTGGCGCACTCCGGCGCTCGCGGCGGCGGTCTCGTGGTCGAGCGGAAGCCGGGCGGCGGCGTAGCGGCCGGGGTGATGCCGGGCGTAGTCGCGCAGGACGTCCGCGTAGGCGCCCAGGGCGTCCTTCCCGGCCCGGCCGGCCAGGGCGTCGGCGGCGCGGTCGGCCAGTTCCTCCAGGGCGAGCAGGGCGATCCTGGTGCGCAGGTCCTGGGAGTTCTTCACGTGGGAGTACAGGCTCGCCACCTTCACGTCGAAACGCCGGGCGAGGGCCGAGACGGTCACCTGGTCGAAGCCGACCTCGTCGGCCAGTTCGGCACCGGCCCGGACCAGACGGTCGGTGGTGAGTCCAGCACGTGGCACGGCGCATCGATCCCTTCTGACTTTCCTGAAGGGATTATGCGCTTTCCTAAAGGTATTAGGCAAGTCGGCCGGTGCGTGCGCGGTCGCGGCCCGCCTCCCGCTCCTCAACGGGCCGTCTCTCGGCGGCCCGCTCCCTCAGCGGGCCGCCTCCCGACGGCCGTCGTCCGGCCGGTCAGGCCGCGGGCGATGCGGGTGGCGGCGAACTCGGCGCCCGCCACGAAGCGCATCATGGGGCCGAACATCGGGGCGGAGAGGGACCCGGCGAAGTACAGGCCGGACACGGACGACTCGAACGAGCCGGACAGGTGCGGCGCTTTCGAGCCCCGTACGAGCCGCAGCGCGCCGCGTACACCCGGCGTAAGGAACGGGACGGCGTCGAGGTCGAGCCGGTAGCCGGTGGCGGCCAGCACATGGTCGGCGGTGACGCTCTCCCGCGCGCCGCCCGGTCCGGCCAGCTCCAGCCGGACGGCGGAGCCGGCCGCCTCGGCCCGGACGACCCGGCACGACGTGCGCACCGCCACGACCCCCTCGACCCGGTCGCGCAGCCACCACCCGCCCGAGGGCCGGAGCGCCCGCCGGAACAGCAGCAGCCGGGCGGCCGCGGGCAGGCGACGTACGCCGCCCGGCGCCCCGCAGACCCCGGCGAGGATCCAGCCCGCGCCCAGCGGCGAGGCGGGCCGTACGACGCGGTAGGGCCAGGGGCGGGCCGGTCCCGGAGTCGTCCCCCACCGCAGGTCGCGTTCCCGCACCAGCACCTGGGTCTCGGCGCCGGCCTCGTGGAGCAGGGCCGCGCTCTCCAGGGCGGACTGGCCACCGCCGACGACGGCGACCCGCCGGCCCGCGTACCGGGACAGGTCGATGTGCTGGCTGGTGTGCGACACCAGGGCGTCGACGCCGGGCCCGTCGGGCGCGAGCCGCCGCAGGCGCCCGGGGATGTGGGCCAGGCCGTTCAGCCCGGTGGCCACGACGACGTCCCGGGCGGCGAACTCCTGCCCGTCGTCCAGCCGTACGGTGAACGCGCGCCCGGCCGCCGCCCGGTCCACGGCCGTCACCCGGGCCGGCTCCACCTCACCGACGTACCGCTTCTGGAACCACTGGCCGTAGCGGACGAACACGTCGCACGGGATCGGAGTCAGCTCGGTCAGCTGCGGTTCGCCGTGCACGCGCAGGAAGTCCGCCAGGCGTCCGCCGGGCTCCGGGACGGACAGGTCGACGGCGTTCGGGGTCGACTTCAGGAACATGCCGGTGGCCATGGCGTGCCGCCAGCTGCCCATGACCTCGCCGAACACCCGGACGTCGAGGCCCGCGGCCCTGAGGTGCGCGGCGATCGACAGTCCGTACGGCCCCGCGCCGACCACCACGACCGGGAGCCGCGACGGCCCGGTGGACGTCTGCTCGCGGGACGTGCGGCGTCCCGGAAGCGGCTGCGTCATGCATCCCCCCGACTGCTCCCCCCACCGCCTTCCCCAAGGCGGCGCGGCACTTCGGGACGGGCACGGCGGAACAGCGCCGCCGCGCGCCTCCCCCCTCCGCCGCTCAGTGTTACCCATCGGGCCCCGCGGGGATGCGATATCGGGCGACGTTGCCAAAAGATGGTCGAAACGTGGAGCGGCGCACGCCTCGGGGCGCTCCCGCGTCACCGCCGGCACGCCCGCCACTCCCCCGCCCGGCGCGATCCGCCGTCAAGGGCAGCACGCACGGGGGGACTTCGGGAGGCGTGCTCGGCTCGATCGCTGTACCGGGCCCGCGCGGGCGCCGGGCGCCGGCCCGGCGGACAGTGGAGAAGGCCTGTCCGTCGCGGACATCGCCCGGACGGACAGGCCTTCACGCCATGGACGGCTAGCGATCCGTGGCGGCGGGAGAACTGACGGCGGGTGGTGCGGTCATCAGCTTCCCGAACTGGGCCATGCAGGTGGAACAATGGCCGGCCCGCTGTGCGCTCGCCCCGTCGACGCGTTGGCCGAGCCGCTGGCCGCACAGCGTCCTGGCCGTGTTCTTGGCCATGACGTGCCACACCAGCGCGCCGCCGGGCTTTTCGACACCAGCACACATTTCATACATGATCGGCTCCCTTGATGGACGCCTCTCTGACTCCAGGAGACACCCGGTCAGCCGCATCCACGCTGCCACGGACAGCCATTCGGGTGACGGCCGTCGGCCCGGCCGACGGCCGAACGGCCCTGGAGCGGTGGAATCATGGGGCCCATGCGAAATAGGGGTGCGATGCGGACAGCGGCTCTGGTGGCCGTGTGCGGTGCGGTCACGATGTCCCTGGCGGGCTGCGGCGGCTCCGGACACAAGGACGTGCGCGGGGCGGGCGACGGCGGGAGCACCGACGACGCGGCGCCGCGCAGCACCGCCCGGAAGCAGGTGCCCGGGATCGGCGGCCGGCTGTGGCGACGCGTCCCGGCCGGCACCCGCCAGATCGTCGCCGTCTACGGCACCGGCCCGGACTCCCCCGTCTCCACCGTCGAACTCTTCGTCAAGCAGGGCTCCACCTGGAAGCGCACCCAGTCCTGGCCGGCGCACAACGGGCGCAAGGGCTGGACGACGAACCACCACGAGGACGACCAGCGCAGCCCGGTGGGGGTGTTCACGCTGAGCGACGCGGGCGGTGTGCTGGCCGATCCGGGCGCCAAGCTGCCGTACACCCATTCCGAGGCGTTCCAGGCGCCGCACTACTGGAACAAGGCCTACTGGCACGACTTCGACTACGTCATCGCCATCGACTACAACCGGGTCAAGGGGACTTCGCCCTATGACCCGACGCGGCCGCAGGGGCAGACCAAGGGCGGGAACATCTGGCTGCACATGGACCACGGCAGCGGCACCTCGGCGTGCGTGTCCGTGTCCAAGTCGGCGATGCGGACCCTGCTGCGCACGCTCGATCCGCGGCAGCACCCGGTCGTGGTCATGGGCGACCGGCGCGACCTCGCGGCCTGACGCCCCGTCCGCGCCCGGGAAGGCCCCTTCCCCTCCTCAGCGGCGGTTCCACCCGGGCGTCCGCGGCGGTCCGCCCCGTGCTCCTCGCCGGACCACGGGGCCAAATCGTTCGCCGGATCACCGGTGCGCCCAGGCCGGACCACCTGTTCGTCCTCGCCGTAACTAGCGGGAAGCGCCTCCCGCAGGGCCGCCGTCCGGGTCTCCCAGGAGGGCGACGCGGGCGATGACGCGCTTGCCCACCGGCTCGCGCCGTACCTCGAACGCCTGGACGACGGCCATCACGATCTCCAGACCGTGCTGGCCGACCCGGCCCGGGTCGGCGGCCCGGGCCACGGGCAGCACCGGGTCGCTGTCCCAGACCGCGATCTCCACCGCGTCACCGTCGACCGCCAGGTCCAGCAGGATGGGCCCGGAAGCGTATTTGCGTGCATTGGTGACCAGTTCGCTGACCACCAGCTGGGTCAGGTCCATGGCCCGGTCCGGGACCGGCAGCCCGTGCTCGGACCGCACCCGGGTCAGAAATTGGGCCGCGAGACGACGGGCTTCGGCGATGCACGTGCCGTCCCCGTCGAGGGCCGCCGCTGTCCGTATCACGTCAGCATCCGAAGCCCTTCTCCCACCGCCGAGGAGGACGGATCGCATGTCCACCGCATTCACCACCCTGTTCACGGGGCTGCATATACCCCTGTTCCGCAAACCCACGCCCCCTCTTTTCCTGTCAGCTGCGTCACACCCGTCCCGGCGCCGTCCGGCCGCGCACCAGACCGGTTCACACCGCGTCGAAGGCGGGTCCGGGGGTAGACGCGGTCCAGTCGCAGACGACAGGAAGGGCACACAGTGGACGAGACGTCGCTCCGGGCGGTGGGCTGGGCACGCTCACTGCCGTTGGACAGCGAGGTGAAGGCGGCCCGGGACTGGGCGCGCGGCCACCTGGAGGCCCTGGGCTGGACCCGCACCGCGCCGGAGACGGTGGACGCGGTGCTCCTGACCGTCTCCGAGCTGGTCACCAACGCGCACCGGCACGCCCACAGCAGCGCGCAGCTGATCCTCACCTGGGACAACCGCTGTCTGCACATCGCCGTCCACGACGCCTCCAGCGAGGTGCCGGCGCCGCGCGCGCCGGACACCGAGCGGCTGGGCGGCCGGGGCATGTTCCTCGTCGACGCCCTCGCCGACTCGTGGGAGACTCGCCACTGTCCGCACGGCAAGACCGTCGTGGCCTGCTTCCGCCCTACGGCGTGAACCCCCGGCGGCCCCGGGGCCCCCTCCCGCGCGTCCCGGAGCCCGTCCCGCGCGGATCCGGTCCTCCCGTCCACCAACCGGACACTCCGACGACAAGGTGCCGGATGCATCTAACGTCTGAGGCGCCGGCCGGACGAGGGTCCGGTGCGCGTCGAAGGGAGTCCGGGACATGGCCGAGGGGACGACGGAGAGGGAGCCGGTGCAGCTCGGGACCGTCGTGTCCCTCCAGGACGTGAGCGTGCGGCGGTTCACCAGCGACCAGGTGATACTGGACGGCGTCGACTGGACGGTCCGGCCCGGCGAGCACTGGGCCCTCCTCGGCGCCAACGGCGCGGGCAAGACGACGCTGCTCAGGCTGCTCGGCGCGCTGATGCACCCCACGACCGGCGCCGTGGAGGTGCTGGGCGGCCGGCTCGGCCGGATCGACGTGCGCGAGCTGCGCGCCCGGATCGGGCACGTCACGTCGGCTCAGCGGGTGCCGCAGGACCTGGCCGCGCACACGGTGGTGCTGACCGGCCACACCGGCACGGTGCAGCCGCTGTGGAAGACGTACGACGACGAGGTGCGGCAGCGGGCCCACGAACTCCTGGCCGAACTGGGGATCAAGGAGCTGGCGGACCGGCCCTACGGCGTCTGCTCCGGCGGGCAGCGGGCCCGCATCCTGATCGCCCGGGCGCTGATGGCCGAACCGGCCCTGCTGCTGCTCGACGAGCCGTTCAACGCCCTGGACCTGCCCTCCCGCGAGGATCTCGTCGAGGCGATGCACCGGCTGGCCGGGGGGCGGCCGCACCTGGCGACCGTCACGGTCACCCACCACCTGGAGGAGCTGTTCCCCGCCGTCAGCCATGCCCTGCTGCTGCGCGAGGGGCGGATCCTGGCCCGGGGGCCGGTGGCGGAGGTGCTGACCGGGTCCTGGCTGACCGCATGCTTCGGGCGGCCCATCGCGGTGAACCGGCACGAGGGCCGCTGGTGGGCGTACTCCGCGCCGCAGGCCTGACGGCGGACGGGCCGGCGCAGGACGGCGGGTAGGCCCGTACGTGGCGCAGCGTGGCCGAAAGCGGTTATCCACTACCGGCAGTAACGTGATCAACTGCGGTACCAGGCGCTCCCTGCAACGGATTTGAGCGCCTCGTGTGCCGTTCGATCACCCCGTGCGAGGAATTCCATGCCGTCCCAGAGCGACGCTCTGCAGCAAGCGCATTCCGACTACCAGCACCACATGCGGACCTGCCGCCAGTGTCACGCCGACGGCGTGCCGTGCGCCGTGGCCAAGCACTTGATGCGGGTGTTCAACAACGCCCGCAGGAGCGCCGCCCGCACCGACTGAGAACGGTCTCCGGCCGGTCGCCACGGCCGCCCTCGGCGACCGGCCCTCGCTGCCGGGCCCCGGCGAGCAGGCGCCCCCGTCCCCCGACGGAGCCCCGCCGGTGGACGGCGGCCATCCCGGACATCCCCGTCGGCGGCGGGACTGCCGCCCGACCGGGTGAGTGTGCCCGGCGACGGAGGGGTGTCGCGGGAAATCGGGCGTCGTGAACATCGGACGCGCCGCCCCGGTTCTCCCACATATCGTCACAAAACGTGTGTTATTCAGTCATGCACACACATACGCGGCGCACCTTGCTCAGTGCCTCGATCTTGGCTGCCGGTTCGGGACTCCTGGGCGCCTGCTCCGGGTCCGGCTCCTCCTCGGAACCGGGTCCGCGTTCGGGCACCACGGACGGTCCGGGGGCCACCGGCCGCCGCTTCGTGCCGAAGGGACCCAAGGGGTATGTGAACCCTTCCGACCCGGAGGTCCTGGCCGCCGAGAGGCAGCGCGGCGCCGGAGCGGTGCGCAAGTACCGGTTCACCGCCGCTGAGACCTCGCTGGACCTCGGTGGACGCACGATCAGGACCTGGGCGTACGACGACGTCGCGCCGGGCCGGGTGGTCCGGGTCACCAAGGGGGACGTGCTCGACCTCACGCTCGCCAACCACCTGCCCGTGCCGACGACTCTGCACTCGCACGGGGTGCGGCTGCGCTGCGACATGGACGGCGTGCCGGGTCTCACCCAGGAGGGGATCAAGCCGGGGACCGAGTTCACCTACCGTTTCGCCGTCTCCCACCCGGGCACGTATCTGCTCCACTCGCACGAGGGCATGCAGCTGGACCGCGGCCTGTACGCCCCGCTGGTCGTGGACGATCCCCGGGAGCCGCTGAAGTACGAGAAGGAGTGGATCGTCGTCCTGGACGACTGGGTGGACGGGGTGGACGGCTCCGACCCGGACGCGGTGCTGGCCCAGTTGCACGGCGGCAAGCGTCCGCCGATGAGCATGGAGATGAGCGGCGGCGGCGAGCACCCCTCCATGGACGTCCACGCCTCCGGCGGGAGGGCCGCTCCGGTGCGGGCCGCGTCCGGTGGTCCCTCGCGCGTCCTGCACACGTCCTCCAGCGAACTGCTGCACGGCATGGGCGGCAATGTCGACCACCCCTACCACCTGATCAACGGCCGTCTGCCGAGCGCCCCTTCGGTGTTCAGGGCCAAGCCCGGCGACCGCGTGCGGCTGCGGTTCGTCAACGCCGGCGCGGACACCGCCTACCGGGTGTCTCTCGGCGGCCACCGGATGACGGTGACCCACACCGACGGCTACCCGGTGGAACACCACGAGACGGACGCCCTGCTGATCGCCATGGCCGAGCGTTACGACGTGATCGTCACCGTCAAGGACGGAACGTTCCCTCTGGTGGCGCTGGGCGAGGGCAAGGGGACCAAGGCGAGGGCGCTGGCCGTGCTGCGCACCGACAACGGCAGGAGCCTGCCCTCACCCTCGGTCCACCCCGCCGAGCTGGACGGGCTGCTCGTACCGGCCAGGAAGCTCGCGCCGGCCGAGTCGGTGGCCTTCTCCGACCGCCACCCCGACCGGGAGATCCGGATCAGGGCGACCGGCAACATGAAGCGGTACAACTGGCAGTTCGACCACCAGTCGTACTCCACCGAGCACCGCCACCCCGTCCGGCAGGGCGAGCGGGTGCGGGTCACGCTCATCAACGGCACCGACATGTGGCACCCCATCCACCTGCACGGCCACACCTTCGCGCTGACCGGCATCGACGACGTGGGCACCCGCAAGGACACGGCGATCGTGCTGCCGCACCGCAAGCTGGTGTTCGACTTCGACGCCGACAACCCGGGCCTGTGGATGCTGCACTGCCACAACCAGTACCACTCCGAGTCCGGGATGATGACCATCCTCGGCTACCGCAAGTGACCGGCGCACGACCATGCGGCGGCCCCCGCCCGGAAGGCGCGCCCCGTCACCCCTTCGGCGGGCTCCGGCGCGCGGTCGGCCCGCCACCCCTTCGATGCTGGCGTGGGGGAGCTGACCGCCGTCCCCGGACGGCCGCCGCGCCGGCGGCCGCCGGGACCTGGCCGCTGAAGGGCGGGTCGCGCCGATGAGGCTTGTCGTCGATCTCAACAGGTGTCAGGGGTACGCGCAGTGCGCCTTCCTCGCGCCGGAGGTGTTCACCATGCACGGCGAGGAGTCCCTCGTCTACAGCCCCTGGGCCGGCGACGAGCACCGGGAGAAGGTGGCGCGCGCCGTCGCCGCCTGCCCCGTGCAGGCGATCACCGCGGACGGGCTCGACGGTGCGGCCGGGGCGCCCGCCGGGGCGGGGCGGGCGGCGTTCGATGCCCGCTGAACAGTTCCACGAGTGGCTGCGCCGTGAGGGCCGCATCGTCGTCGTGGGCGCCTCGCTGGCCGGTCTGCGGGCCGCCGAGACGCTGCGCGCCGAGGGCTTCACCGGCTCGCTGACCATGATCGGCGACGAGCCGTACGAGCCCTACGACCGGCCGCCGCTGTCCAAGGCGGTGCTGCTCGGCATGTCCGCGCCGGACCGCACCGATCTGCCCCGCCGCCGTGACATCGACGCGATCTGGCGGCTCGGGGTCGCCGCGACCGGCCTCGACCTGGCGAACCACCGGGTGCGCCTCGCCGACGGTGACGAGGTGCCCTACGACCGGCTCCTGATCGCGACCGGGGTGCGCGCCCGGCCCTGGCCGAAGGAGGAGGAGGCCCAGCTCGACGGCGTCTTCACGCTGCGCACCCGGGACGACGCGGTCCGGCTGCACCGGCGGCTGAAGGCCGGGCCGCGCCGGGTGTTCGTCATCGGCGCCGGGTTCACCGGCTCGGAGATCGCCTCCGCCTGCCGGGACCAGGGCGTCGCGGTCACCGTGGCCGAACGCGCGGACGCCCCGCTGGTGGGCGCGCTCGGCGGGGTGATCGGCTCGGTGGCGGCGGAGCTCCACCGCGACAACGGGGTGGATCTGCGCACCGGTGTCATGGTCACGGGGCTGGAGGGCGACTCGGTCGGCCGGGTGCGGGCGGCGCATCTGTCCGACGGCTCCGTGGTGGACACGGACGTCGTCGTGGTGTCGCTCGGCGCGACCCGCAACACCGAGTGGCTGGCCGGTTCGGGGCTCGGGGCGGGGCCGCGCGGCATCGCCTGCGACGCGGGCTGCCGGGCCTTCGACTTCCGCGGCATCGTCACCGACGACGTGTACGTGGCCGGCGACGTGGCCCGCTCGCCGCATCCGCTGTTCGGCTACCAGTTCCTGTCGCTGGAGCACTGGGGCAACGCCGTCGCGCAGGCCGAGGTGGCCGCGCACAACATGATCAGCGCCAGCGCCGACCGGCGCCCGCACATCTGGGTGCCCGCCTTCTGGTCCGCGCAGTTCGGCGTCAACATCAAGTCGGTGGGCGTGCCGTCCATGGGCGAGGAGATCATGATCACGCAGGGCTCCCTCGCCGAGCGACGGTTCGTCGGGGTGTACGGCTACCGGGGCCGGGTGATCGCCGCGGTGAGCTTCGACAACACGCGGTGGCTGGAGTTCTACGAGGGACAGATCGAACGGGGTGCGCCCTTCCCGGTGGAGTACCCGACGATGGACCGCCGGCCCGAGGGCCGCCGTCCGGTGTCGGCCGACTTCCCCGACCCGTCCCTGCCGACCCACGGCCCGACCGTGACCCTGAGCGGCTACTCCCCCACCGACCGCCGCCTCGTCTTCACCCCGGCCCGCCACTGACCGGTTCTCCGGCTCCGGGCCAGGGCCCGGAGCCGGAGAACCGGTCCCTCATCGGCCGGCCGCCGTGCCGCACGGCTCCCACCGCTTCCCCTCCGGCCCGACTCCCCCCACGTCCAAGGACCCGTCATGACGCACGCCTCGCTCCTGCGCCGGATCACCGACTACGCCAGCCGCGCCGACCCGTACCCGCTGTACGAGGAGCTACGGAAGACCCCGGTGCTGCACGAGGAGGAGGGCGGCCCGTACGTCATCAGTTCGTACTACGACATCAAGGGGCTGCTCCACGACCCGCGGATCAGCTCCGACGCGGCCAACGCCACCGCCGCCGACGACGAGTTCTCGGCGCCGGAGGCAACGGGGCTGCCGCCGAGCTTCCTCAGGCTCGACCCTCCCGAGCACGACCGGCTGCGCAGGATCGCCAACAGCTCCTTCGGGCCGCCGCACTGCCCCGGCCGGCTCGACGGCATGCGCGGCGAGCTGCAGGCGATCGTCTCCGAACTGCTCGACGGTCTCGTCGGCGCGGAACGGATCGACGTCGTGGACCAGTTCGCGTATCCCTTCCCGGTCACCGTCATCTGCCGGCTGCTGGGGGTGCCGCGCGAGGACGAGCCGCGGTTCCGCGCCTGGGTCGATCCGATCGTGGCCGGTCTGGACCCCGGCAACCGCGCCGACCCGGACACGGGGCCCAAGGCCGCGCAGGAAGCCCGGGTCCAGCTGGGCATGTACCTGGCCGAGCTGGTGGAGGAGCGCACCCGTGATCCGCGCGACGACATGCTGTCCGACCTGGTGTCCGGGCACGGGCCGGACGGCGCGATGTCGATGATGGAGGTGCTGAGCACGTCGGTGCTGCTGCTGATCGCCGGGCACGAGACGACCGTCAATCTGATCACCAACGGCATGCTCACCCTGTTGCGCCACCCGGACTACCTGGAGCGGCTGCGCGCCGATCCCGGACTGTCCGTCAGGATCGTCGAGGAGCTGCTGCGCTACGAGCCGCCGGTGCAGTTCGTGCCGCAGCGCACCTGCATCACGGACATCGAGCTGCGCGGGGTGACCATCCCCAAGGGCTCGCGGATCTGGCTCGTCCTGGCCGCGGGCAACCGGGACCCGGAGCGGTTCGCGGACCCGGACCGGTTCGACCCGTACCGCGAGGACATCGAGCACCTGGGCTTCGGCAGCGGCATCCACAGCTGCTTCGGCGCGCCGCTGGCCCGGCTGGAGGCGCAGATCGCGCTCGCCGAGCTGGCCCGCCGGCTGGTCGCTCCGCGCCTGGTCGAGGATCCGCCGCCGTACCGCACCAACGCGGTGCTGCGCGGGCCGCGCCATCTGAACGTCGAGGTGGACGGCGTGCTCCCTTGAGACCGTGTGCGGTCTTGGAGGGCGTGCTTCCCCGGACCGGCGGCCGGTCCTGCTCGGGAGCGGTGACCGGTCGCGCAGCGTGAGGATGCGACTACCTCGCAGAAATTCCTAGACATCTTAGAAAAATCGGACAAAATGGTGTGCATCCCCTTCGCGACTTCAAGGAGCCGCCCCCGTATGGCGTACGGAGCCCACCACAGCCCCACCCCGCCTCCCCACCCCGATCTGGGCCTGGCCCGTGACTGCGAGCACTGCCTGGGCTGGGGCACCGTCATCACCCGTGACGGCGTTCATGAGCTGTGCGACACCTGCCAGTCGACCACGGACGGTGACGAATTCCCCCCGTCCCCTCCTCCCCACCGGCGTCTCCCCGGCTGAGCCGGGCACTGCTCCGGTCGAGTGGTGCGTCGCCCTGCTCGGTCGTAGCGTCGTTACAGAGTCAGACGTCGTCGGCCGGGAGTGAACATGGGCAGACACACAGTGAGCGCAGCGGTCACACTCGGTGCCACCGTCCTGCTCGGCGCGGGCGGCCTGGGAACGGCATCCGCCGCACCCGGGGCACCGGCTTCACCGGCGGTAACGAACCCCGCGCATCGGCAACCCGGACAGTCCGTCCTCGTGGACTGCTCCATGAAGTCGCAGGTGCGCCCCGACACGTTCATCCTCGCCTGCGGTGACGGCAACAGCCGGCTGGTCTCGCTGCACTGGACCAAGTGGACCGGCCGGACCGCGGTGGCCAGAGGCGTCAACGCCGTCAACGACTGCAAGCCGTACTGCGCGGCCGGCACGTTCCGCTCGTATCCGGTCGTCGTACGGCTGGAGAGTCCGCAGCCCTGGGAGAAGGACCCCCAGGTACGGCAGTTCACCCGCCTCAGCCTCGTCTTCACCGGCACCAGGCCCGAGGGCTACCAGCGGGTGGTGACCTACCAGTTGGGCGACTCGGCGAGCGCGCCGCAGCGCACGGGCAACTGAGCCGGAACACGGGTGCCCGCGCGGTGTGCGGGCGCCCGTCGGCGTGAAGCGCCCCACCACCACCGCCGCCCCACCTCGACCAAGGGAGCGTCCGGTATGCACTCGATCACCAAGGGCCTGCTGGCAGGCGCCGTGGGCACCCTCGCCCTCGACGTGGTCACCTACGGCGACATGCTGCTGCGCGGCCGGCCGTCCAGCGGCATCCCGGCACAGGTCGCCGACCGTCTCGCGCGACGCGCCGCGGTGCCGCTCGGCGAGGGCGGGGAACGGGACGCGCGCACCCAGGCGGCCGGCGCGCTCATGGGGTACGGCACCGGGGTCGCGGCCGGAGCGGCGTACGGACTGCTGCGCCACGGGCGGCCGCCGCTGCGCGGTGCGCTGGCCGGACCGCTGCTCGGCGCGGCCGTCATGGCGGGCGCCAACGTCCCCGCCGCCTCGCTCGGACTGACCGACCCCGCCTCGTGGGACACCGCGTCGTGGCTGTCCGACATCGTCCCGCACCTGGTGTACGGCCTGACGACGGCCGCCGTGTACCGGGCGCTCGGCTGAGGACGCGCCATGCAGCGCATCGGAGCCGAGGAGGAGTTCCATCTGCTGGACGCGGACAGCGGACTGCTGGTGCCGCGCGCCCGGGCCGTGCTCGCCCTGCTGCCCGGCGGCTCCTTCACCTCCGAGCTCCAGCAGACGGTGGTGGAGAGCAACAGCGGGGTGCACGAGAGCCTGGAGGCGCTGCACTCCGACCTCGTCGCGTCCCGCCGCCGGCTGGACGCGGCGGTCCGCGCCCTCGGACTCGCGGCGGCGGCCGCGGGCACCGTGCCGCTGGCCGCCGTGGGCAGCGCGCACGTCACCCCCGATCCCCGCTACCGGCACATGACCGACGAGTACCGCAGGGTCGCCGACGAGCAGCTCATCTGCAGCGCCCAGGTGCACGTCGACGTGCCCGACCGGGACACGGCCGTACGCGCCATGTGCCTGGTCTCGCCGTGGCTGCCGCCGTTGCTGGCGCTGTCGGCCAGCTCACCGTTCTGGCTCGGCACGGACACCGGTTACGCCAGCTGGCGCACGATGCTGTGGCAGCGCTGGCCCACCGCAGGACCGGCCGGCTGCCACCGTGACGCCGCCGACTACGACGCGACGGTCGGCGAACTGGTCCGTTCGGGTGTCATCAGCGACGCCGGAATGGTCTACTACGACGTCCGGCCCTCCGCGCACCAGCGCACGCTCGAGCTGCGGATCTGCGACGCCTGCCCGCGCGCGGAGACGGTCGTGCTGGTCGCCGGTCTCTTCCGGGCCCTCGTGCACGACGCCTGCGTCCGGCTGGCCCGGCGCGAGGTCCCCGCCTGCGACGGCCACCACGAGTGGCTGCGCGCCGCCGCCTGGCGGGCCGCCCGCTCCGGCCTCGAAGGGCCCCTGGTCGATCCGCTCACCCGGCGCGCCGTCCCCGCCCGCGCGGCCCTGCTCGGCATGCTGGCGAGGCTGCGCCCGGCGCTGGAAGCGTCCGGCGACTGGGAGACCGTGCACGGGCTCCTGGAGCGGGCACTGGCCGAGGGCAGCGCGGCGCACCGGCTGCGCCGGACCGCCGGGCACGGGGGCCTGGCCGCCGCGGTGCACCTGCTGGTCGCCGAGACCCGCGGCGCCGCGCCCGGCGGGCGCGGCGCCGGGCCACCGGACCGGGCGATGCCCGGGTCCTCGTCACAGGTACGTCCGGGGAGCGGTCATGTGGAAGCGCGGAAAGCGGGGCCGGAGGCACGGAGGACCGGCTGAACCGGTGGGGCTGGAGCTGTGCGACCTGTGCGGCATCACGTTCCCGGCCGACCGGGCGGTGCGCGGCTGGGTGCCCGACTCCTCGGCCGCCCACCCCACCGACGACTGGTTCGACGGGCTGCGCCGGGTCACCGCCTGCACCGAGGCGCACTTCGCGGCGGTGCGGGAGGCCTACCGGCTGCGCCCCTTCGTGCGGGAGGAACTGTGGGCCGCGAAGATCGAGCGGGAACTGACCGTCGGCACACCCGTGCTGACCATGGGCCAGCTCGGCTGCCGCACGGGGCTGCACGAGCCGGAGATCCGGCGCGCCATCGCCTGGCACAACGCGCACCTGCACCACGGCGACCGGGAGTGATGTCGCCGGGGGTGCGGCGCCAGGGCGCGGGCGGCCACGGCGCCGCACGATTGCAGACGGTCTCAGCGCAGGGAGTCCAGCAGCGTCCGGCAGGCTTCGGCGCAGCGGCGGCATGCCTCGGCGCACACCGCGCAGTGCTCATGGTGCCCCGCATGCCGGGCGCACTGGCCGGCGCACGCCTCTCCGGCCGCCGCGCAGGCGGCCAGGACGTCGAGGGCGACGTCGGCGCCGTAACCCGTGTGGCGGGACAGGATGCGGGCGGTGGCGTCGCAGATGTCCGCGCAGTCCAGACAGGCGCGGATGCAGGCGCGCAGATCGCCGACCGTGTCCTCGGCCAGGCAGGCGTCGGCGCACGCCGTGCAGGCCTGGACGCAGTCCAGACAGCGGTCGATGCAGTCGGCGAGCGCCGCCCGGTCGGCGGCGCCGAGATCGGCGGGACAGGCCTGGAGCATGTCCGAGGTGACGGTCATCCACCACTCCTCGTTCGGTTCTCGCGCCTCCGGCGGAGGCGCGCGGGCGTCCCGGGGGGTTTCCGTCCGCACCACCGCGAAACCGCGCCGGGCGGCGTTCACCCGCATGGGGCAGTCGTGGCGCGGTTTCGGGCGCGCGCGCACCGGGCACCCGTGCCAGGCTCGTCGACGAGGAGGCGGCACGGGGTCCGCGCTCGGGGTGCCCGCCACCTGGTCCCCGCCGGGCGGGACCGCCCCGTAAGGACCGCCGGCTCCGGTCGCCCGTCTGTTCCTCGGCCGGTTCGGAGCGCGGCGGGGCACAACCGGGCCGTGGCGGCAGCTGAGCTGGGAGGTCGGAACATGGCCGAGGGCAACACGACGGCGGCACGGGCGGGCGGCGGCGATCCGCCGCCCCCGTCGCGGAACCTGCTGTACGGGCCGCAGCCGAACGTCGCCGCGGCCGCCGGGCACCCCGACCCGCCGCCCCGGATGGGCTTCTTCACCGACACCTCCGTGTGCATCGGCTGCAAGGCGTGCGAGGTGGCGTGCAAGGAGTGGAACTCCGTGCCCGAGGACGGCCTGGAGCTGACCGGCATGTCCTACGACAACACCCAGGGGCTGGGCGCGGACACCTGGCGGCACGTGGCGTTCATCGAGCAGCGCAAGCCGCTCGGCGGTCAGGACAGCGGCGTCGGGCACGAGGGTTTCGACGCGTTCGAGGCCGCCCGGAACCTGGGCCGCACTTCCGGCTCCCCCGGCCCAGGGGCGACCTCGCCGCCGCCCGGTGGCGCGCCCGCGGGCGCGCCGGCCGGGGAGATCTCGCCCCTGGCGCCGGACGGGCGGACCGAGCTGCGCTGGCTGATGGCGTCCGACGTGTGCAAGCACTGCACGCACGCGGCCTGTCTCGACGTGTGCCCCACCGGGGCGCTGTTCCGCACCGAGTTCGGCACGGTGGTGGTGCAGGAGGACGTGTGCAACGGCTGCGGCTACTGCGTGCCCGCCTGTCCCTACGGCGTCATCGACCAGCGCGAGGAGGACGGCCGGGTCTGGAAGTGCACCCTGTGCTACGACCGGCTCGGCGTCGGCATGGAGCCCGCCTGCGCGAAGGCGTGCCCCACCGACTCCATCCAGTTCGGCCCGCTGGAGGAGCTGCGCGAGCGGGCTGCGGGCCGGGTGGCACAACTGCACGCGGCGGGCGTCGCCGACGCCCGGCTGTACGGCGAGAGCCCGGACGACGGGGTCGGCGGCGACGGGGCGTTCTTCCTGCTGCTCGACGAGCCCGAGGTCTACGGCCTGCCGCCGGACCCGCAGGTGACGACCCGGGACCTGGCCTCGATGTGGCGGCACGCGGCGACGGCCGCCGTCACGCTGGCCGCGCTGGGGGTCGCGAGCTTCGTCAGGAGGCCCCGATGAGCGGATCGGACGTCACCCGCGAGGGTGTGCAAGGGGCGCGGCCGGGGCGGGACGCGCCGGTGGGCGCCTCCGCCGGGCGCCGCAGGCGCCGGCGCGGACGCGGACGCGGCGAGCAGCCGATGGTGCCCGAGGCACGGTTCTCGTCGTACTACGGCAAGCCGATCCTCAACAAGCCGACCTGGAAAGCGCTCGACATCGCCGGCTATCTGTACCTCGGCGGGCTCGCCGGGGCGTCGTCGCTGCTGGCGGCCGGCGGCCACGCCACCGGCCGGACGGGGCTGGCGCGGGCGGCGAAGCTGGGGGCGGCGAGCGCCATCACGCTGTCGCTGGGCGCGCTCGTGCACGACCTCGGGCGGCCGGCGCGCTTCGTCAACATGCTCCGCGTCTTCAAGCCCACCTCGCCGATGAGCATGGGGTCGTGGCTGCTGGCCGGATACGCCCCGCTGACGATGGCAGCGGCGGCGGCCGACGTCGTGGGCCGCTACCGCCTCGTCGGCGCGGGCGCCACGGCCGGGGCCGCCGTACTGGGCCCGGCCGTGGCCACCTACACGGCCGTGCTGCTCGCCGACACGGCGGTGCCGTCCTGGCACGAGGGCTACCGGGAGCTGCCGTTCGTCTTCGCGGGTTCCGCGGCAGGTGCGGCGGCCGGTCTCGCGCTGGCCTGCGCGCCCGTGGCGCAGATGGGGCCCGCCCGCAGGATGGCGGTCCTGGGCGCCGCGCTGGAGACGGCCGCCTTTCAGCGGATGAAGCGCGGGATGGGGCTGAGCGCCGAGCCGTTCGAGCAGGGCAGGGCGTACCGGCTGCTGCGCGCGGCCGAGTCGCTGACGGCGGGCGGCGCGGCACTGGCCGCGTGCGCGGGGCTCCGCCCCGGCCGGGCTCTCGCGGTGACCGCCGGGGCGGCACTGCTGACCGGCTCCGCCGCCCTCCGCTTCGGCGTGTTCCACGCCGGGGTGGCCTCGGCCGAGGATCCGAAGTACACGGTCGTACCCCAGCGGGAGCGGCTACGGACGGGCACGGGCTGACGCCCGGGGAGAGCGGGGTCGTGGGCGGCGCAGACACGGGGCCGGGGGCGCGGTGTGGCGGGCCGCCGGTCACCCCGGCGCGGTCTGGTCCGGCCGTGTGACCGGTGGTTTCGGCGCCGGTCCGCCGGGTACTTCGGGGCAGCGCGGCGTACGGGAGCGGGAGGAGGAGGTGCCGGGAGTGACCAGTCGTAGTCAGGTGCGGCGGCTCCTCGCGGACGGTCTCGGCTACGAGGAGGCCGGGCGGCGGCTGGGTGTGCCCGCGGGCAAGGCCTTCCTGATCGCCACCGGTCTGCCCGCCGACGGCGGCGGCACCCCCACCACCGCCGAGCGGCACCGGCCGGGCATGCCCGGGCGATCCACCCAGCACCTGGCCGGCCCGCCCGCAGTGAATCCCACGAGCGACGACACGACGAGGCACTGGCTGAGGCGGCGCGCGGTCGCCGACGTCCAGATGCGCCGGGCCGCGCGGGGGCACGGCGTCGGCCCGCAGGGCGAGCGCGCGCCGGACGGCGTCCGTGACCTCACCGACGTCCTCACCCACGACCACGACCGGCTCACCGCGCTGGTCAAGCAGTTGCAGACCCTGCCCGGCACCCGGCAGGGCGCCACCGAGGCACAGCGGCGGCGCAGGCGCGCGGTGGTCGATGCGCTCGCCGAAGCGCTGGCGAGCCACGTACCGGCCGAACGGCGGTGGTTGTGGCCGCTCGTGCGCGAGACGCTGGGCGGCGGCGACCGACTGGCCGACCGGGCCCTGGAGCAGGACGACGAGGGCGCCGACGCGCTCGCTGAGCTGCGCCGCACGCCGCCGGACGGCGAGGACTTCGACGCCCTGGCCGAACGGGTCGGAGGTCAGGTGCGCCGGCACGTCGCCTTCGCGGATGCCGTGTTCGCGCGGCTGCGCCAGACTGTGCCGCAGGACGTGCGCGAACGCCTCGGCGCCGAGGTCGTACGGGCCTGGCGGGACGGGCCACCACCGCCCGGCGCGCAGGAAGCTCCGCCGTAGGCCGCGAGACCCCGCCCCGCAGGCCGGCAGGCACCCCACAGACCCCGGCGGCGGCCCCCGCGAGCCGCCGCGCAGCGAGACCGAGCAGCACCCGGAAGGGCTCATGTCATGGGCGTACGCACCTGGATCGACTCCTGGCCGGTCTACCGCCAGCTCAAGGGCACCGATCCCCTGGGCCGCGGGGCCGCCGCCAAGAGCGGGCCCACCTCGCGGCTCACCCCCCGGGTGGCCTCGGCCGACCGGGTGGTCAAGTCGGTCTGCCCGTACTGCGCGGTGGGCTGCGGCCAGAACGTCTACGTCGAGGACGGCCGGGTCACCCAGATCGAGGGCGACCCCGACTCGCCCATCTCACGCGGCCGGCTGTGCCCGAAGGGCTCCGCCAGTCTCCAGCTGACCACCGGCGACGCCCGCGAGCGGTACGTCCTGTACCGGCGCCCGTACGGCGCCGAGTGGGAGCGACTGGACCTGGACACGGCGATGGACATGATCGCCGACCGGGTGATCGACGCCCGCCGCGCCGGCTGGCAGTGGGACGTGGACGGCGTCCGCACCCGGCGCACCCTCGGCGTCGCCAGCCTGGGCGGGGCGACGCTGGACAACGAGGAGAACTACCTCATCAAGAAGTTGTTCACCGCGCTGGGAGCGATCCAGATCGAGAACCAGGCGCGTGTTTGACACTCCTCCACCGTTCCCGGTCTGGGAACCTCGTTCGGCCGCGGCGGCGCGACCACCTTCCAGCAGGACCTGCAGAACTCGGACTGCATCGTCATCCAGGGCTCGAACATGGCCGAGTGCCATCCGGTCGGGTTCCAGTGGGTGATGGAGGCCAAGGCCCGCGGCGCGAAGGTGATCCACGTCGATCCGCGGTTCACCAGGACCAGCGCGGTGGCCGACGTGCACGTGCCGCTGCGCGCGGGCTCGGACATCGCCTTCCTCGGCGGCATCGTCAACTACGTGCTGAGCCACGACAAGTACTTCCGCGACTACGTGGTGGCCTACAGCAACGGCCCGATGGTGCTGGGCGAGGACTTCCGCGACACGGAGGACCTCGACGGCGTCTTCTCCGGCCTGGACCCCGAGGGCCGCACCTACGACAACGGCACCTGGCAGTACGAGGGCATGGAGGTGCAGGCGCCCGCCGGCGAGCGCGACCAGGAGTACGAGAAGCGCACCGGCGGCGGGAGTTCGCTCAGTGAGGCGGGGCGCGGCGAGGCGCACGGCTCGGGCGGTGCGGACATCGGTGCGGGCGAGCCGGAACGCGACGAGACGATGACGCATCCGCGGTGTGTGTTCCAGGTGCTCAAGCGGCACTACGCCCGCTACACGCCCGAGATGGTGGAGCGGATCTGCGGGGTGCCGCAGGACCTGTTCCGCCAGGTCTGCGAGCTGGTCACGGAGAACTCCGGGCGCGAGCGGACCACCGCGTTCGCCTACGCGGTCGGCTGGACCCAGCACACGGTGGGCGTGCAGTACATCCGGGCGGCGAGCGTGCTGCAGACCCTGCTGGGCAACATCGGCCGGCCGGGCGGCGGCATCCTGGCGCTGCGCGGGCACGCCTCCATCCAGGGCTCGACCGACATCCCCACTCTGTTCAACCTGCTGCCGGGCTACATCCCGATGCCGCACGCGCACCAGCAGGAGGATCTGGACTCCTTCGTCCGGGCGGAGGCAGCGGGCAAGGGCTACTGGGGCGAGATGCGCTCCTACCTGGTGAGCCTGCTCAAGGCGTACTGGGGCGATGCCGCGCGGCCGGACAACGACTTCTGCTTCGACTACCTGCCGCGGCTGACCGGCTCGCACTCCACCTACGAGACGGTGCAGGCGCAGCTGGAGGGAACCTGCAAGGGCTACTTCCTGCTGGGCGAGAACCCGGCGGTGGGCTCGGCCAACGCCAAGCTCCAGCGGCTCGGCATGGCCCGGCTGGACTGGCTGGTGGTGCGCGACTTCTCGCTGATCGAGTCGGCCACCTGGTGGAAGGACGGCCCGGAGATCGAGTCCGGGGAACTGCGCACCGAGGACATCGGCACCGAAGTGTTCTTCCTGCCGGCCGCCGCGCACACCGAGAAGGACGGCAGCTTCACCAACACCCAGCGGCTGCTCCAGTGGCACCACCAGGCGGTCGAGCCGCCTGGCGAGGCGCGCAGCGACCTGTGGTTCACCTTCCACCTGGGCCGAATCATCCGGGAGAAGCTGGCCGGGTCCCCCGATCCGATGGACCGGCCGGTCCTCGATCTGACCTGGGACTACGCCACCAAGGGCGAGACGGCGGAACCGGTGGCGCAGACGGTGCTCGCGGAGATCAACGGCTATGACGCCGAGGGCCGGCCGCTCAGCTCCTACGAGCAGCTGAACGACGACGGGTCGACGGCGTGCGGCTGCTGGATCTACTGCGGCGTCTACGCCGACGACGTCAACCAGGCCGCCCGCCGCAAGCCCGGCAAGGAGCAGAACTGGGTGGCGAACGAGTGGGGTTGGGCCTGGCCGGCCAACCGGCGCATCCTCTACAACCGGGCCTCGGCGGACCCGGACGGCAAGCCGTGGAGCGAGCGCAAGGCGCTGGTGTGGTGGGACGCGGAGAAGGCCGAGTGGACGGGCCACGACATCGCCGACTTCGCCAAGGACAAGTCACCGCACCACCGGCCGCCGCCGGGTGCGAAGGCGGCCGAGGCGCTGTCGGGCACGGACGCGTTCGTGATGCAGGCCGACGGCAAGGCCTGGCTGTATGTGCCCTCGGGGCTCACCGACGGCCCGCTGCCGGCCCACTACGAGCCGCAGGACTCGCCGTTCCCGAACCTGCTGTACGGACAGCAGCGCAATCCGGTACGGCATCTGATGCCGTCGGGGCCGGACAACCGCTACCAGCCGAGCGGCGGCGAACCGGGTACGGAGGTGTTCCCGTTCGTGGCCACCACCTACCGGCTGACCGAGCATCACACGGCGGGCGGCATGTCGCGCTGGCAGCCGTACCTGGCCGAGCTGCAGCCGGAGTTCTTCTGCGAGGTGTCGCCGGAGCTGGCCGCCGAGCGCGGCCTCGAACACACCGGGTGGGCGACGATCGTCAGCGCCCGCGGGGTGATCGAGGCGCGGGTGCTGGTGACCGACCGGATGACGCCGCTCAGGGTGCACGGCCGGACGCTGCACCAGGTGGGGCTGCCCTACCACTGGGGTCCCAACGGCTACAGCACCGGCGACGCGGCGAACGAGCTGGTGCATCTCTCGCTCGACCCGAACACCCACATCCAGGAGACGAAGGCGTTCGCCGTGGACATCCGGCCGGGGCGGCGGCCGCGCGGTCCGGCCGCGCCCGCGCTGGTGCGGGCCTACCGGGCACGGGCGGGCATCGACGAGTACACCGGCACCGAGATGTGAGACACCCCGGCGCCGGGTGTGCGCGCCGGTGTCACCTGAGGACGACCGAGTGCGGTCCGCGCGGCACGAGTTCGCCGATCACCGGGGCGCCGGGGATCTCCCCGGCGACGAGCAGCCCGCCGGAGGTCTGCGCGTCGGCCAGCAGCAGCCGGGTGTCGGCGTCCGTGCCCCCGAAGTCGGTGAACGGCGCGACCCAGTCGAGGTTGCGCCGGGTGCCGCCGCTGACATAGCCGTCGCGTACGGCCTCGCGGGCGCCGTCGAGGTAGGGCACGGCGGCGGTGTCCAGCACGGCGGTGACGTCCGAGGCGCGGGCGAGTTTGTGCAGATGACCGAGGAGACCGAAGCCGGTCACGTCGGTCGCGCAGCTCGCCCCGGCGGCCAGCGCCGCCTCGGCGGCGTCCCGGTTGAGGGCGACCATGGTGGCGACGGCCTGCTCGAAGCGTTCGCCGGTGGCCTTGTGCCGGTTGTTCAGGACGCCCAGGCCGAGGGACTTGGTCAGGGACAGGGGCAGCCCGGGCCGGCCCGCGTCGTTGCGCAGCAGCCGGGCCGGGTCGGCGAGCCCGGTGACGGCCATGCCGTACTTGGGCTCGGGGTCGTCCACACTGTGCCCGCCGCCGATGTGGCAGCCCGCCTCGGCGGCGATCTCCAGTCCGCCGCGCAGCACCTCGCGGGCCAGCTCGAACGGCAGCACCTCGCGCGGCCAGGCGAGCAGGTTGACGGCGACGACCGGGCGGCCGCCCATGGCGTACACGTCGGACAGGGCGTTGGCGGCGGCGATGCGGCCCCAGTCGAACGGGTCGTCCACGACGGGGGTGAAGAAGTCGGCGGTGGACACCAGCGCCTGTGCGGGGCCGCCTTCGGGCGCGGGCAGGGCGACCACGGCCGCGTCGTCGCCGGTGGCCAGCCCGACGAGCAGCGGGGTGTCGGTCGAGGGCGCCGGCGGCGCGGCCAGCGAGCCGAGCACGTTCTCCAGCTCGCCGGGCGGGATCTTGCAGGCGCAGCCGCCGCCGTGGGCGAACTGGGTGAGCCGGACGGGGGCTTCGGGAGTGGCGGGGGTGACGGTCATGCCGGGTCTCCGTGGGGGTCGGGGGGGGCGTCGGGTAGCCTGGCGGGCGGTGGAGGCGTGTGGGTGCCTGGTGGCCCTCCCGGTCTTCAAAACCGAGGTGCCCGAGGATCTCGGGCAGGCGGGTTCGATTCCCGTCCGCCTCCGTCCGCCCGCTCGGACCGGCAGCGTCTGCGCCGGTCGTCCACCCGCTCGGTCAGACCGCGGGCGTCGAGGAACTCCAGCAGCGGTACGGCGACCCGGCGAGTGGTGTCGAGGGCCTTGCGGGCCTCGCTCAGGGTGAACGGCTGCGGCAGCTCGCGCAGTACGGCGGCGGCCCGGGCGTCCGCACCGGGCAGCAGCACGACGGCGTCGCCGATCCGCAGCAGCGCACCGGCGGCGACGGCGGCGGCCAGCGCCTTGCGGTGCAGGCCGAGTTCGGCGAGCCGGTCGGCGTCGGGCGCCTGGAACGGCGCCTTCTCCAGCTCGTCCCGTACGGCGTCCACGGCGGCGCGCAGGGGCGGCGGCAGGGTGGGGGCGGTACGGTCCGGTCCGTACAACCGGCCGCGCCGGTGAAGGAGTTCGTCGGTTCCCGGGGTGCGGGCGAGGGCGTCGACCAGAGTGCGGTCGGGCAGGTCCAGCAGCCGCCGGGCGGCCTCGGCGGGCAGGCCCGGTTCCAAGGGGTGGGCCCGCGCGTACCGCTCCACCTCGGCGGCGAGGCGGGCACGCAGCCGCGTCCAGTGGTCGGGGTCGGCCAGCCAGTCGCCGGCGACGGGCTCGACGAAGGCGGGGATGCCCATCGCCAAGAGGTCCGCGCCGCGCACCAGTTGGCGGCGACGCAGTTCGGCCGCGGCGTCCGGGCGGCCCGTCATCGTCGCGAGTTCCGTCGCTCTGGCCCGGCCCGCGCCGCGCCGGGTCAGGCCGGGCGGGCGCACGTCGAGCACGGTCGCCGCCGAGGGCGGGCGGCCGCCGCCCGGTTCGCGCAGGACGGCCCGGTCCCCGACGCGCAGCGGCAGCCGCCGGTCCAGGGTGAGCCGGGCGGTGTCCTCGCCGAGGGGCCGTACGGTCACCGGCACGGCGGCCGCGCCGATGTGCAGGCTCACCCGGCGGGGCAGGTCGGCGGCCGGTTCCCCGGTGACGCGGACGTCCACGACCTCGGTGAGCAGCCAGCGGTCCGGGGCCAGCAGGACGTCCCCGCGGCGCAGTACGCCGTCCGCGACGCCGTGCACGTTGACGGCCACCCGTGCCACCGCGCGCACGGCCGTCCGCTCCCGCTGGAGGCACTGCAGTCCGCGCACCCGCAGCGCCGTGGAACCGTCGCCGGTCACCAGCCGGTCGCCGACGTTGAGGACCCCCGCGCCGAGGGTGCCGGTGACGACGGTGCCGTGGCCGCGCACGGTGAAGGCCCGGTCCAGCCACAGCCGTACGTCCGCGTCGCGGTCCGGTTCGGGCAGGGTCCGGGCCAGCCGGGTCAACTCCGCGCGCAGGGCGTCCAGTCCGGTCCCGGTCACGGTGCTCACCGCCACCGACGGGACGGCGCCGAGCGAGGTGGCGGCCAGGCGGCGCAGGGCGTCGGCGCGCACCGGTTCCGGGTCGGCGAGGTCGCTGCGGGTCACCGCGAGCACGGCGTGCCTTACGCCGAGGGCGTCCAGGATCGCCAGGTGTTCCTGCGACTGGGGCTGCCAGCCCTGGTCGGCGGCCACCACGAACAGCACGGCGGGCACGGGCCCGACCCCGGCGAGCATGGTGGCGACGAACTTCTCGTGGCCCGGCACGTCCACGAAGGCCAGATGCTCGCCGTCCGCGTCGGGCCCCGTCCACACGAAGCCGAGGTCGAGGGTGAGCCCGCGCCGCCGCTCCTCCTCGTAGCGGTCGGGTTCCATCCCGGTCAGCGCCCGGACCAGCGCGGACTTGCCGTGGTCGACGTGCCCGGCGGTGGCCAGCACCCGCATACCGCTCACCTCGGTCCGTCCGCCGCCGGCCGGACGGCCAGCACGGCCTCGGCGAGGCGCGCGTCGTCCTCGGCGGGCACCGCGCGCAGGTCCAGCAGGCACCGGCCGCCCTCCAGCCGTCCGACCACGGGGACCGGTCCGGTGCGCAGCGCGGCGGCGTACGGCTCGGGCAGGGCGAGCGCCGCGCTGGGCAGGGTCACTCCGGGCGCGCCGCCGCCGCCCACCGTGGCGGCGCAGGCGACGGGCCGTACGTCGACCCCGGCGGCGCCCAGTTCGGCGGCGAGCCGTTCGGCGCGGTGGGTCAGCTCGCGCGGGTCGGCGGTCAGGGCCTCGGCGGTCGGGGTGGCCGGGCCGGTGAGGGTGGCCTCCAGGGCGGCCAGGGTCAGCTTGTCCACCCGCAGCGCGCGGGCCAGCGGATGCCGGGTCAGGGAGCGGACGAGGTCCTCGGCGCCGAGGAGCAGGCCGCACTGGGGCCCGCCGAGCAGTTTGTCGCCGCTCGCGGTCACCAGGGCGGCGCCCGCGCGCAGTTCGGTGGCCGCGTCGGGCTCGTCGGGCAGCAGCGGGTGGGGGACGAGCAGCCCGGAGCCGATGTCGACCACCAACGGCACGCCGAGCGAGGACAGTTCGGCCGTCGCGGGAGTGTGGGTGAAGCCGGTGATGCGGAAGTTGGAGGGGTGCACCTTCAGGACGAACCCGGTGTCGGGGCCGATCGCGTCGGCGTAGTCCGCGGCGCTCGTCCGGTTGGTGGTGCCGACCTCGTGGAGCCGGGCGCCGGTGGACACCAGCAGATCGGGCAGTCGGAAGCCGTCGCCGATCTCCACCATCTCGCCCCGGCTGACGACGATCTCCCGGCCGGCGGCGAGCGCGGTGGCCGCCAGGACCAGGGCGGCGGCACCGTTGTTGACGACGTGAGCCGCGTCGGCGGCGGGCACCCGGGCACGCAACGCGTCCAGGGCGCTGCGGCCGCGGCGGGCCCGGGCACCGGTCGCGAGGTCCAGTTCCACGTCGGTGGGCCCGGCGGCGTCCCGCACCGCCCGCCGGGCCGCCGGGGACAGCGGCGCCCGGCCTAGGTTGGTGTGCAGGAGGACCCCGGTGGCGTTGATCACCGGGCGCAGCCCGCCGGCCGTGCGGGGCAGCAGGGCCACCGCCGTGTCGGCGACCTGCTCGGGGGCGACGGCACCGTGCCGCGCCCGCTCCTGCGCCTGCCGCACGGCCGTCTTGACCACGTCGGGCCCGAGCCGTGCGGCCTCCTCGGCCAGGCGCGGATCGCGCAGGAGGGCGTCGGTACGGGGGATGCGGCGGCGCGCGTCGGGGGGGCGCGGGCCGCCGGTTCCGGAAGTGTCGCGGGAGGCGGACCGGTCGGGCGTCCCTGAGATTCGCCCGGCCGGGGGCGGGCCGTCGGATTCCGGGGTGTCCCGGGAGGAGGCTCGATCAGCCGTCCCCGAGGTTCCCCCGGGTGGGCCTTCGGTTTGCGGGGTGTCACGGGGAGCGCGCCGGCCGGTGGTCCCCGGGGCGCCGGGCGGCGTGGGCCGGGCGGCAGGTCCCGGGGCGTCCGCCGCCAGGGACGGGGCGTCGGTCCCCGGGCCGGGGACGGCCGCGTGGGCCGGGCCGGGTCCGGATGTCCCCGTGCCGGACGCTTCCGTACCGGATGCTTCCGAGCCGGATGTGTCCCTCGTCGCCCGGCCCGCGACCCGCTGGTCCACGCAACCCCTCCGTTCCGAGCCCTGCCCATGGCCGTCCAAGCGTGTTCCATCGTCTCGCAGCGCCCGCGGCCGTCCGCACGACACGCCGGTACCCCGACGGGGACCGCCGATGCGTACGGAGCCGTCAGCGCTCGTTTCGGGATGTCGGGGGCGGG
Organism: Streptomyces sp. NPDC093260; assembly: GCF_040683715.1. Lineage (NCBI taxonomy): Bacteria > Bacillati > Actinomycetota > Actinomycetes > Kitasatosporales > Streptomycetaceae > Streptomyces > Streptomyces sp. NPDC093260. Next base: position 218,643 of record NZ_JBFBEK010000008.1, read on the forward strand.
AACCCGCGCGGGCGCCGTCCGGCGCGCCTTTGCCCCGGGCGTCGGCGGCGACCGTGACCGCCGGAGCGGAAGAGGTGCCGGGGTGGACAGTGACCGCCGGCCGCCGGAAGGGTCCGGCGCACCCCGCCGGACCCGCGCGCGCTGGGTCTTCGACGGCTTCATCGCGGGCATGGGCACCGCGTCCGGTACGCGTCTGGTGCTCGGTCACTGGACGGACTCGCCGTTCGGGCCGGTCAGCGATGTGATGCTGGAGCGCCCCGACGGCCATCGCGTCCTGCTCGCACCCGACCCGCGCACGGCCGATTTCATCGCGGACACCTATTCCTTCGACGAGGTGCGCGTGGAGCCGGTCGCGGTACGCATCACGGCGGGCTGCTGGACCGTCAGCTCCAGGTCGCTGAGCCTGCGCTTCGTCACCGGGCGGCGCGGGCCCCTGGGCCTGCTGCTGAGCGCCGTCCCCCGGTTCCTGGCCGTACGTCCGTGGTGGATCGCCCTGGTGGACCGCCCGGCGCGGGTGCTGCGCGGCGTCCGCACGCGCGGGAGCGCGGGCGGCGGCCGTCGGGAGTGGTACGGCGCGCGGGACCTGCGGCCCGTCGCCTCTGTCACGGCCCGCTTCGAGGGCGTGGACCTCGGCCCACTGGCCCCGGTCGCGCCGGCGGTGCGGTTCGGGTTCGGTTCGACCCCGCGCGGGCCCTGCGTCGTCCGGGTCACCACCACGGTGGAGGGGCCGGGCACGACGCGGGGCCGTGTGGGAGCACCGTCGCCGCGGGGCCGTCAGTCGCCGAGCAGACGGTTGAAGAAGGACCGGTAGCGGCGCAGCGCCCTGCGCAGTTCCTCGGTGTCCGCCCGCTCGCCCTGGCTCCACTGTCCCTCCAGCTCCTGCTTGTGCTGGGCGAAGGTGGTGGTAAGGGTGCGGATGACGTCGGCGACCAGGGTGTCGGCGCTGTGCACGGCCTCCCTGGGGTCGTCCACGAACTTGCTCTGCGTCTCGCGCCAACGATCGCGGAAGTTCCGCTCGTCACCCGCCTCCAGCAACCGGGGGACCTCGTCGTCGGCGTCCTCCGCGGGCTTCGCGTCAGCCGTGTGTGCCGTCCCGGCGATGCCGGTCGCGGCGGTGGCGCCCGCGGTGCCCGCGCTGCCGGTGGGGGCGCCTGCAACGCCCGCGCCCTCGAGGGCGTCCGGGGCGGTCGCGGCCCCTGGGGCGGTCCCGGCGTCGTCCCTCGTTCCCGGGTCCTTCGAGGATCCGGCCGTGTCGGCCCTCTCGGTCGCACCGGTCGTCCGCGCCGGAAGCGCCGGGTCGGACTGCGGCTCCCCGGTGGTGCGGGCCGGGCGGCTCGGATCGCTTCGGGCCGGGTCCTCGGTGGTCAGGTCACCGGCGAGGCGGTGCGGTTCCTTGTCGCTGTGCATGGCGTTCCCCTCCCTGCCGGGACGACGACGTCCCGGCGAGCGGCTGATGGCGGTGGCGGCCGAGGTCCGCGGTCTGCTCCCCCTCGGGCACTGCTTCGCCTGCCCGCCGCACGCCGCGTCATGCGCTTGCGCGCCCGTCCGGTCCGTCGTACGCCCGTCCCGCGTCCCCCCGCGCGACGGACCGGCCGGCGTGGCTTCCCGGGGGCACCGCCGCGCCGCGGTTCCCCGCCGGGAGAACGGCAGTTGAAATAGTTCCCGCCACAAGATGCCGACCGGCGAAGCGGCGACTAGCGTCTATCAGTGAGAGCCGCAACCGGGGCACGCCCCGTCCGGCGAGGTCTCCACCGAGGGGCCCGTAGCCGCAGCGCCGGCCCGTGGAAGCGACGCGGGCGGCGTGGACGGTGTCGGAGACCGAGACGTGCTTCTCACAGCCGGCGGCTCCAGACCGCGCCGCACCATCCCATCCGGCGAGCGCGGCCATCATCCTCGCGCCGCTCTGTCGCGCGAGACGATGGAGAAAGGTATTCCCATGCGAGCACAGCGCGTGAAGCGTCTCTTCGCCGTGTCCGCAGCCGGCATCGTGATGGCCGGCGGCGCTGCGATCGGCGCGGCGGGGACCGCATCCGCCCATGAGTCGGGCTACGACTCCAACCATCACTCCGGATACAGCCGCGACTGCGGCGGCGGCTGGTGGGACGACTGCGGCGGCGGCTACGGCGACCGCGGCGACCACGGCGGCTACGACAATGGCGGACGTGGCGGAGGCTACGGCGGCGACCACGGCGGCGGCGACCACGGCGGCGGCGGCCACGGCGGCGGCGACCACGGCGGCGGCGACCACGGCGGCGGCGGCCACGGCGGCGGAGGCCACGGCGGCGGAGGCCACGGCGGCGGAGGCGGAGGTCGCTGAGGCCCCTGACCGAAATCACTGGAACCACGGCGTGCGGTCCGGTCACCGGTCCGCACGCTGTGGCGTTGGCAGGCCTCTGCCCGGGCCGGCACCTGCCGGGCCGAAGCCAGTGGGACTACAGCCCGTACAGCGGCCGGCTCAGCCGGCCGCGCCGTCCACGCGAAGGCGTACCTGTTCCTCCAGCCGGCGCAGGCTGCCGTCCAGGGCCTCGCGGGCGGCCCGCTCACCCGGGTCGTGACTGTCGTCGAAGAACGACAGGTGCACGGTGACCTCGCTGGCGCCGCTGCCGATGCCAGCGACCTGGAGCCAGCCGGCGTAGCTGCCCTGTTCCCGGGTGCCCCATTCGATCCGCATCTGGTCGCGCTCGGCGCGCATCAGGGCCGAGATGTCCTGGTCGGTGTGGTCCTCGTGCACCGTGACGGCCGGTAGGTCCCCGGCGTGCACGTGCAGGTCGTCCGGCAGCCAGGCGTCCAGCCGGCGGACGTCCGTGGCCTGGTCGAAGACCTGCTCGGGCAGTGCGGGCATCGTGCGTGAACGTTCGTACTCGGACATCGCGGCACCGTTCCTCACGCTCGGGAGTGGTACCAGGGACGCGTGCCCCTTCTGCCGCCCCCGAAAAGCCCCGTGCGTGGCCGCCGCCCGTGCCTCAGGCGGCCCCGTGCCGCGCCGCGGGCTCGCGGTCCGGCGGCGGACCGGTACGCAGCGCGCACAGCACCGCCCAGGCGACGGAGACGAAGGGCACCGCCACGATGGCGCCCACCACACCAGCGACGATACTGCCCGCGATCACGGAGACCGCGACGACGAGCGGGTGCAGCCGGACCGCCCAGCTCATCACCAGGGGATGCAGGACATGGCCTTCGAGCTGGCCGATGACGACGATCAGGACGATCACGGCCAGCGCGGTGAGCGGACCGCGTCCCGCCAGGGCGACGACGGTGGCCACGGCGAGCGCGATGGGGGATCCGATCAGGGGCACGAAGGCGGCGAAGAACTCCAGCAGGGTCAGCGGCAGCGCCAGCGGCACCCGCAGCAGCGACAGGGCCACGCCGACGAGCACGGCGTTGGTGGCGGCCACGATGAAGATGCCGCGCGTGTACCCGGCGAAGGCGTGCCAGGCGGCGGCGCCGGCCCGGTCCCAGGCGGGTCGGGCGCCGGCGGGCAGGAACTGGTCGCGCGTCCAGCGCCACAGGCGCTCGCCGGAGTGGAGGAAGAAGACGGAGGAGAAGAGGGCGAGCACCCCGGCGGTGACCAGTTCGACGAGTCGGCCGATGCCGCTGACGGCGCTGTTGAGCAGACTTTCCCGGTGCGCGGAGAAATAGGCCGGCAGCTGGTTCTGGAGGTGGGAGAGACGGCCGGGGCTGATCCGGAACGGCGGGCGTTCGAGCCACTGCTCGATGCGGTGGACGCCGCCGCGCAGCTCGTCGGCGAGCCGTGCCGACTCCCCGGCCACCGCGTTGCCGACGAAGGCGAGCAGCGCCATCAGCAGCAGGAGGCTGCCCACCAGGGAGACGGCGACGCACAGCGGGCGGGGCAGCCAGCGGTTCAGGAGGTCGGCGAGGGGCCGCAGTACGGAGGTGACGACGAGCGCCACGAACAGGGCGACCGCGATGAGCTGGAATCGGCCGAGGACGGTGAAGACGCCGTAGACGGCGATGCCGACGAGGATGAGGCGCCAGGCGTAGGCGGCGGCGACGCGCAGCCAGGGGACCGTGCGTTCGGCGAGCGGGTGTTCGGCGGCGGGGGCGGGGGGCAGGACGCGGGCGCGCGGCGGCAGGGACCGGGAGCGCGCCGGCCGGCTGCCGAGCACGACGCCGCCCGTCCGGCGTCCGCGGTCCCGCCCGTCCGCCGGAAGGCCCGGCCCGGTCGCCGGACCGCCCGCATCCGTCACCGCGCCTCCCGTTGCCGCCCGCTCGTCATCTCCTACGCACGGTACGGGCCGAGCACCCGCGGCCCGGGTGCAACGCGCCCGGTCACGGGGCGTCCGGGGCTTCCGGCGGCCCGTCCGGCGCAGCCTCCTCCGGGCGAGCACAGGGGACGCGGCGGCTCGTCCGGCCGGTGGCGGGGCGCCACGACGGCGACCTGGTGCGCGGTGCGCGGTGCGCGGGCCAGCGTGTCACGGCGGCCGGATGCGCTGACGCGAGGCACCGGGGCGGTGGCTGACGCACAGGGGCGAGGTGTGCCAGGGCGCGGGCGTCAGGGCGCGAGTTCCTCCAGCAGTTCCGGGCCGTTGTTGTGGACGTCGTTGACGGCCGTGGAGACCGGGCGTGCGGTCAGCCGGCCGTCGGCCGGGGGGCTGAGCAGACGGCGCAGTTCGCCCGGGTCCTGACGGCGCGGGTCGAGCCAGCCGGCGTAGTGGTCCGGGGTGAGGGCGAGCGGCATCCGGGGATGCACGCGGCCGGCCGCGTCGGTGGCGTCCGTGGTGATGACGGTGCAGGTGGTCAGCCAGGCGGCCGGATCGTCGTCCCGGGTCACCGACGGATCGCGCCAGTACTCGTAGAGCCCGGCGAGCGCCATGATCCCGCCGTCCTCGGGATGGACGAAGTACGGCTGCTTGCGCGCCCGGCCGGAGCCCTCGGCCTTGACCCGCTGCCACTCGTAGAACCCGTCGGCGGGCAGCAGGCACCGGTGCCTGGCGAAGGCCCGGCGGAAGGCGGGCTTCTCGTGCACGGTCTCCACCCGGGCGTTGATCAGCCGCGAACCGATCTTCGCGTCCTTCGCCCAGGACGGCACGAGTCCCCAGCGCAGCGGTCGCAGCTCACGGTGGACCGCGCCCGGCTCCTCGCCCTCGCGCGGGGCGTGCTCCAGTACGGCCCACACCTCGTCGGTCGGAGCGACGTTCCAGCTCGGCCCCGGCGCGGCGGGCGCGTGCCACTCGGCCGCACCGAAGTGCCGGGCCAGCTCATCGGGGCTGCGGGTGGAGACGTAACGGCCGCACATGGGGCCAGGGTGCCACGGCCGGCGGTCGCGTCGCGCGAGGAGACGTCCGGCGTCGTGCCGTGCGGGCCGCCGTCCGGGGAGCTTCGGGCCGACCGGACCGACCGATCACGGGAAGGTCACGAACGTACCGGACATTCCTCGCCCGAACCTTCACATGAGGCACACACGTTCGCTAGGTTGCCGTCCGGGCCGCACGATCGTCTCCGGCGAACCGCGCCGGGTCGGCGGCCGGCCTGACGGTCGGCCTCGCAGGGCGGCCGACGGAAGGAGCACGTCTTCCTTGGCGCCGGAACGAACCTCTCGCCCGGAGGGCATCAGTGTGCCGGGCCCGCGCGACTCGGCCCGGCCACCGGCCGCGGGCGACGACGGCCCCAGCCCGGCCGAGGTACGGCGGCAGGTCAGCAGCCTCTACGACCGGGCCGAGGCCGCGACGGGGAACTACAACGCGACCCGCGCGATGAGCAGGAGCGGCGGGCGGACGCGGTCCGGCCCGTCCTCGCGCGGCGCCTCCCCCGGGCAGTCCGATCCGGCGCTGGACGCCGTCGCCCGGCGGTGGTTCGACGCGGCCCGCGCGCAGTCGGGGCCGTCCGTCCCGGCGGCCCTGCCGCCCGGCCGCCGGCCGCGGCCGGGCAAGGCGCGTCCGGCGGGGGCGAGGGGGGACGCGGCGCGGCCCCCGGCCGGTGAGGCCGTGCTCACCCGCCTGGACGCGGCCCCGGCGCGGCGGGAACTGCCGGCCGGCATGCCGACGACCGCGCGGATCCCCGAGCTGACGGCAGGCCCGTCCGCACCGACGCCCCCACCCCTCTCCCCCACCCGCCCGGAGCCGAGCGCGGGGGCGTCCCCGGGGACGCTGCCTGACGCAACGCCGGCAGACCGCCCGACGGCTCGATTCCCGGGAGCCGACGCTCCGGTGGCCTACGGCCCGGACACTGCCGGTCCGGTTGCTGATGGTCCGGTTGCTGATGGTCCGGTTGCTGATGGTTCGGCCACCGCTGGTCCGGTGGGACCCGGTACGGCGGGAGGGGCCGCGGCGGCGTTCGGCCCGACCGACGGTGACAATCCGTCGAGCACCGCTCCGGCCACGGGCGGCCCGCCGGCGCTCGGCGAGGTCTTCGCGGACCCCGTCCTCGGGAACCTGGGGTTCGCAGGCCCCGTACCGGCGGCTCCGCAACCCGGGTTCCCCGGCTCCGGAAGACTGATCCCCGAGGCCCCAGGAGTCGGGAGCGCCGGCCTCGGGGCCCCGGGCCTCGGCGGCCCGGAGCCCTCCGGCGTCTGTGCCCCCGGCGGGCCGGTCGCCGCGGCTCCCGGGTACCCCGCGGTCTTCGCCTCGCCCGGCGGCGGTGGTCCGGTGTCCGCCGGTCCCGCACCCGGTGAGGCGGTGGCGGGTGCGTTTCCCGGCGGGCCGCTTCCGGTGCCGCCGACGCCACCCGCCCCAGGTCCCGCACCGGCCGGCACCGCGCCCACCCCGTTCGGCCGGTCCCGGCAGCCGGTGTCGGGGGCTGTCAAGGAGCGGTCGCGGCGGAAACTCCTCCAGGCCCGTGAGCTGCTGTCCCGGCAGGGCACGCCGCCGTGGCAGAGCCGGTACCCGACTCCGGGAGAGCCCACCGCCCCTCTCCCGCCTCCGGTGCCCGGAGGGCCCATCGCCCCGGCCGCCGAAGGGACGTTCACGGAAGCCCAAGCCCCGGACGCCGGGGCCGCGTACGCGGGCAGGGCCGCGCGAGCCCTCGGCTTCGCCCGGGCGCAGATCGGCCGGCCGTGCGTCCAGGGGGCCAGCGGGCCGGGGTCGTACGACTGCTCCGGGCTCACCCTGGCCGCCTGGCGGACGGCCGGGGCGGCGCTTCCGCGCACCGCGCAGGAGCAGGCCGGCCACGGCACGCAGGTCCCGCTCACCGGACTCGAACCCGGCGACCTCGTCTTCTTCCACGCCGACGCCGGGCACGTCGGGCTCTACACGGGCGACGGCACGATCGTGCACGCCCCGGGGCCGGGAGCGACCGTACGCGAGGAGTCGGTCTTCTTCGCCGGGGCACAGGCCATCCACAGCGCACGGCGGCCCGCCTGAGCGTCCCGGCACCCAGCCGCCCCGGGCCCTGTCCGCCCAGGCGCGCGGAGCGGACGGCTCGCGTCCGCCCAGCGCCCCTTGCGGCCGACGCTACGCGTGCTTGCGGCCCACGCCCGCGTACACCCAGTACCGGGACGGGTTGTCCGGGACCTCCTCGGCCCGGTCGGGGCGCCACAGCGGGACGTAGACGAGGCCGGGTTCGGCCAGCTCGAAGCCGGTGAACAGGGACTCGATCTCGGCGCGGGAGCGGGCGGTGACCGGAGAGGTGGCCCGGTCGCGGTAGAGCTGCCCGACGGCGGCGGCGGTGTCCGGCCGGTCCTCGTCGGTGGCGTGGGTGAGGGCCAGCCAGCCGTCGGCGGGCAGCGCCTCGCGGAAGGCGGCGACGATGCCGGCCGGGTCCTCCTGCGGGGTGATGAAGTGCAGGATCGTGATCATCAGGACGGCGACCGGCTGGTCGAAGTCGATCAGTTCACGCAGCCGCGGCGCCGCGAGTATCCCCGCGGGGTCGCGTATGTCGCCGGTGACGATCGTCGCGTCCGGGTTGTCGGCGAGCAGCGCCTCGCTGTGCGCGACGGCCACCGGGTCGTTGTCGACGTAGACCACCCTGGCGCCCGGACAGGCGGCCTGGGCGACCTCGTGGACGTTGCCCTGGGTGGGGATGCCGGACCCGAGGTCGATGAACTGGCGGACGCCCGACTCCACCAGGAACCGCACCGCGCGCCCCAGGAAGGCGCGGTTGGCGCGGGCCAGCGTGCGCACCTGGGGGTCGATGGCCGTGAAGGCCGCCACCGCCTCCCTGTCTATCGCGAAGTTGTGCTCCCCGCCCAGCATGGCGTCGTACATGCGGGCCACACTGGCCTTGCCCGGATCCACGACCTGCGGCAGACCGTCCCCGTCCGGCATGACAACTCCCCTGAAGTCCGGTGACCTTGACTGTGACTGGGCATCATATAGTTGCCCCCAGCACACGCCACCGTCTCCGTCACCGACCGGCCCGACCTTCCCCCCCATCTCCGCACCGACCCCCTCCGCCGCTACCCGGCCCCACCCGGAAGGCAACGACCCTGCGGAACACAGAACGCAGTGAGCCGAGCGAGCCGCCCGGCCCCAGTGCCGCCGCCCGTGCGCGCGACGGCGTCTGCCTGGTGGCACCGCAGCGCCGCCGCGGGTACTTCTCCCCCGCGGCCGACGCCATCGGCTCCGAGCTGGACCTGGAACTGACCGGCCGTCATGTCGTCCACGCGCTGGCGCCGGCCTTCTGCGACGCGGCCTCGGTGTACCTGCTGCAGCGCTGGCTCCTGGAGGAACAGGCGCACCGGGCGGCCGATCCGCCGCAGATCGAGGCGCGCCGGCTGGCCCTGCGCATAGGGGCGGACGCCGCCGAGGACTGGGAGCCCCTGCTGCCGGTCGGCGAGGTGCTGGTCTTCCCGCGCGAGACGCCGTACGCCCGTGCCCTCGCCACCGGGCAGACCCAGCTCCTGGACGGCATGGACGGGCACACCTTCGAACGGCTGCGCAGGGCCGGTCCGAACGACAGCGGGGTGAACGCCCTGCTGCGCAGCGCCTCCTTCCTCATCGTGCCGTTGCGGCTGCGCGACACCGCCGTCGGGTTCATCGCCTGCACCCGCGGCCCGGACAAGGGCGGCTTCACCCGCCGCGAGGCCGTGGCGGTCGAGTCGCTCGGCGCCCGGGCCTGCGTCGCGCTCGACAACGCCCGGCGCTACCAACGCGAGCGGCGCACGGCGCTGGCCATCCGGCGCAGTCTGCTCCCCGAGACCGGCCAGACCTTCGAGGGCTGCCGGGTCGCCCACGGCTACCGGCCCGCCGGCCAGGACAACGTCATCGGGGGCGACTGGTACGACGTGCTGCCCCGGTCGGGCCGCCGGCTCGGGCTGATCGTCGGCGACGCGATGGGGCACGGCCCGGAGTCGGCCGTCGCCATGATCCAGCTGCGGACGGCGGTGCGCACACTGGCGGCGCTGGACACCGGCCCGACCGAACTGATGCGACGCCTCGACGCGGTCGCCGGGGACACCCCGGGCGCCTCCTTCGCCACCTGCATGTACGCGGAGTGGGACGCGGAGCTGCGGACCTGCACCTTCGTGGGGGCGGGCCATCCGCCGCCGCTGGTGCGCGGGTACGGGGGCGCGGCGCTGCCGGTGGAGCTGGCCACCGCCGGGCTTCCCCTCGGGCTCGGCCCGGGCCGCTACGAGCCGACCGTGCTGCACCTGACCGAGCCGACGCTCGTGCTGCTCTACAGCGACGGCCTGGTGGAGTCCCGGGCCAGCGACATCGACCAGGGCATCAGCCGGCTCTGCCGGGCGCTGGACACCGGAGCCGACGGGCTTCCGGACCCGGGGCGCCCGGACGCCCTGCCGTCGCTGTGCCGGCGGCTGCTGGCGGACCCCGGGCCCGACGGAGTCCGCGACGACCGCACCCTGCTGCTGGCGGAGCTGACGCCGGGGAAGAACTGAGCGCGGCGACCGACCGGGCCGCTTGTCGGACGAACGGCAGGGGCCGTTCGGGCGCTGTCCTCACCTGATGCGGTGAGGGAGGCGGCCGGAGGCGTACACAGGGGGCGCGCACACCGTTACTCGGGCATGGACAGCACTTCTCGCGCGACGTCTCGCGCCGCCCTGCCCCCGACGCCTCCGGGCCGGGCGGCCGCGCACCGGCCGCATACGGATCAGCCCGCCGCACCGCTGCTGCGGCCCTGGGGCGCCGGAGCCGGCGGCCTCCTCCCCCCGCCCGGAGCAGCCGTCGTTCCGGCGGTGCCGGTGCCCCGCGGGATCCCCGGCCTGTGAGGGGGCGGTCGGCATGAGGGGCGAGGGCTCGCGGAGACGGTGCTCGGGAGGTTCGCCCATGGGGCCGCGGCGGGGCCGGGCGGCGTGCTCGTCGTGACGTCGGGGCGCGGGTGAGGGCCCGGCCCCGCGCGGGCGCGGGCACCGGTCGCTCACGGGGTGGTGACGGCGAGGTCACGATGGCGGACGAGGGCTTTGCCGAGGCGGCGGCCCGTCGTTGAGGGCGGCATGGAGAGGTGGGAGGACGGCGGCTGTCCCTGGTGCCGCTCGCTGCTCGGTCCTGCTCAGGGCACGTCCCTCACCGGCCCGGGCGCCCGCTGCGGAAACGATCGTGCAGAGGCCCGGCGTGCGGGGCCGGGGGCCTGGCTGGAGCGTGCGTACCTGGTCATGCCGCCCATGGCGGCGCTCACCGCGGTGGCCGCGCTCATGCTCACGGTGACGCCGGCGGCCTGACGGGGCACCGCCCCGGACGGCGGGCGGTCCCTCGCCACGCGCCAGCCGCCCGGTCGGCCCGGGCGCTTCTCCCCGCCGCCGCCCCGGTCCTCGCGAACCCTGCCATCATGGTCACCCGGCCCACTGGCCCTGGCCAGGTGTTCACGAGAAGTGAGGAAAGAGTGGCAGAGACCGAGGGAGCGTCGGCAGCCGACCGGCTGCTGATCACCCGTACCACGGCCGAGGACGGCACCTGCGTCGTGACGCTCGTGGGCGAGGCCGACCTGGACAGCAGCGCGCGGCTGCGGGAGACGCTGCTGTCCTGCCTGACGGCCGCGCCCGCCACGGTGGCCGATCTCGGCGGCCTGACCTTCATGGACTCCAGCGGCATCAACGCGCTCATCTCAGCCCACCAGGCGGCGCAGGCGTCCGGGGCTCGGCTGTCGCTCGCGGCGCCCCGCGAGGCGGTCCTGCGGGTGCTGGAGCTCGTCGGCCTGGACACGCTCATCCCCTGGTACCCGACCGTCGAGGCGGCGCTCGCCGCGTGACGGCGACAGCACGGAGGGGCCCGGACGGCGTCGGGCACACGCGCGGGGCCGACCGACCACGGAGGTCACGGCCGCCCCGCGCGGGGCGGCCGACGGCGCCCTGCCCGCCGGGCCCGCTCCGGACGTCAGCCCGTCTTGCCGCGCCCGGACAGCGCGTCCCTGATCCGGTCGACCATGCCCGTGCCGGGCGCCAGGAGCCTGTTGCCGGGCGGAGTGTCGGGGGCGGCGGGGTGCGGGCGCGTCGGCGCTGTCTTCTTCGCCGAGCGCACCTTCTCGCCCAGCTCCTCCAGGTCCTCCGGGCGGGCGGCTTCCCGCAGCCGGGGAAAGAGGTTCTGCTCCTCGTCCGTGACGTGCTCGCGGATCTCCCGCATCAGCCGGCCCATGAACTCGTCGAACCGGGGGTCGTCGGCCCCGCAGCCCTCCAGTTCCTTCATGGTCCGCTCCGCCTCGGAGTGGTCCTCGATCTCCCGGTCGGCGATCTCGTCGCCGTCGTGGAGGTACTGGCGCACCGCCGGGTACAGGTGCATCTCCTCGGCCACGGAATGGCGGACCAGTTCGATCGTGGCCTGGTCGGCGAGGTCCTTGCGCCGTTTGTCGCCCACGGGGAGGGCCTCGATCTGCGCGAAGATCTCCTCCACTTCGCGGTGGTCGGTGGTGAGTTCCTGGATGACGTCTCCGCCGTGTCCCATGGCAGGGCACTCCTTGTCAGTTGTCCGGTTGCCCGGTTGTGCGGTTCCGGCGCTGTCCGCCGGTGTGCGTTCGGTCGTTCGCCGTGCTTCGTTTCCTCGTTCGTCGCGGCGTCGTTCGCCGTGCGTCGTCCCGTCGTGCGCCCGGTGGACGGTCCGTGGGGCGCCTTCGGGGCGTCTTCGGGCGGTCAGCGGCGGGAGCCGCCGGCGCCCGCCGTGGCCGCGGTGGGTTCCGCACGCGGCTCCGGCGCGCGGACCCCGCTGATCACGAAGCCGCTGCGCGGGCGCGTCGGGACGCGGCGCAGCGGGATCCGCAGGTCCTGCTCGGGCACCTCGTACTCCAGGCGGGCCAGCCGCACCGCCAGCGTCTCCAGCAGGCCGAGGACGACGCCCTCGCCGGGGCAGCGGTGGCCGGTGCGCGGGTCGCCGCCGCCCTGCGGGACGAGTTCGTCGCGTTCGGCCGGGTGCTCCACGAAGCGCTGCGGGCGGAAGGCGTACGGGTCGCCCCACAGGGCCGGGTCGTGGTTCTGGCCGTACACGTCCAGCAGGACCATGCCGCCCTCCGGGACCGACCGGTCGTGCCAGGACAGGTCCCGGGCGGCCAGGCCGCCGAGGAACGGGGCGAACGGGTAGAACCGGCGCACCTCGTGGGCGAACGCGGTGGCGTACACCGGGTCGCCGTCGCGCAGCCGGTCCCGCACGCGGGGCCGGCGGTGCAGGGCGTGCGCGGCGAAGGCCACGAACCAGCTGACGGCCACAGTGGGCCGGACGACGTTCAGCAGTTCCACGGCGGCCAGCTCGGGCGACAGCGGTCCACCCGGGGCCTCGCGGTGCGTGGCCACCCGCTCCAGCATGGAGCCGGGCTCGGCCGCGCTACGGCCGGAGCGCACGTCGCGTACCAGGCGGGCCAGTCGGCCCTCCTGGCGGCGCCGGGCGCGGCGGGCCCGCCAGTGGCGCGGTCCCGGCGTGGCGAAGCCGTCCACCATGGCGATCAGATCGCGGGCCACGGCCTCGGCCTCGGCGTCCGGCAGCGAGATGCCGGCCCAACGGTACGCGCCGCGGGTGAGCACCACGGCGGCCTCGTCGAACAGGACGGCCCGCGGGCGCCGCGACCATCCGGCGACGGCCTCGTCCCAGGCGGCGCCGACCTGTTCCACGACACCCGCGACGCGGTCCGCCTGGAGCAGCGGCAGGAACAGCGTCTTGCGCGCGCGGTGGGCGGTGCCGTCCAGGGTGTGCACCGCCCCGTGGCCGAAGAGGGTGGCCTGCACGGGGCCGGGGATCGCGCCGTGGCGGCGCACGTTGCGCTCGTCGTAGAAGAAGCGCACGGCGTCCGGACCGCGCACGGCGAGGACCGGCTTGCCCAGGAGGCGGGTGGTGACCACCGGCTCGCCGCTCTCGCGCATGCGCTGCGGCAGCCATCCGTAGCCGCCGGCGAGGAGGGCGAGCGTCTGGTCGGACAGCGGGTGCGGGGGGCGTCGTTCGGCGTCCATGCGGGTGCGGGTGCCCCGGGGCCGGAACCTGGAACCTGCGGGCCGTTCACGACGGAGGCGGCGCGCCGTGCCGTACGGCGCGCGCCCGGCCGCCCCGGCGTCACGAGTGGGCGGCGCCGACGCGGACCGCAGCGGCACCCCCGCTTCACCCGGTCGGCTCGATTGCATGTGTCCGGCCCGGGAACCCGGTCAGCGCCGCACGTCCCCTCACCTCTGGAGAGGCCATGAGTCTGCTGCGTCTGGCCGGTCGTCCCCTGCTGGCGTCGATGTTCGTCGTCGGAGGCATGAACTCCGTGCGCAGCCCCGGAGCGGTGGCCCCGCTCGCCGAGCCCGTCGTCCAGCGGATCAGGGAACGGGTGCCGGTCCTGCCGGAGAGCACCGAGCAGGTCGTACGGCTGAGCGGTGGCGTCCAGGTCGCCGCCGGCGTCATGCTCGGCCTGGGGCGCGTGCCCCGGCTCGCCGCCCTGGCCCTGGCGGCGACCCTGGTGCCGACCACGCTGGCCGCGCACCGCTACTGGGAGATCGACGACCCCGGCGAGCGCGCCCAGCAGCGCATCCACTTCTTCAAGAACCTCTCCATGCTCGGCGGTCTGCTGATCGCCGCCGACGACACCGGCGGAGCGCCTTCGCTGCTGTGGCGCGGCCGGCACTCGGCGCACGAGTTGCAGCGCCAGGCCGCCGTGATGGGCCGTACCGTCCGCGCGACCGCGCGTCCGGCCGCCGTGGCCGGCGGCATCCGGGCCAAGCTGCCCTGCTGACCGGCCCCATCCGCCCGAACGGTCCGGTCGGCCGACGGAGAAGGACACCGAGACACATGAACGACGAAGGACGCGCGGGCACCCTGTTGCCCGGGTTCGCCGGGCCGAGCGGGCACACCCTGCTCGGCATCTACCTCAACGACCATCTGGCGGGCGCCACCGTGGGCATGGAGCGCTCCCGCCATCTGACGACGTCCTGTCGGGGCACCGAGATCGGCGACGCGATGGAGCCGATCACCGCCGAGATAGCCGAGGACCGCAGATCCCTGCTCGCGCTCATGCGCACCCTGGATCTGCCGGTGCGGCGCTACAAGGTGTACGCCGGGCGGCTCGGCGAGCGGGCCGGGCGGCTCAAGAGCAACGGCGCGCTGATCCGGCGCTCTCCGCTGAGCACGCTGGAGGAGCTGGAGCTGCTGCTGATCGGCGTCCAGGGCAAGGCCTGCGCCTGGGAGGTGCTGCGGGGGCTCGCCGAGCGCGACCGGCGGCTCGACGCGGCGCAACTCGACGGCCTGCTGGAGCGTGCCCGCGCACAGCTCCGCACCATCGCGGACCTGCGGCTGCGTCAGGCGGAGCTGACCTTCCGCGCCCCGTGACCCCGGGCGCGCCGCGGGCGGTCCGACGTCCACCGCGTGCGCCCCGCGGCTCGGCGTACTGGCCACTGCGTGTGGCCCACATCCATTGCTCGTCCTTGGTTCTACAGGCCAGACTGATAAACCTATTGTTATGACGTGGACGTCGATGAAGCCGTGACAGCGCGCTCGGCGCGGCCGCCGGGCCCCGGGTACAAGTGGGTGGCGCTGTCCAACACCACGCTCGGGGTCCTGATCGCGACGATGGACGCCTCCATCGTGATCATCTCGCTGCCCGCGATCTTCCGCGGCATCGGCCTGGACCCGCTCGCCCCGGGCAACATCGGCTATCTGCTGTGGATGATCCTCGGCTATCTGCTGGTCTCCGCCGTCCTGGTGGTGGTGCTCGGACGGCTGGGCGACATGTTCGGCCGGGTGCGCATCTACAACCTGGGCTTCCTGGTCTTCGCCTGCGCCTCCGTCGCGCTGTCCCTGGATCCGTTCCGGGCCGGCGCGGGCGCGCTGTGGCTGATCCTGTGGCGGATGGTGCAGGCCTTCGGCGGCTCCATGCTCACCGCGAACTCGGCCGCCATCCTCACCGACGCCTTCCCGGCCCGGCAGCGCGGGATGGCCCTCGGCGTCAACCAGATCACCGCGCTCGCCGGGCAGTTCCTCGGCCTGCTGGCGGGCGGTCTGCTCGCCGCGGTCGACTGGCGCGCGGTGTTCTGGCTGAGCGTGCCCATCAGCGTGACCGGGACCATCTGGTCGTATCTCAGTCTGCGGGAGACCTCGACGGGTCGGCGCGGCCGGATCGACTGGCCCGGCAACGCCACCTTCGCCACCGGCGCCGGGATCCTGCTCGCCGCCCTCACCTACGGCATCCAGCCCTACGGCGGGGCCGCGACCGGCTGGGGCAACCCGTGGGTGCTCGCCGGTCTCTCCGGCGGCGCCTTCCTGCTCGCGCTCTTCTGCCTGATCGAGAGCCGGGTCGCCGAGCCGATGTTCCGCCTGGGGCTGTTCCGGGTGCGGGCGTTCGCCGCGGGCAACCTGGCCGCGCTGCTGACGGCGATCGCGCGCGGCGGGCTCCAGTTCATGCTGATCATCTGGCTCCAGGGCATCTGGCTGCCGCTGCACGGCTACGACTTCGAGGACACCCCCCTGTGGGCCGGGATCTTCATGCTCCCGCTGACCGTCGGGTTCCTGCTCGCCGGACCCGTCTCGGGCTACCTCTCCGACCGCTTCGGAGCCCGGCTGTTCTCGACGACGGGACTGCTGCTGGTCGCGGCCTCCTTCGCCGGTCTTCTCGCGCTGCCGGTGGACTTCGCGTACGGCCCGTTCGCGGGGCTGCTCCTGCTGAGCGGGTTCGGGCAGGGCATGTTCTCGGCGCCCAACACCTCCTCGATCATGGGCAGTGTGCCGCCGGAGTACCGGGGCGTGGCCTCGGGAATGCGCTCCACGTTCCAGAACTCCGGCACCGCCCTGTCCATCGGGGTGTTCTTCTCCCTGATGATCTCGGGGCTGGCCGCCTCGCTGCCCGCGGCGCTCGGCGACGGCCTGGAGGCGCACGGGGTGCCGTCCGGGGCGGCCGAGCAGGCGGCCTCGCTGCCGCCGGGGAGCACGCTGTTCGCCACCTTCCTCGGCGACAACCCGATCGAGCACCTGCTCTCCGCCGGCGGCACGCTGGATCAGCTGTCCGCGCCGCAGCGGGCGACGCTGACCGGGCACGCCTTCTTCCCGCGGCTGGTGTCCGGTCCCTTCCACCACGGGCTGACCGTCGTCTTCGGCGTCGCCGCCGCCATGGCTCTGGTCGCCGCCTTCGCCTCCGCGCTGCGCGGCGGCCACCGGCGGCTGCCCGACACGGCCAGGCGGGGACACGCGCCGGTGCCGTCGGGCCCGGCGCAGCGCGCGGGCGCTCCGCGTGACGGGGAGACGGCGCCGGACCGCGCGTCGGACGGGGGTACGCCGTCCGAGGCGGCGTCCGCGGCCACGACTGCCCCGGCCGGGGCTCCCCCGGCGAGGACGCCCGCCGTCAGGGCGACCGGCGAGGACGGTGACGAACCGTCCGCTGGCACGCCGACGGGGTCCCCGTCCGTCGGACGGGGACCCCGCTGAGAGGCGTCGTGTGAGAGGTGCCGCGCGGGACGGCCGTCAGGGCTTCCGCGCGACGTGTCCAGGCCGTCGCCCGGACCCTGTCCGGAGCCGCCTCACGGCTTGAAGGTGTCCTTCGCCTTCTCCTTGGCCTGCCGGGCGTCGCCCTTGGACTTCTCGGCCTGGCCCTCGGCCGTCATGCGCTCGTTGCCCAGCGTGCGGCCGATCGTCTCCTTGGCCTTGCCCTTCATCTGTTCCTTCTTGGCCTTGCCCTTTTCGTCACCAGCCACTGTCGCTCACTCCAAGCCGCAATCGACGTCGGTGTTCACGGCGTCGGGTGTCCGGTGCGGCGTCCGGCAAACCCGCGATCCGGCCGCCGTTGCCCGCATGAGCGCCCGGGGTACCCGGCGCGCAGCAGCCGGGAAGGAGCGTTGCCATGCCCGAGACCCTCACCGTCGACGCCCGCGAGCACGGCCTGGCCGGCGACGGGGTGACCAACGACCAGCCGGCTTTGCAGCGCCTGGTGGACGAGCTGGGGGCGGCCTGCGCCGCCGACGGGCGGCCGCGGGTGCTGCGCGTGCCGGCCGGTACCTATCTCATGCGGGACCGGCCCACGCTCTGGCGCAGCGGCGTCTCGCTGATCGGCGCCGGGCGGGGCGCCACCCGCTTCGTGCTGGCCAATCCCGGCGCGCGGACGACGCCGGTGCCGCTGGCCTGGTTCACCGCCGCCCAGCACGGCGCGGGACGGGACAACTTCCTCGCCGACCTCACCTTCGCCCACTTCGAGATCGACGGCTCGGGCGTGCAGACCGAGGAGTACGACGTGCTGGCCAAGGGGCTCGGGATGCAGTACGTGCTGCGCGGCCGGTTCAGCGACCTGTACATCCACGACACCGCGGCCACCGGTTTCGGCTGCGACTTCCTCCAGGACACGGTCGTCGAGGGGGTGCTGGTCGAGCGGTGCGGGCGGCAGGACGGCGGCGGGCAGATGGGCGGCGCGGGGATCGGTATCGGCATCGGCGGCTGGGGGCGCGTCGAGCGGCTCACCGTCACCGCGTGCACCGCCACCGGCAACGGCACGAACGGGATCTTCCTGGAGCTGCAGAACAAGGACTGGCCGCTGACCTGCGGCATCCGGATCACCGCCTGTCACGCCGAGGGCAACCGGTTCGGCATCTCCGACTGGGGCGCGGACGGTCTGCTGGTCACCTCCTCGACCATGATCGGCAACCATGAGGCCGGGTTCGACGTGTCCTCGCAGGGCACGTCGAAGATCGGCGGCCGGGGCGGCATCGTGACCGGCTGTGTGATCGACGGCAACGTCCGCGACGGGGTCGGGCTCGGCAACACGCCGGGACCGTACGCCCTGCGCGGCAACCGGATCAGCGAGAACGGGCGGTACGGCTACTGGGAGCACAACCTGGCCGGCGGTGACGAGGAACCGGCCGTGGACATCGTCCTGGAGGCCAACGACATCCGGGACAACGCCCTGGACGGCGTCCGCTTCGACGCGGCCGTGCGGGACGCGGCGATCGTCGACAACCGCATACGCGACAACGGCCGCCGCCAGGCGGGCGCAGCCTCGGGCGGTGGCCCCGGAGTGCGCTGTACGGCGCTGTCCCTGACCGACGACCACGCCGACTGGCCGCCGGACGGGCACCGCGGCAAGGAGGTGACCGTGGGCGGGCAGAGCGCCGTGGTCACCCGCAACTCCGCGACCGAACTGACCCTGGCCCCGCGCCGGCCCGGCGCGGACACCGCCTGGTGGGACGGTGTGCCCGAGCCCGGGGCCCGCTACGAACTGCCGCCCACCGTCGCGGTGCGGGCCGGGCTGGCCGTCGACGGCACGGTGACCCGGGCGTGGCTGGACGGCAACAGGATCGGCGACGACCAGCCCGTCAGGACACAGACGCACGGCCTGCGCATCACGCCGTCCGGGACCTGGACCGACTGCCGGGTGTTCGACAACGACCTCGGCGGAAACGCCGTGTCGGCCACTTGCTTCGAGGCGCCACCGGCCGGTGGCCGGTGGCGCCACAACGACGAGTAGAGCGGGTGGAGGGCGACCGTCATCCGCCGTTCGGCCGGGTCGCCCCCCGTTCGGCCTCCCGGCGCCGGCCCTCGCGGCCCGGGGCGGCGGGGGCCGGCCGGTCCGCGGGGCCGCCGACGCGGTCGTGGCGCAAGTCGGCGAGCGCGACCGCGAGGGCCGCCAACAGGGCCACGAGCGCGGCGCCCACCGACAGCGCCACCGCCTCGCGGTAGTCGCGGCCGGAGAAGGAGAGCACGGTGTAGAACAGGCCGGGCAGGGCCGCCGTGCCGATCGCGCCGCCGAGGCGCTGCCCGGTCTGGAGCGCACCGCCCGCCGCCCCGGCCATCCGCACCGGCACGTCCCGCAGGGTCATGGTGACGTTCGGGGAGATCACGCAGCCGCTGCCGAGGCCGCCGACGAACAGGGCGGGCGCGGCGAGCCAGGTCATCACGCCGGCGGGCGCGGACCACAGGATCCAGGCCGCCGCACCGAGGCCCGCGACCACTCCGACCAGCCCGCACAGCGTGAGCAGCCGGCCCAGCCGCTCCACCAGCCGCCCGGAGAGCACCGCGCCGGCGGCCGAGCCGATCGCGAACGGCGTCACGGCGAGGCCCGAGCGCAACGGCTCGTAACCGAGGCCGTTCTGGAAGAACAGCGCGAACACCAGCCAGACCCCGCTGAACCCGACGAAGTACAGCGTGCCCACGGCCGTTCCGGCGGCGTAGCCGCGGGTGCTGGTGAGCAGCCGGGGGTCCAGCAGGGGCTGGCCTTCGCGGGCCGCGACCCGCGCCTCCCAGCGGGCGAAGGCGGCCAGCAGCACCAGGCCCACCGGGAACAGCCACCACAGCCGGCGCAGTCCCCCGCTCTCGGCGAACACCAGGGGCAGCATCAGGGCGAGCACCCCCACGCCCAGCAGGGTCACGCCCGGCAGGTCGAGCCGTTCCCGGCGGCCGGGGGCGACGCGGGGCAGCAGCCGCAGCCCGAGCAGCAGCGCGAGGACGCCGACGGGCACGTTGACGTAGAAGATCCAGCGCCAGCCCTGGGCGCCGTGCGCGAGGGCCAGGATGAGGCCGCCGGTGACGGGGCCGACCGCGCTGGAGACGCCCACCGTCGCGCCGAACAGGCCGAAGGCCCGGCCGCGTTCCGCGCCGCGGAACATCTGCTGGATCAGCGCGGAGTTCTGCGGCGCGAGGCAGCCGGCACACGCCCCCTGCGCGAGCCGGGCGGCCACCAGCCATCCGATGGTGGGCGCGGCACCGGCCGCCGCGCTGCACAGCACGAAGCCGGCCAGGGCGCCCAGGAAGATCCGGCGGCGGCCCATCGCGTCGCCGAGCCGGCCGGCCGGCACCAGGACCAGGGCGAACGCCAGGGCGTAGCCGGAGACCACCCACTGCACGGAGGCCGCCGAGGCGTCGAGGTCGCGCTGCATCGAGGGCAAAGCCACGGCGACGATGGTCACGTCGAGCAGACTCATGAACCCCGTGGCCAGGGTGACCCACAGGGCCTTCCAGCGCCGGGGGTCGGGGGCGCCCGCCGGCCGGCCGCCGGATCGGTCCGGCCGTGCTTTGCTGTTCACGAACGCTCCTCCCGGTCGCGGCCCGAGCACACGCCGGCCGTCGCGGCCGTGCGCCGAATGGCGCGTTCCCCCAGGGCGCCGGGCGGAACACCTCGATCACACGATCGTCCTCCCCCACGATCGTCGCTTCCGGCGGCCGGGGCCACTTCGGCGACCGGGCGGCCTCTCGCCCGTCCGGTCGGCTTCGGACGGTGAACACCGGGTAGCCGTAGCGAGGTCAGAGAGCACGAACCACGACGAGCGGCACAAAACGGTACTCCTATGATCACCCCTCTGGGTAAGAAGGCGCCGGACGGGCGCGAGCGGAACCGGCCCGCCGCCGCGCTGCGCTACGGGGCCGCCTGGGTGGCCGGGGCCGCCCGTACCGCCGACGCGCGGCGGGCCGTGCACGCGTTCCTCGCCCTGGCGGCGCGGACCGCCCACGCCCCGGTCACCAGCCGGGCCGAACAGGACGCGCAGCTCGTGGTGAGCGAGCTGGTCGGCAACGCGCTGCGGCACGCGCCGGGACCGTGCGGTCTGCTGCTGGAGCTGTCCGAGGACCTGGCCCGGCTCGGTATCACCGTCTGGGACAGCTCCCCCGCGCTGCCGCTGGTCCACGAGCGTGACGGGACCCGTGTCGGCGGGCACGGGCTGTTCCTGGTGCGCTCGTGCAGCCGGGCGCTGAGCACCGTCCCCCGGCCGAACGGCAAGCTGGTCACCGCCGAGGTGGCCTTGCGGTCCCTGTAGGCGAAGCGGCACGGGCGGCGGCCGCGGTGACCTGCCGTGCCCGGGCACAGGGCAGTTCCGACGCGTATGGACGTCTCCCGGCGCGGGTACTCCGCACGGCGTACGCCTACGGCGAAGAGACACGCACACCACGGACGGGCCGCGCCCGTCGGGCAAGGAGGAGCCCCATGGCCGCCTTCGACGACGCCCTCGACCTGCACTTCATCGGCACCGCGACGGTCCTCGTGCGCTACGGCGACCTCACTCTCCTGACGGACCCCAACTTCCTGCACCGGGGCGAGGCGGCACACCTCGGGTACGGGCTGGTGAGCCGACGCGTCACCGAACCGGCCGTGGACGTCGCCGACCTGCCCCGCCTGGACGCGGTGGTCCTCTCCCATCTGCACGGCGACCACTGGGACCGGCGGGCGCGAGGACGACTGGACCGCTCGGTGCCGATCGCCACCACGCCGCACGCCGCACGCCGGCTCAGCACCTGGCAGGGGTTCCACCGGGCGGGTGGTCTGCGCACCTGGGAGAGCGGCGTGTTCCGGCGCGGCGGGTCCCAGGTGCGGGTGACGGCGCTGCCCGGCCGGCACGCGCTGCAACCGGTGCTGCGGCGGCTGCTGCCGCCGGTGATGGGCGCCATGCTGGAGTTCGGCCCGACCGGTGGCCCGGTGCGACAGCGTCTGTACCTGTCGGGCGACACCCTGCTGTACGACGGCCTGGACGAGATCGCCCGCCGCTTTCCCACCGCGGACCTGGCCGTGCTGCACCTCGGCGGCACCCGGCTCCCCGGCGGCTTCGTGGTCACCATGGACGGCGCGCAGGGCGCCGAACTGGCCCGCCGCCTCGACGCCCGGCGTGTGATGCCGGTGCACTACGACGACTACCGGGTCTTCCGCTCCCCGCTGAGCGACTTCCTCGCCGAGGCGCGCCGGCTGGGGCTGGCCGAGCGGCTGGTCCACTGCCCGCGCGGGCAGCACGCCCGGCTGCTGCCACACGCCGGCCGCGCCACGGTCCACTGACCCGGCGGAACCGCCCCGGCGGCCCGGCGGTCGGCCCCCGACCGGACAGGCAGGGGCTGCCGGACGGCCGTGAAGGTGTTTTCCTCGTCAGGTGAAGGCAACTCGGCCCGCGCACCCGCCCGGGACTGTCCGCCCGGCCACCTCCCGCCCCACGCAACCGGAGTTCCGGATGACCACCTCACCGCACCGGCCGCCCGGCCCGGGAGCCGCCCCGCGCATCGGCCTGCTGGGCTCCTACGGCGGCTACAACATCGGCGACGAAGCCATCCTCCAGTGCGTCCTCGGCTGTCTGCGCGGGCACCGGCCCGAGGCGCGGCTGATCGTCTTCAGCCGCGACGCCGAACACACCCGCGCGCACCAGCCGATGGCCGACGAGGTGGTGCCCTGGGAGGGCGTCCCGCAGAAGCAGGTCGCCGACGTGCTGGCCGGGCTGGACCTGCTGGTGCTCGGCGGGGGCGGCATCCTCTACGACGGCGAGGCGCGCCGCTATCTGAAGCTGGTGCGCGCGGCGCAGACGCACGGGGTGCGCACGTTCGCCTACGCGGTCGGCGCGGGGCCGCTGCACGAGAGCGACGACCGGGAGGCGGTGCGCACCGTGCTGGCCGACATGGACGAGGTGGTGGTGCGCGACCAGGAGTCGCGGCTCGTCCTGGAGGAGGTCGGCGTCGAGCGGGACCTCGTCGTCACGGCCGATCCGGCGCTGCTGCTGCCGCCCGAGCCGTTCACCGCGGAGATGATGCGCCAGGAGGGCGTGCCGGCGCACGCCCGGCTGGTGGGGATGTCGGTGCGCGAGCCGGGGCGGGCCGCGGAGAAGCTGGACGAGGGCGACTACCACGCGCTGCTCGCGGACGTGGCCGACTTCCTGGTGCGGCGGCTGGACGCCCATGTGGTGTTCATGCCCATGGAACGCCACGACGTCCGGCACGCCCATGCCGTGCTGTCCCGGATGACGGCGCCGGACCGGGGCCGGATCCTGCACAGCGCCTACACGCCCGGGCAGGTGCTGGGGCTGATGAGCCACCTGGACCTGGTGGTGGGCATGCGCCTGCACTTCCTGATCTTCGCGGCCGTCTCCGGGTTGCCCGTGCTGCCGCTGCCGTACGCCGGGAAGGTGTTCGACTTCGCTCGCCGACTGGGCGCTCCGGCGCTGGTCGGGGTGGCCCGTGAGCAGGTGGGGCTGCTGCTGGCGGAGGTGGACCGGCTGTGGGACGAGTTCCCGCAGCGCCGGGTGGACCTCGGCACCCGGGTCCGCGAGCTGCGGGAGCTGGCCGCGGAGACCTGCGCGCGGTGCGGGGCGCTGCTGGACGACATGGACCGGCGGGCGGGACGCCCCGTTCCGCCCCGGACCGGATCCGCCGGCCGCGAGGACGGGGACGGAGACGGGAGCGAAGGCCGCGCGGAACCGTCCGGCCCGGCCGGGGACATCGTGGCGTCCGCCGGGGAGACGGCCGGCGGCGCGGCCGTGGCGGGCTCGTACGGGCCGGAGCTGCTCGGCACGGCGGCCGAGGGCGGCGCGGCCGGCGGCGGGCGGGACGTCTGATGCCTGTCCTGCGCCGGCCCGGGCAGCCGCGGACCGTGGGCCTGCCGCCGCGCACGGCCCAGCACGCGGGCCGCACGGACGTGCTGGTGGTGGGCGGCGGACCGGCCGGGACCGCCGCCGCGTGGGCGGCGGCCGGCGCGGGCGCCGAGGTCACCCTGGTCGAGCGGTACGCGTTCCTCGGCGGCAACGCCACCGTCGCGCTGGTGATGCCGCTGATGTCGTTCCACAACGAGCACAAGCAGGCGGTGTTCGGCGACGACGGCGCCCGCGACCGGCTGCTGCCCGCCGACCACGGCGAGGGCGAGCCGGTGGTGGCCGGCTTCCTGTGGCGGCTGCTGGACCGGCTCGCCGCGTGCGGGGGCTGCATCCCGCCGTCCCTGGAGACGGGCTACACCGTGCCGTTCGACCCGGAGCTGTTCAAGCTGGTGCTGCTGGACCTCATGGACGAGGCCGGGGTGGAGATGCTGTTCCACTCGTTCGCGTCCAGCGCGCTGCCGCTGGAGGACGGCTGGCGGGTGGTCTTCGAGACGAAGTCGGGGCCGGTGGTGATCGACGCGGGCGTGGTCGTGGACGGCACCGGCGACGGCGACGTGGCGGCCGCGTGCGGGGCGCCGTTCGAGGTGGGGCGCTCGGAGGACGGGCTGGTCCAGCCGATGACGCTGATGTTCCGGATGGCCGACTTCGCCCAGGAGCACTTCAGCCGGTACGTCCACGAGCACCCCGACCAGTGGCGGGGCGTGCACGGGCTGTGGGATCTGGTGCGGGAGGCGACGGAGGCGGGCGAGCTGCGGCTGCCGCGTGAGGACATCCTGTTCTTCGGCACGCCGCACCCGCACGAGGTGGCCGTCAACAGCACCCGCGTCACCGGCGCGCTCGGCATCGACGTGTGGGACCTGAGCCGGGCTGAGTGGACGGCGCGGCGCCAGCTGGCCGAGATCGACCGGTTCCTGCGCTCGCGGGTGCCCGGCTTCGAGACGGCGTACGCGGTGCAGAGCGGCACCCAGATCGGGGTGCGCGAGACCCGCCGGGTGATGGGCGACTACCGGCTCACCGGCTACGACATCCTGGACGCCCGGTCCTTCCCGGACGTCGTCGCGCACGGCGCCTACCCCATCGACATCCACAACCCGGAGGGCAGCGGTACCGTGATCAGGCGCGTCCCGCGGGGCCGGTTCTACGACATCCCGCTGCGCTGCCTGCTGCCGTCCGGGCTCGACCGGCTGCTGGTCGCCGGGCGGTGCATCTCCGGTTCGCACGTGGCGCACTCGTCGTACCGGGTGATGCCCATCGCGATGGCGACCGGCCAGGCGGCGGGGGTCTGCGCCGCGCTGGCCGGCCGGCTGGGGCGCGTCCCGCGCGAGGTGCCGTACGCCCTGGTGCAGCAGGAGCTGGCCCGGCAGGGGGCCCGGCTGCGGCTGCCAAAGGGCGGGCGGGGCGCCGTTCAGAGCGTGTAGGCGTCGGTGTCCAGATCGCGCCGCCCGCCGCGCAGCTCGTAACGGGCGCGCAGCACGGCGGCGGCCTTCTCGCGGGGCACCGCGACCAGCCCGAAGTGCTGCCGGGCGTACTCCAGGACGTCGTCGACGGTCACCCGCCCCCGCGCGGCGCGCCCGGTGCGGCCGGGCTGCCCGTCGGCGAGGGCGCGGCGCCGGGCCGTGATGGCGATGTCGGCGGCGACCCCCAGTTGCGCCCGCACGTGCCGGGCCTGCCGTGCCGCCCGCTCGCGCGGCGACCGGCCGCCGAGGCGATGGACCAGACGTCTCATCCCAACCCCCTGTCCGTACGGCGCCGCGCCCCGGACGCGGGGGCGCGGCGCGCTGCTCGTCGTGTCGGGCGGCGGTTACCCCGGCCCGCGCCGATCAGGCCTGACGGCCGGGGTGGGGGCGCCGGGAAAACTCGCCGGGAAATAATGAGTGTGAGGTTTCGCGACGGGGGTAGACGCTGCGGAGTCCGCCCGTGATCACGGGGCGGGCACGGCAGGGAAGACGCATCGGCTGGCAGAGGAGGACCGCACGATGGCGGTGACCACAGAGGTGAAGGCGACTCGGGCTCGCACGGAGCTGCCGGAGGTGGCCGACCCCTCCCAGGTCGCGCCGACCGACGCGCGGGCACTGTCGCGGGTGTTCTTCGACCGGCTGGCGCACCTGGAAGAGGGCACGCACGAGTACCAGTACGCCCGCAACACGCTGATCGAGATGAACATGTCCCTGGTCCGCTACGCGGCCGGCCGGTTCCGCAGCCGGGGCCCGCAGGAGATGGAGGACATCGTCCAGGTCGGCATGATCGGGCTGATCAAGGCGATCGACCGGTTCGAGCTGGCGCGCGAGGTGGAGTTCACCTCCTTCGCGGTGCCGTACATCGTGGGCGAGATCAAGCGGTTCTTCCGGGACACGTCGTGGGCCGTGCACGTGCCGCGGCGCCTGCAGGAGGCGCGCGTCGAGCTGGCCAAGGCGACGGAGGAGCTGAGCAGCCGGCTGGGGCGCAAGCCCAGCACCAAGGAGCTGGCCGAGCTGATGAACCTCCCGGAGAACGAGGTCGTCGACGCGATGGTGGCCTCCAACGGCTACACCTCCGCCTCGCTGGACGCGGCGGTCAGCGGCAGCGAGGACGGCGAGAGCATCCTGGCCGACTTCATCGGCGCCGAGGACATGGCGATGGAGCTGGTGGAGGACGTCCACAGTCTGGCCCCGCTGCTGGCCGAGCTGGACGAGCGGGACCGGCAGATCATCCACATGCGGTTCGTGGAGGAGCTGACCCAGGCGCAGATCGGCGAGCGGCTCGGCATCTCCCAGATGCACGTCTCGCGGCTGCTGAACCGGCTGCTGGCGCGGCTGCGGCAGGGTCTGCTCACCACGCGCTGAACCCGCCGCGTGAGCTGAGCCCTTCGACGAGGGCCGGGCGCCGCCGTTCCTGGGGAGGTGGGCGGTGCCCGGCCCTTTCGCGTGCCCGGCCGCGGGCCGCGCCGGTCAGCGGGCGACGACGTGGCGTTCGTCGGGGACGCAGTGGGTCATGGTGAGGCCCTCGACGTCGCGCGGCGGGTTCTTGCCGAGGTCGGCCAGGCGCTTGCGGTCCTCGTCGGTGAGGTCCTGGCCGGGCAGCGGCTCCAGGTGCGCCACGTCCTCGGGCGAGATGCCGAGGCCCTTGCCGACCCGCAGCCCGAGGTCGTTCTCGACCATCAGGAAGTGCCAGACCATGCGCTCGCGCACCGGACGGTCGCACTGGGAGAGCTGGTCCACGAAGTTCTTCACCAGGTCGTCGCGCTCCCAGTCCTCCAGCAGCAGATAGCGCTGGCCGGCCTGGAGGTAGTCGTTGGCGCGCGGGATGCGCCTGCGGGTCAGCCGGCCGCGGATCTCGGGGCCCTGCTCGTCGTGGCGCGGGAGCGGGGCCTCCTGGAGGCCGCCGGTGATCGACGGCTCGTAGTTGACGATGGGGTTCGCCCCGCCGCCGTCGATGTGGTACGTCATCTGGCCGTCGCGCTGGTTGGTGTGCACCGGCGCGTTCTTCGGCTGGTTGACCGGGAGCTGGAGGTAGTTGGGGCCGACCCGGTAGCGCTGGGTGTCGCTGTAGGAGAAGGTCCGGCCGACCAGCATCTTGTCGTCGGAGAAGTCGAGGCCGTCCACCAGTACGCCGGTGCCGAAGGAGATCTGCTCGTTCTCGGCGAAGTAGTTCTCCGGCATCCGGTCGAGGACCATCCGGCCCACGGGCCTGGGCGGGAAGTCCTGCTCGGGCCAGGTCTTGGTGTCGTCCAGCGGGTCGAAGTCCAGCTCCGGGTGGTCGTGGTCGTCCATCATCTGCACGAGCAGTTCCCACTCGGGGTACTCACTGCGCTCGATCGCCTGGTACAGGTCCTTGGTGGCGTGGCCGAGGGACTCCGCCTGGACGTTGGCGGCGTCCTCCTCGGTCATGCTGCGCACGCCCTGTTTGGGCATCCAGTGATACTTGACCAGGACGGTGCGGCCCTCCTCGTCCACCCATTTGTAGGTGTTGACGCCGAAGCCCTGCATGTGCCGGTAGTCGGCGGGGATGCCGCGCGGGCTGAACAGGTTGACCAGCATGTGCATGGACTCGGGGGTCTGCGACATGAAGTCGAAGATCCGGCGGGGCTGCTGCTCGAAGGTCACCGGGTCGGGCTTGAGGGCGTGGATGACGTCGGGGAACTTGATGGCGTCCCGGATGAAGAAGACGCCGAGGTTGTTGCCGACCAGGTCCCAGTTGCCGTCCTCGGTGTAGAACTTCACCGCGAAGCCGCGCGGGTCGCGGGCGGCTTCGGAGGAGTCGCGGCCGCCGATCACGGTGGAGAAGCGGACGGCGACGTCGGTGCGCTTGCCGCGCTCCTGGAACAGCTTGGCCCGGGTGTAGCGGCCGATGGGTTCGTCGCCCCAGGCGCCGTACGCCTCGAAGTAGCCGTAGGCGGTCACGCCCCGGGCGTGCACGACGCGCTCGGGGATGCGTTCGCGGTCGAAGTGGCTGATCTTCTCCAGGAACTGGTAGTTCTCCAGCGTGGCCGGGCCGCGGGCGCCGACGGTGCGCTGGTTCTGGTTGTCGTGGACGGGATGGCCCTGCCGGTTGGTGAGGACCTTCCGGTCGTCGCCCGGGGCGGCGCCCCTGCTGGATACGTCCGTCATGGCCGTGGACTCCTTCGACTTCGACTCGTCCTGCGGTTGCGGCGCGGATCGCGGGCCGCGCGGCACTCGCCGTCCGGCGCGGTGCGGCGGTCCGGGCACCGCCGGATACCCGGCTTGCCCCGTCTCACGCGGATACGACCACCTTCGCACCCCTCGGCTGCCGCCAGCGGCCGGGGTTAGGCCGAACGGCGCGCCGGCCCCCGGCCGGGGTGCTGGGTCCACAGCCGCCAGGCCGACCACAGCCACAGGGTCCCGAAGGACGCCAGCAGGGCGAGCAGGACGAGGACCTGCCGTACGTCGGCGTCATGGCCGAGGACCGCCGCGACCAGCGCCACGGTCCACAGGCCGGTGCCGGCCGCGTACACGTCGTACAGCCGGCGCAACCGGACCGCGGCCGGCGGGGAGGGAGCCACCTCAGAAGTCATGCGCAGCCGGTTACCCCGCCCGGCCGTCGGTATGACCGTCCGGCCCTTCCGGGCGGGCGAGTTGGGGCGTCGTGCCGGCCGGAGCGGTGGCGGGCTCCTCGCCGGCGAGGGTCTGCTGCGCGTGCGGGACGACGCGGGTCAGGCGTACGACGCCCCACAGGATGAGGCCGGCGCCGCACAGTTCGGGGATCAGCCAGATGCCGGTGCGGATGTGCTCCTCGAAGAGCAGGACGCCCAGCAGCAGGCTCACGGTCGCGTCGCCGATGGTCAGCGCCGGCTGGGAGGCGGCGAGCGAACCGGCCTGGAGGGCGTTCTCCAGCAGCAGCAGCGAGGCGATGCCGAGGACGGCGAACCCGTAGGTCTGCCAGGTGACGAGGAAGACGGCGAAGCCTTCGGTCTCCAGGGTGGCGCTCGCGGACTTCAGCATGGCGGCGGTCAGCGCGTTGCCGGTGGCCGCGGCGGCGGCGAGCACGGCGGCCCGGAACAGCGACGAGCGCGACGCGCGGGCGAGGACGACGGCCGCGGCCATCACGCCGAGGCCGACGGCCAGCGCGGGCATCCAGCGCACCATGGGCGCCTGGTCGTGCGAGCCGGACGGGTCGGCGGCGACCAGGACCATCGCCAGGCCGCCCACCATGGCCCCCACGGCCCACCAACCGGGGGCCGGCAGTCCCCGGCGCATGAGCAGACCGGCGATGAACAGGGCGAACGGCAGTTCCATGATGAACAGCGGCTGCACCAGCGCCATCGGGCCGTTGACCAGCGCCAGCGCCTGGAACATGGCGGAACACACCACACCGGCGATGCCGGCCAGCCACACCGGGTGCCGGGCCAGGGCGAACAACAGCCGCAGGCCGCCGCCGGCCGGTACGGTGGCGGCGGCCTTGCGCTGGCAGGCCGTGCCGACGGCGTTGCTGGCGGCTCCGAGGAGGGCGAAGCACGCGGCCAGTCCGATCACAAGCCCACCATGCCCGACCGGACGCGTCCCGTCCTGCCGGCACGTCCGGAGGGCGCCCTCCGGACGGCTCGCCGAGACCCATCACCCGACCTTTGACAACCCATAACCTCGCCTTATGACCTCATAGACGGGACCCCGGTACCGACTAAGGCTTGCCTCAGTTTAGGGTTGCGGTCGAGTCGTCCGCCGCTCGAAGGGAACCTGATCATGCCGCGCCCCCTGCGGGTAGCCATCGTCGGAGCCGGCCCCGCCGGCATCTACGCCGCCGACGCCCTGCTCAAATCCGGCGTGGCCGCCGACCCCGGTGTGTCCATCGACCTCTTCGAGCGGATGCCGGCGCCGTTCGGCCTGATCCGTTACGGCGTCGCGCCCGACCACCCCCGGATCAAGGGCATCGTCACCGCGCTCCACCAGGTGCTCGACAAGCCCCAGATCCGCCTGTTCGGCAACGTCGACTACCCGAACGACATCGGCCTCGACGACCTGCGCGCGTTCTACGACGCGGTGATCTTCTCCACCGGCGCCACGGCCGACCGGGCGCTGCCGATACCCGGCGTCGGCCTCGACGGCTCCTACGGCGCGGCCGACTTCGTCTCCTGGTACGACGGGCATCCGGACGTGCCGCGCACCTGGCCGCTCACGGCCGAGAAGGTCGCGGTGCTCGGCGTCGGCAACGTCGCCCTCGACGTGGCCCGCATCCTGGCCAAGACGGCCGACGAGCTGTTGCCCACCGAGATCCCGCCGAACGTGTACGAGGGCCTGAAGGCCAACAAGGCGCTGGAGATCCACGTGTTCGGCCGGCGCGGCCCCGCGCAGGCGAAGTTCAGCCCGATGGAGCTGCGGGAGCTGGACCACTCCCCCACCATCGAGGTGATCGTCGACCCCGAGGACATCGACTACGACGAGGGCTCGATCGCCACCCGGCGCGGCAACAAGCAGGCCGACATGGTCGCCAAGACCCTGGAGAACTGGGCGATCCGCGACATCGGCGACCGGCCGCACAAGCTGTTCCTGCACTTCTTCGAGTCCCCGGCCGAGATCCTCGGCGAGGACGGCAAGGTGACCGGGCTGCGCACCGAGCGCACCGAGCTGGACGGCACCGGGAACGTGAAGGGCACCGGGACCTTCAAGGACTGGGACGTCACCGCGGTCTACCGCGCCGTCGGTTACCTCTCCGACCGACTGCCGAAGCTGCCGTGGGACGAGGCCTCGGGCACGGTGCCCGACGAGGGCGGCCGGGTCATCGGCGAGACCGGCGAGCACGTCCAGTCGACGTACGTCACCGGCTGGATCCGGCGCGGTCCGATCGGCCTGATCGGCCACACAAAGGGGGACGCCAACGAGACGGTCGCCAACCTGCTGGACGACCACGCCAACGGCCGCCTGCACACGCCGGCCTCCCCCGCCCCCGAGGCGGTCGAGGCCTTCCTCGCCGAGCGGAACGTCCGCTTCACCACCTGGGACGGCTGGTACCGCCTGGACGCCGCGGAGAAGGCCCTGGGCGAGCCCGAGGGCCGCGAGCGGGTGAAGATCGTGGAACGAGAGGAGATGCTGCGCGCCAGCGGCGCGTAGCCCCTCCGGGGCAGCCTGTGCCGCCCCGCGCTGTGCCGCGCCCCGCTCTCGTCGCCGCCGCCCCGGCCACGCGCCGGGAGCGGCCGAGCGCGGCCGGGGAACTCAGGCGCCGCCTCCCGGCCTGGCGCGTCCGGCGCGGGACCGACGGCCGCGCGTAGGCCAGGCGCGGTACGACCGCCGCGCGCGAGCGCGCCACCCGCCTCCACCCGGGGCCTCGACCTCCGGCGGAGGCGGTCGCGTCTTCCCGCTCCTCGGACGCCGTCCCTCGCGGGGCGGCGGGAGCACCGGTGCGGCGCCCTCGGCGAGCGCGGGCCCCGCAGGAGGCCGGGTGGACACAGCATGCGTCCCGGACCCGCCCGGGCACCCCGGCGGAAGCGGCCGCCCGTACTCGTGCCGCGGCACGGACGGAAGCAACACCGCCGCGACGCCCTCGCGGGGCGCGGGCCCTGGGGGGCCGGGCGGGCGCGCCACGTATCCCGGAACCCGCCCCGCCCGACACCCGGCGGAGCGGCCGCGCACCGAGCCCGGCGCGCGCTCCGCGCTCGGTCGGCAGGCGCTTCGGGTGCGGCGCGCGCGCAGGCCCGTGTCGCCCGCGCGGCGGAAGCCGGATCGCGGTGTCCGCGCGGCGCCGACGGGATCCCGGCTCGCCGGCGCCGCCGCGTGGCGGCGCCGAACCCGCCGCGTCCGCCACGCGTGTTTGGCCGCTGGGCGGACACCCGGAGTGCATGAACCGTCTGCACCTTCCCGGTCACCGGGACCACTCCACCGGCAAGGACGCCCGCAAGCGCGGCGAGGACGACGGGCGGGAATACGCGCGCGGCGCGCACGAGGCTCCGGACGCGCGGGAGAAGTCGCCCGAGGAGTTCGGGCCGGACGCCGCGGCCGAGCGGGACGCCCCCGACTCGCCCACCGAGCTGCCCGGCCGTTCGTGGCTCGCGGTGCTGCGCCGGGTCGTCGCCGAGTTCAAGGACGACGAGCTGACCGACCGGGCCGCCACGCTGACGTACTACGGCGTGCTCGCGCTGTTCCCCGCGCTGCTCGTGCTGGTCTCCCTGCTCGGCATCGCCGGTCACTCGGCCACCCAGCGGGTCCTGGACAACCTGCAGAAGCTCGCGCCGGGTCCGGCCCGGGACATCATCGTCAACGCGGTGCACCAGCTGCAGAACAGCGCCGGTCTGGGCTCGGTGCTGGCCGTGGTGGGCGTGCTCGGCGCCGTCTGGTCGGCGTCCGGTTACGTCGCCGCGTTCATCCGCGCGGCCAACGCCGTCTACGACGTCCCCGAGGGCCGCCCGGTGTGGAAGGTGCTGCCGCTGCGGGTGGCGCTGACGGTCTCCCTGATGCTGCTCGCCGTCGCCAGCGCGCTGATCGTGGTCTTCACCGGCAGCCTGGCCCGCCAGGCGGGCACCGCGCTCGGCCTCGGCGACGCCGGGATGACCGTGTGGTCCATCGCGAAGTGGCCGGTCCTGGTCGTCCTGGTCACGATGATGATCGCCCTGCTGTACTGGGCCACCCCCAACGCCCGGGTCCGCGGCTTCCGGTGGATCACCCCGGGCAGTGTGCTCGCCCTGGTGATCTGGCTGGCGGCCTCGGCCGGCTTCGCCTTCTACGTCGCCAACTTCGGCTCGTACAACAAGACGTACGGCGCACTGGCCGGTGTGATCATCTTCCTGGTCTGGCTGTGGGTGACCAACCTGGCCATCCTGCTGGGGCTGGAGTTCGACGCGGAGATGGCGCGCCAGCGCGTGATCGACGGCGGGCACCCGGCGGACGAGGAGCCCTACGTGGAGCCCCGTGACACCCGCACCTGGGACGAGCAGGACCAGCGTCGCATGGAGGACGGCTGCTGAGCCCACATGGCCGCGGGGGCGGCGGGTACCCGGACGGCATGACTGGACACAGCGACACCCCCGGTCCCGAAGAGCCGCGCGGCGCCGAACGGCGGGAGACCGGGCAGAACGACATCGAACGGGACCAGGAGGAGCGCGCCGCCTCCCGTCCGTTCAGTTATCCGTATCCGGAGCGGCACGCGGGCGTCCGCGCCACCCGGCACATCTCGCGCGAGCAGGCGGACGCGGACAGCACGCCGGGCGTGCCCGGCGGCTACGGCACCACCAGCGGCGGCCAGCCCGGCGCCCGCAGCGGCGTCCACCCGGGCCGTGACGACGGCTCCGAGGAGGCCGGCTACCCCGACACGATCGCGGGCGGCGAGGCGCGCCCCGAGGACGCCGAGGAGCGTCCGTAGGCGACGACTCCGTACGAACGAGCCGTGCCCCCCGTGGCACGGCTCGTTCCACGTCCGCGCACCGGGCGGGCGTGAGCGGTCCCGGACAGGGAAGCAGGGACGAACCGAACAGAGACCGACGAACCCGTACGGGAGGAGAGGAACCGTGTCGCGAGTACGGATCGCCACCGCCGTCGCCACGCTGAGCCTGGTGTCAGGGGTGAGCGCCTGCGGCAACGGCTCCGGGAACGGGACGGACCGGGACGGCGCCGCGGGTGCGGGGTCGAACGCGACCCCCAGGGCGCAGGCGGTCCAGGACGCCTACCGGAAGACCGTGGCCGCCGACAGCGCGCGGATGACCGTCACCAGCGAGGCCGTCGCCGAAGGGCAGAAGGTGACGGCGTACGGGGACGGCGTGGTGGACCTCGAAAACGGCGCCAGCCGGATGACCGTGACCTCGCAGGGCAGCAGGATCGAGCAACGCGTCGTCGACGGCACCCTCTACCAGAAGCCGTCCGGCTCCCAGCGGGCCGGGTTGCCCGGCGGGAAGAGCTGGATGCGCGTCGACCTGGAGCGCCTGGCCCGCTCCGGGTCCGCCGGCCGCACCCGGGCGAGCGACCCGGCCGAGCCGATCGGTTACGTCAAGGACGTGCGGGCGGCCGACGTCACCCGGGTCGGCGAGGAGACGGTGGACGGCACGGCCGTGACCCGCTACCGGGTGAAGGTGCCCGTGTCGGCGCTGGCCAAGGGCGGCGCCGCCCAGGCCGCGGAGCTGAGCCACCAGCTCGGCAGCGCGACGCTGCCGGTGGACCTGTGGCTGGACGGCCAGGGCCGGATGCGGCAGGAGCGGGTGCGGATGAGCCTGAAGCCGCTCGCGCAGCGCGCCCCGGGCCGGGAGGACACGCGGGTGACGAGCACCACGGTGCTGAAGTTCTCCGACTTCGGCACGGACGTCAACGTGACGCCGCCGCCCGCCGCCGACAGCGCGGACGTCACCGACAGGCTGCTCAAGAGCGGCACGAGCACGGCACGGACCGGCTGACCTCGGGCGCGGCCCGGCGGACGGAGCGTCGGCGGCCGGACCGCTGCGGGCGCGCCGGGACGCGGCGGCGTGCGACCCCCGGGCGAGAGATCATGATCCGCTACCGTGATACTGGCAGTCGTACGCCGTCCCCGCCCGCAGATTGGCCCATGTCGAACTCTTCCTCACCCCGTCCCGCGGCTCCGCCCACGGTGTGGTCGGCGCGCGGCCGCCACACCGGCCCGGCCGCGGCGGACGTCGTACGGCGCCGGCTGGAGCAGCTCACGGCCGAGGGCGGGCTGCACAGCCATCTCGAACCGGACGACGCCCGGCCCGACGACGACCACGTCTTCGAGGCCCGCTGGCTCGCGCCCGGCGAGGTGACCGTAC
The DNA here is from genome assembly GCF_040683715.1 of Streptomyces sp. NPDC093260. Taxonomy (NCBI): domain Bacteria; kingdom Bacillati; phylum Actinomycetota; class Actinomycetes; order Kitasatosporales; family Streptomycetaceae; genus Streptomyces; species Streptomyces sp. NPDC093260. The sequence continues at coordinate 253,424 of NZ_JBFBEK010000008.1, forward strand.
GCGCCCGGCTGGCCCTGTCGCCGCAGCGCGGCTCCGCCCTGGACCAGGAGTGGGTGCTGATCGCCGAGGCGGAGCAGCCCTGGGACGCCCGGTGGCCCTCCCCCGCGACGATGTTCTGGCCACGGGACCCGGGTTCGGGCTGGGACCGGGAGAGCGGCACCGGGGCACGTCTCGGGGACGCCACGCCGCTCCCGGAGGACGACAAGGAGCTGCGGCGGGTGCTGCGGCACGCGGTGCGGGACACCTGGTGCGTCCACCTCGTGGTGCACGAGGCGATGACGCCCGACGCGCGCGGCAGGGAGGCGCTGGTGCGGCTGCTGCCCGAGGGGCTGAGGCACCGGGTCGTGGAGCACCGTGCCGCCCCGCACCGGCTGCGGGCCGTCAACTGGGTGCTGGACGACTTCGGCGCCCGGGTGCCGCGCGGCGGCGCGGTCGTCCTGCCCGGCGCGGCGGCCGGCGCCGACTACGACGCGGAGGACTTCTCCGTACGCAGCGTCTTCCTGGACGGTTCCGAGCCGGTGGAGGTCCTCGACGCGGTCACCCGGTTCGCCGCACTGCCGCTGCCCCTGCCGGACGGCGGGGAGGCCGCGCTGGCCGCGCTGCGCGAGCAGTGGCACCTGATGACCATGGAGGAGGAGCTGGCCCGCGCGCGGGAGCTGGTCGCGATGTACGCCGAGGCGCTGGACGCGATGACCAAGTCCCGCGATCTGTACCGCGAGGCGGCCGAGCGGGCCAACGAAGCCCTCGCCGTCTACCGCGAGGCGGCCGGCGCGCCGAGCGCGCTGCCCGTGCCGAAGCCGGGCCGCGGCTCGGCGGGCTCGCCGTTCCAGCAGCTGGCGCGTGGTTTCGGACGGCTCCGCAGCTCGGCCCTGTCCCTGCGACCCGGTGCCGCCGAGCCCGGGCCGGCCGCCGCCCTCCCCGCGGCCGGCGCACGGCGGGAGCCTTCCGTCCCGCCGCCCCCCGGTCCCCCGGCTCCTCCCGGTCCCCCGCCGGACGCTCCGGACCCGCGCCGGACCGAGGACTGAAGTCCTCGGTCCGGCGCGAGTCCCGCGTGCCGGGACGTGTCAGCCGCCGCAGGCTGGATACGCGGTCTGTCCGTACACAGCGGCACGGCACGTCGGGAAGGTCATCCACGCCATGGGCAGCGAAACACACCGTTCCGTGACGACGCTCCGCGTCAACGGCAAGCCCCACACCCTCGTCCTGGACAACCGGCGCGTCCTGCTGGACGTCCTGCGCGACGACCTGGACCTCACCGGCGCGAAGAAGGGCTGCGACCACGGCCAGTGCGGTGCCTGCACCGTGCTGGTCGACGGGCGCCGGGTGAACAGCTGTCTGCAGCTGGCGGTCGCCCTGGACGGCTGCGAGGTCACCACCGTGGAGGGCCTCGCGGGCGACGGGGAGGAGCTGCACCCGCTCCAGCACGCCTTCCTGGAACGGGACGCCTTCCAGTGCGGCTACTGCACACCCGGCCAGATCTGCTCGGCCGTCGGAGCGCTCGCCGAGGCCGCCGCCGGACACCCCTCGCACGTCACCGATCCCGCCGCACCGTCCGGTCGGCCGGTCCCGCTCGACGCGGACGAGATCCGCGAACGGCTCAGCGGCAACCTGTGCCGGTGCGGCGCCTATCCGCGCATCGTCGAGGCGGTCGAGGACGTGATCCGGTGAACCCGCTGGGATATGTCCGCGCCACCACCGTCGAGGAGGCCGCCGAGGCCTGCGCCGCGCACCCCGGCGCCCGCTACCTCGGCGGCGGCACCAACCTGGTGGACCTGATGAAACTGGGCGTCGAGGAGCCCACCCTGCTGGTGGACGTGAACCGGCTGCCGCTGGACACGGTGGAGGAGTTGCCGGACGGCTCGCTGCGGGTGGGGGCCCTGGTCCGCAACAGCGACCTCGCGGCGCATCCGCTGGTCCGCGACCGCTACCCGGTGCTGTCGCAGGCGCTGCTCGCGGGCGCCTCCGGCCAGTTGCGCAACGCGGCCACCACCGGCGGCAACCTGCTCCAGCGCACCCGCTGCCAGTACTTCCAGGACCTGTCCAAGCCGTGCAACAAGCGCGAGCCCGGCAGCGGCTGCGGCGCCCGGGAGGGCGTGCACCGCGACCACGCGGTCCTCGGCTGGTCCGAGCAGTGCATCGCCACGCACCCCTCCGACATGGCCGTGGCCCTGGCCGCGCTGGACGCGCGCGTGGAGCTGTACGGCGAGCAGGGCGCCCGCGGCGTCCCGGCGGCCGAGTTCCACCGGCTGCCCGGGGACAGTCCGCAGCAGGACACCGTGATCCGCCCCGGCGAGCTGATCACCGGCGTGGTGCTGCCGGCCGCGCCCGCCGGACTCCCCTCGGCCTACCGCAAGGCCCGCGACCGGGCGTCGTACGCCTTCGCCCTCGCCTCGGTGGCGGTGGTGCTGCGGGTGGCCCGGGGCACGGTCGAGCACGTCGGGCTCGCCTTCGGGGCGCTGGCCCACCGGCCCTGGCGGGCGGTGGAGGCCGAGGAGGCGCTGCGGGGCGGGCCCGCCACCCCGGCCGCGTTCGAGGACGCCGTCGACCGGGAGCTGGCCGCGGCCCGGCCACTGCGGGACAACGGCTACAAGGTGCCGCTCGCCCGCGCCCTCGCCGTGGACGTCCTGACCCGGCTCGCGGCGACCGCCGACGCCTGACCTCCGCCCTGCCCCCCTTCCGCCAGGACCCGAACCGTCATGTCACAGGAGGACTCCATGGTCGCCACCGCAACCGCGCTGGGCGCTCCGGCCGAGCGTCGGGAGGGGCGCCTGAAGGTCACCGGCGGCGCCCGTTACGCGGCCGAGCACCCGCTGCCCGGCCGGGCGCAGGCCTGGCCGGTGCCGGCCTCGATCGCCCGGGGCCGGGTGACGGCCGTCGACACGACGGCGGCCCTGGCGATGCCGGGCGTGCTCGCCGTGCTCACCCATGAGAACGCACCCCGGATCGCCGAGCCCGACGACCCGATCCTCGCCGTCCTCCAGACCCCCGAGGTGCCGCATCGGGGCTGGTTCGTCGCCCTGGTGGTGGCCGAGTCCCTGGAGGCGGCGCGGGCCGGCGCGGCGGCGGTCCGCGTCGAGTACGCCGAGGAGCCGTTCGACGTCACGCTGACGCCGGACCACCCGGACGCCTACGAGCCGGAGACCGCCAACGGGGGCCACCCGGGACGCCGCGAGCACGGGCATCCCGAGAAGTCCTTCGACGCGGCCGATGTCCGTCTCGACGTCGCCTACCGGGTCCCGCCGCTGCACAACCACCCCATGGAACCGCACGCCAGTACGGCGCAGTGGACGGCGGACCGGCTGACGGTGTACACCTCCAGCCAGGGCGGCAGCGATGTGCGCGACGCGCTCGCCGCGCTGTTCGAACTGCCCGCGGAGCGGATCACGGTCGTCTGCGAGCACGTCGGCGGCGGTTTCGGCTCCAAGGGCACCGCGCGCCCGGACGTCGTGCTCGCCGTGATGGCCGCCCGCTCGACCGGCCGGCCCGTCACCGTTGCGCTCCCCCGCCGCTGTCTTCCCGCGGTGGTCGGCCACCGGGCGCCCACCCTGCACCGGCTGCGGCTGGGCGCCGCGTCCGACGGCCGGCTGACCTCGCTCACTCACGAGGTCGCCACCTGCACCTCGCGCATCAAGGAGTTCGTGGAGCAGGCAGCGGTGCCGGCCCGCGTCATGTACGCCGCGCCGAACAGCCTCACCACCCACCGGGTGGTCCGGCTCGACGTGCCCTCCCCCTCGTGGATGCGGGCGCCGGGCGAGTGCCCCGGCATGTACGCGCTGGAGTCCGCGATGGACGAGCTGGCCGAGGCGCTCGGCATGGACCCGGTGGAGCTTCGCGCCGTCAACGAGCCCGACCGTGAGCCGGACAGCGGCAAGCCGTTCAGCAGCCGCCACCTGGTGGAGTGCCTCCGGGAGGGCGCGCGGCGCTTCGACTGGGCGCGACGCGACCCGCGGCCGCGTGCGCGGGCGGAGGGCCCGCTGCTCCTCGGGACGGGCGTGGCCGCGGCCACCTATCCTGTGCTGGTGCAGCCGTCCACCGCTCAGGCCCGGGCGCTGCCGGACGGCACGTTCGAGGTGCGGGTCAACGCCACCGACATCGGCACCGGGGCGCGTACGGTGCTCGCGCAGGTGGCGGCGGACGCGCTCGGCGTGCCGCTGGAGCGGGTGCGGATCGAGGTGGGCAACAGCGATCTGCCGGCCGCGTCGCTGGCCGGCGGCTCCTCCGGTACCGCGTCGTGGGGCTGGGCCGTGCACGAGGCGTGCGTCCGGCTGGCGGCTCGCCTGGCCGACCACGCGGGCCCACCGCCGGGCGCCGGGCTCAGCGCCCGCGCGGACACGGCGGGCCAGGCGGACGCGGAGAGTTCGTACGCGCGCCACGCCTTCGGGGCGCACTTCGCCGAGGTGGGCGTGGACACGGTGACGGGCGAGGTGCGGGTGCGCCGGATGCTGGGCGTCTTCGCGGCCGGGCGCATCCTCAACCCGCGCACCGCGCGGTCCCAGTTCGTCGGCGCCATGATCATGGGGCTGGGCATGGCGCTGACCGAGACCAGCACGATGGACGCGGCGTTCGGCGACTTCGCGGAGCCGGACCTCGCCTCGTACCACGTGCCCGCGCACGCGGACGTGCCGGCGATCGAGGCGCACTGGATCGACGAGGACGACAGCCACCTCAACCCGATGGGGAGCAAGGGCATCGGCGAGATCGGCATCGTGGGCGCCGCCGCGGCCGTCGGGAACGCCGTCCACCACGCCACCGGGATCCGCTTCCGCGAACTGCCGCTGACGCCGGACCGGGTGCTCGAGGCGCTGGCCGGCTGACGGTCGCTCCGCCGGCCGGCCGACGCTGCTCGTGCGGCTCGCGCCGGGCTCAGCCGCCGGGCCGCGGCGTGGGGTGCCGCTCGGCGATGTGCACCATCAGCAGCAGGGAGAGCGCGGCGAGCGAGGCCAGCGAGGCACACACGGCGGTGAGCCCCGCGCTGGCCGGCGGGGCCACCGTGATCGACAGGGCCTGCGCCAGCTCCCGCGGCGCGAACCGGCCCTCGACGTACCCGAGCCCGGCCAGCACCGCCGGTACGACCGAGCCGGCGACCAGCACCACCACCCCGGCCCGCACCACCAGCGCGACGGCCAGCGCCCCGCACAGCCCGGACGCCAGCAGGGCGAGGACGTAGACGGGCAGGGGCGCGCCCTCCCGGCGCAGCGGGAAGTGGGCGGCGGCGCACACCACGAGCGCTGCTGCGGCGACCCAGCCCGGCCAGAAGGCCAGCCGCGCGGCCACCCGCCCGGCGACTTCGGCGCGGAGGGGCCCCGGGGCGCGGTCCTCCCCCGGCGGCCGGGGTCCGGCGCCGGGCTCGGCACCGCGGACGCCGGTGGGGCCGGTCATCGGCTCCTCGCCCGGCGGGAACTGCTCCTGCCGGGCGCTCGACTCGCCGGAGGGGTCCCGGGCGAGCCGTCCGACGAGACCGGCGGCGAGCGCGTCGGCGCTGCGCGCCCCGACCGCCGCGCGGACCGCCGGGGACCGCTCCAGCAGGGTGACGAACCGGAGGACATCCTCCGGGGGCCACTCGGCCACGGCAGCCCGCGACGGCCCGGAGGCCGTTGCGGGGGCGGCGCCCGGGGCCGGAGCGGACGCCGAGGACGGACCGGGGGTCACGGCCGTGCCGGGGGCCGCCGGGTCCGGGGCCGGGGCCGGTTCGCCGTCCGCGTGTTCGCCCTCTCCGTCGCCCGCCGGCCCACCGGGCGGACCGGCCCAGGGGGCCTCCTCGGCGACGACGACGGACAGGTTCGGCTGGGGTGGTGAAGAGCGGGTGGTCATCAGGGCTCCAGGGCAGGGATGCGGCCGCTCCTGCGCCCCCGAAGTGCGACACGCGACTTACCCTGACCATTACTAGAGCGGGCCGTACCACACCGCCACCCGGGCGCGGCGCGGGAGTGACCGGCCGCCGGGCGGCAAGAAGCTGGGGGACGGGAACCCTCACGGACGGAAAGGGGAGCGGACCCGTGGACTCCACCTCGAAGGTGCTCCTCCTGGCCGGTGCGGCGGCGGCCGCCGTCCTCGCCGTGGCCGCCGTGCTGCTGATCCGGCTCGTCCGGGCCCGGCGGGACCTGCGCCGCGCGGGGCTGCCGACCGGGCCGCGCTGGGTGTTCTGGGGGGCGATCCTCTACTTCGTCCTCCCGTTCGACGTGCTGCCCGACCCGGTGTACCTGGACGACATCGGCGTCCTGCTGCTGGCGCTGCGCACGCTGCACGGCGCCGTCGGCCGCGAGACCGCCCTGCCGGCGCCCCGGCCGGGCCGTTTCGGCTTCCGAAGGCAGCCGGGCGCCGACGACTACGCTCCGTAAGGAAACCATTCACCCGTTCGATTCGTATAAGGGTCGGGAACCCGAAACAAAGTCAGCGGGCCAAGCGACGCCGCAAGGACGACCACCGCTTGATCGCGGCTGCACCGACAGGGGAGAGACGATGCAACCGTTCGCGCTCAACTACGCCCGGCCCGCCGTGGACAGCGAGGCCGTGCTCCCGTACGTCTACGACGATGGACTTCAGTTGAACGTGCTCCTGGACGGCCGGATCGCCGCGACCGACGCCGCGCTGCTCAGGGAGCTGGGCACCACGACCTCCACAGCGGGCTCCAAAACACACTTCGACGACTGAACACGGCCGGCGACGATGACCGTACTCATCCTCACCGGCGAGGAGGACGTGACGGCGGACATGGTGGTGGTCCGCCTGAACGCCGCCTCGGTGCCCGTGGTCCGGCTCGACCCGGCCGATCTGACCGCGGGGGTCGCCCTGTCGGGCGAGTACGTGCACGGGTCGTTCCGCGGTCATCTGTCCGCCGGGGGACGGCTGGTGAGCGTCAGCGGGCTGCGCTCGGTCTGGGTGCGCAGACCGGGTGCGCCGGCGGCCCGGGCGGCGCACCCGTCCCCCTGGCTGACCGAGGAGGCCGGACAGGCCCTGTACGGCATGCTGCGCGGCTGCGAGGCGCGCTGGATGAACCATCCGGACGCGGCCCGGCGCGCCCGGCACAAGCCGTGGCAGCTGCGACTGGCCCAGCGCTGCGGACTGCCGGTGCCCGCCACGATCGTCACCACCTTCCCGCAGGCCGCGCGGGAGTTCGCGGCGCGTTTCCCGGACCTGGTGGTCAAGCCGGTCTCCGGCGCGCATCCGCAGGAGCCGCCGCGGGCGGTGCCCACCAGCCGGGTCGCGCCGGACACGGATTTCGCGGCGGTCGCCTACGGCCCGACGCTGCTCCAGCGGCGGATCGCCAAACGCGCCGACATCCGGCTGACCGTGGTGGGCGAGCGGCTGCTGGCCGCCCGCAAGGAGACCCCGGCGGACGCGGACCCGGACGAGGTGGACGTGCGGTTCGCCACCGCCGCCGCACCGTGGCTGCCCGTCGACGTCCCGCCGCGGACGGCCGCCGGTGTGCTCGCCTATCTACGGGCGGCCGAACTGGCTTACGGCGCTTTCGACTTCGCGGAGGACGGCGACGGGACCTGGTGGTTCCTGGAGTGCAACCAGTCGGGGCAGTTCGGGTTCGTCGAGGTGGAGACGGGACTGCCGATCGCCCGCACCATCGCCGAGTGGCTGTCCCGCCCCGCGCCGCGGGAGCCCGGGTGCGCGGACGACCGGCGCCTGACGGCTCCGTGACGCGGCCGCGACCGGTGGCCCGCTCCCCCGGCGGGTTCGGCGCGCCGGGCGGCGGCGGTGCGGCTGGAGGGTGCGGGACGTGGGCGGAGCGGTGGAGGCGGGTCGTCCATGGCCGGATCACGACCATGGGCCGGCCGGCGTCCCGGCACGCGGTGCCAGGCAAGGGCCGGCCCCGGATCCCCGCGTCCGTCCGGTGGGCGCCGTCACACGGCCAGCGACAGACCGCTGTCCCCGTCGGCGTCCGGCACGGCGCCGGCGGTGCGACCGGCCGCGAGGAGCAGCGCGTCGGCCCGGTCGATGGCCTCCTCGACGCCGGTGGCGCCCATCATGACGCACAGGGTGTAACTGACGTCCTCCAGCTCCCGAGCCGTATCGGCCCGCTCCCTCTCCGCCTGAGCGATCTTCAGCGATGCGTACCGAGTCAGCAACGTCCTGACGACCTTCGGGTCCGGTACCAGCACGGAGCGCCCCTCTCTCGAATTTTTTCTGCGTATGCCCCAGGCACGCCGTGCCATGCACGCCGACCGCCTCGCGGCAGGTGATTGACCGGATTCAGTCGGTTTCCGGTGGTTCCGTATCGGTCGGGCCGCGCCGCCCGGATGCGGCGGCGGTCACCGGCGGCTGCCTCCGGAACCGCTGCTCGCGGCGGCACGGCGCTCCCGCGCGGTCATGCCGCCCCAGACGCCGTCGTACTCCCCGTGGCGCAGGGCGAACTCACGGCACTCGCGCAGCACGGGGCACCGCCGGCACACGGCGCGGGCCTGTTCTATCTGGCGCAGCGACAGCGCGCCCTCGCCGAGCGGGAAGAACAGCTCGGGGTCCTCGGAGCGGCATGCGCCGCGCTCGCGCCAGTTCACGGTCGCCGCCCCTCCGCTCCGGACCGCACCCGCGCGGTGGCCCGGCCCGTCGCCGCGGGTCCGGCACCAAGGGCGCGGAGCGCGGTGCGGTCCTGCCGCCCGCCGGGCTGGATTCTCTGGGGGACACTCACCGCAACCTCCGCAGAACACTCGGCCGCACATGCCCGGGCAACCCCCGTGCGCGGCGTCAGGGCGCCGCACGACCCGGCAGAGGTATCCGCAATATAGGTGCTTTTCGGGCGTTCGGCCAAGATTGGGCGAACGGCGCGCACGACGGACACCGAAGAACGCGGCGTCAGAAGCCCACGACGGCGGAGGGCTTGCGTCCGGCAGGGCGTTCGGACGGTGAATTCTTCGTACGCGTGGCCGGATTCGCGCGGTCGACCGACGTCCCGGCGTGCAGCGATCCGGCGGGCGCCGGCTCCGCCCGCCGGACGGCGCGTCAGGCCACCTGCCCGCCGTGCAGGGCCGTGTACGCCCCGCCGCGGCGCAGGAGTTCCTCGTGCGTGCCGATCTCCTGGATGCGGCCGTCCGCCATCACCACGATCCGGTCCGCGCCGCGCACCGTCGACAGCCGGTGCGCCACCACGAAGGTGGTGCGGCCGCGCAGCAGCCGGGCGAGGGCCTGCTGGACGAGCGCCTCCGAGCGGGTGTCCAGCGCGGAGGTCGCCTCGTCCAGGACGAGCACCTTCGGGTCCCGGATCAGGGCACGGGCGATGGCCAGGCGCTGGCGCTGGCCGCCGGAGAGCCGGGCACCGCGCTCGCCGACCAGGGTGTCCAGGCCCTGCGGCAGCCGCTCCACGAACTCCAGCGCGTTGGCGTCGCGCAGCGCGGCCCGCACGCTCTCCTCGTCGGCGTCGTCCATGCCGTAGACGACGTTCTCGCGGACCGTGCCGTCGAACAGGATCGACTCCTGCGGCACGACCGAGACGAAGCGCCGGTAGGTGCGCAGGTCGAGGGTGCCCATGTCGGTGCCGTCGAGCAGCAGGCGGCCCGCAGTGGGCCGGATGAAGCCGATGACGAGGTTGAGCACCGTGGACTTGCCGGCGCCGGAGGCGCCCACCAGGGCGATGGTCTCCCCCGGCGCGACCGAGAGCGTGAAGTCGCGCACTGCGGGCCGCCCGTGGTCGTAGGCGAGGTCCACGCCTCGGAAGTCGACGGCCCCGCGCACGGCGGTGACCTCCGCCTTGCCCTCGTTGTCCTCCAGTTCGGGGGCCTGGAGGACCTCGCCGACCGACCGGACGGACTCCAGGCCCTTGGTGATGACGGGGGCCAGGGAGGCCAGGGTGGTGGTGGAGTTGGTGAGGGTGGTCAGGAAGGCGCTGAGCATGACGACGTCGCCGGGGGTGACGCCCCACACGCCGTAGTAGGAGGCCAGGGCGGCGCCGGCGAGGACGGAAACGCCGACGACGTTGAGGACCACCCAGGCCAGCGAGCCGAAGCGGCCGTTGACCAGGTCGAGGCGCAGCCCGGAGGTGAGCAGCCGGTGCAGGGTGCCGTCCATGCGGCGCAGCGCCTTGCCCTCCAGTCCGTGGGCGCGGGTGACGGGAATGAGCCGGGTCATCTCCGTGACCCGGGAGGAGAGGGTCTCCACCTCGTGCCGGAAGTGCTCGTTGTGGGTACGCAGCCGGGCCCTGAGCCGGGCTACGACGAACGCGGCGGCGGGCACGACGACGAGGAAGACGGGGAGGAACTCGGGGGTGCGCACCGCGATGACGGCGAGGCCGCCGACGAGGACGGTGAGCGCGCCGAGGCCCTGCTCGGCGGTCTGCTGCACCATCTGCTCCACGGTCTCCACGTCCCGCACCACCTTGGCCTGGAGCACGCCGGCGCTGACCCGCGAGTGGTAGCCGATGGAGAGCTGCTGCATCCGGGTGCACAGCGCGGAGCGCAGTCCGGTGCCCATCCGGCGCACACTGCCGTAGAGCAGGCGGACGTAGAGCAGGTGCAGGGGGTAGTTGACCACCAGGACGAGCAGGATGAACCCGGTGCTGATCCACAGCCGGGTGATGGGGCCGTGCTGGACGACCGTGTCGATGAGGGCCCCGGTGATCAGCGGCAGCAGCCAGATCGGGCTGTGCTTGACGGTGAAAACGCCCGCCGCCGCGGCCAGCCGGGCGCGGTCGGCGCGCAGCAGGTAGGCAAGGGTGCGGACCGGGTGTTCGTCCCGGTAGCTGTGGTCGAGCGGTCTTTCCGGCGACGCCATCGGCGGATCCCCTCCCAGCTGCCGTGGGGACGGGCAAGCGCTTGCACCGTCCGGGAGGGACTACATCACGTCCGGTGGCCCGCTGTCCGGGGGGCGTCCGGTGTGCGAGACGGGCCTACTCGGCCAGGGCGTCGGCCAGTTCGGTGGTGGCCCGCGCGATCTCGCCGTCCGGTTCCGTCAGCAGTGTGTCCAGGGCGCCGCGCCGGGCGCGAACCGCCTGCCGGGCCCGCAACTCCCACACGGCCGGGTTCTCCCGGTGGTTGAGGAGTTTGGGGTAGACGGCGGCGACGGACTCCCACTGCCGGGCGTCGGCGATGCTCTTGAGCAGCTGGATGATCTGCGGCCGGCACGTGACGTGCGGCAGTTGGGCCAGCTCCCACAGGAACGGGACGGTGGCGGCGGTCGCCTGCTCGACGACGAAGCCGTACTGGCAGATGCGCTCGCGCAGTTCCTCCAGGGCTACCCGGGCGGTGGCGGCGTCGCCGCGGGCCACCCGGCGCAGCAGGTGCGGGATGGCGGCGGCCGGGCCGGTGGAGTCCCTGATGTCGCTCCAGGGCACCTGCCCGAGACCGGCCAGCGGCGCGGTGGCGGTCGCGCCGGTCGAGGGGTCGGTGCGCTGCGTGCTCGGCTGCTTGGTCGGTGCGGTGGGCATGGCGTCGGGCCTTTCCGCGGCGGTCTATGGGGGGTGGGCGGTGGTTCAGTGATGCGGATGCCGCGAGCCGGGTGCGCCGTCGCCGGTCCGGCGTGGGCGGACGGCGGGCGCACTCGGCCGCGTCTTCCCGCGGGCAGCGGGTGGGCGCGGTCCCCGGCGGGGTGCGGTGTCGGAGAGGGCGGCGTGCGCCGCGGGCGCCGTCCCGGCGGCCGGGCCGCCGGTTCCGTGCGTCCGCGAGGGCGTGGCCGTGACCGCTCCGTGCGGTGCGGGCGACGAGCTCACCGGTGAGAGCACGGCATCTCCCTGTTGACCTGATGCAATGTCAATCTGCCGCGCCGACCCGGGGGTTGACGCCCTCGCTATTATCCACCCTGTCAGCGCCCGCGTGCAATTGCACGCGAAATTTCTCGTGAAAGTGCGCGGGAAGGGGAAGACTCCGGTCGGGCACGGCCGGTCTTCGACCTCGGGGCCGGGCCACCTCACGACGGTACGGAACAGCAAGGAGACTGCGGTGCCACCAGTGCGCAACGGAGTGCGGGCCAGTTCGTTGGACGCCCGCTGGATCAAGAGCAGGCACAGCAACGCCGAGGGCAACTGCGTGGAGGTCGCGGCCCTGACCGGCGGGGACATCGCCATGCGCAACTCCCGCGACCCCGACGGCCCCGCGCTCGTGTACACCCCGGCGGAGGTGGCCGCGTTCGTGGCGGGCGCCAAGGACGGGGAGTTCGACCACCTGCTGTGAGGCCGGCGGCGGACATCCGCCCGCACTCCCCAACAGGCCGCGCAACAGACCGATTTCGGCCGACGGACCTGCCCTGTGACGGACCGGTGCGATAGTCTTTGCCGTACGTCTGTCGGTCCACCGGGGAGTCAGGATGTCCGCCGAGCAGCATCGCCTCTCCCGCCTCGAACCGTATCTGGAGCGGTCCGAACCGGCCCCGACCCTGCTGAAGCTGCTGGTCGGCGTGCAGTTGGCGGGATTCCGCGAGGACGCCCGGATGTCGCAGGAGCAGGCGGCGCGCGCACTCGGTTTCAGCGCCGCCAAGCTCTCCCGCATAGAAGCGGGCAAGGGCCGCCGCCCTCCGGCCGAGGGTGACGTCCAGGCCCTGCTGCGGCTGTACGGCACCAACGACTACGAGGCGTCGGTCCTGCTCAAACTGTTGCGCCGCGCCGGTGAGCCCGGCTGGTGGCAGCGCTACGACAAGCGGCTGATGCCCGAGTGGTTCGACCGGCTGGTCGGACTCCAGGAGGCGGCGGCCGCGATCCGCACCTTCGAGATCCAGTACGTCCCCGGGCTGTTGCAGACTCGCGACTACGCCCGTGCGGTGGTGGAGCGCGGCCTGCCGACCGCCACCGCCGGCGAGGTGGAACGCCGCGTCGAACTGCGCACCCGACGAACCCAGTTGCTGACCAGACCGGAGGCCCCGCAACTGTGGGCGGTGGTCGACGAGTCGGTGCTGCTGCGGGTGCTCGGCAGCCGCGAGATCATGCGGGACCAGCTCGCCCACCTCATCGAGATGGCCCAGCTGTCCAATGTGACGGTGCAGATCGTGCCGCTGGACGCGACCAAGGCGTCGGCGCCCGCCATACCGGTCACCTATCTCCGCTTCGGCGGGTTCGACCTGCCCGACGTCGTCTACCTGGAGCACATCAGGAGCGCCCAGTTCCTGGAGGACCGGGACGAGACGGAGGAGTACCGGATCGCCCTGGACCGGCTGGCGGACGAGGCGCTGACACCCACCGAATCACTGGATCTGCTCCGCCGGACGAGGAAGGAACGCTACCCGGCGTCCTGAGCCGAGGTACGCGACGCCGGGCACGCGCACGCCCCTCGCAGGACCACCACCGGTGATCCGGAGGGGCGTTGCCGCGTCGGCGGGCCGCGGTGCGACTACCGGACGACGCCTATGCCGCCGAACTCCACCCACTCGTGCGTGAGCTGACGGGGGGCCACCTCCGTGTCGGGCCGCCAGGTGGAGACCTCCACCAGCCCCGGATCGAGGATCTCCAGCCCCTCGAACCACTCGGCGACGTCCTTCTCCTGCCGGACCCGGCCCCAGTGGCCCTGGGTGGCCTGGTCCATGAAGTTCGTGACGAAGTCACGCACCTCGGGGTCCTCGCTGACCAGTTGGCACATGAGCATGATGCTGCCGGGCGCGAGCCGGGAGCGGACCCGCTCCACCACCGCGAGCGGTCCGTCGGTGTCGCTGTCCGGGATGCAGTGGAAGACCGAGTTGAACAGCACGGCCACCGGCTGCGAGAAGTCGATCAGCCGCTCCGTGTCCGGGTGCCCGAAGATCTCGTCGGTGCTGCGCATGTCGGCGTGGATGACCGCCGTGCGGTCGTCCTGCTGAAGCAGGGCCCGGCCGTGGACCAGCACCATGGGGTCGTTGTCCACGTAGACGACGTGGACGTCCGGGTCGACGCGCTGGGCGACCTGGTGCACGTTGTCCTGGGTGGGCAGACCGGAACCGTGGTCGAGGAACTGCCGTATGCCGTACTCCTGAGTGAGCGTGCGCACGGCCCGCTGCAGGAAGCGGCGGTTGTTCAGGGCCAGCCGCCGGGTGCTGGGGACGACCTGGTCGAGTTCCTCGCACGCGGCGCGGTCGGCGGCGTAGTTGTCCTTGCCGCCGAGATAATGGTCGTACATGCGTGCTGCGGTCGGCACATTCTGGTCGATATGCGTGGACAACTGGTTCTCCGCAGGCATCCGTCCCCCAGATTCGCCGAAATCACCGCACCGGCCACGGGCGGGTCCGATAGAGATTACATCTTATGGAACCCGATTTTGCCCGAACCAGACCATGGGCAGGGGCAGTTGGCGAACTCCCGGTCGACATGGGCGATCGTCACGAATTCTTCACTTCGCCGAGCCCATCAACGGACGGGTTCGGAGCACCCGCCTCCTGGAGTCGGACAAGGGGGCGTCGTGGTATTGGTCGCTGTTCTGTTGCTGCCCCTCGTCTCCGTGCTCCTTGTGGTGATGGACCGTATCGAGGAACGCGTGTTCAGGCCCGCGCAGGAACGGGGCCGGCACGCCGGGCACCGCAGGCATCTGCGGCTGATCCCGGGCGGTCGCCGGGGTACCGCACCGGACGCGGGCGACTCGGCGGCCATCTCACCGGACGAGCGACGGCGGGCCGCCTGAGCCGTCGTACGCCCCGGAGACGAAGGGGGCGGTCCGGACGGCTTCGTCGTCGGCCCGGAACACCGCCCGCTCCCGTACGAAGCCGTTCGACCGTGGCCACATGTGCCGTTCCTCCATGGACATGCGTGTGGCCGGGTCGATGGGTTCGGCCCGGCCACACGTCACGGTGTTCCAGCGGAGGCGTCATTGTGACGCGCTCATGACATTCAGGCGTGGCGGTGCGTGCTGCGGTTGCCCGTGACGAGCCGGTACAGCACCAGCAGGATCAGCGAGCCGACGATCGCGGCGACCCAGGTGGACAGCTCGAAGAAGCCGTCGATCGAATCGACGCCGAATATCACCTTGCCGAGCCAGCCGCCGAGGAGCCCGCCCGCGATGCCGATCAGCATCGTGATGATGACGCCGCCCGGGTCCTTCCCCGGAAGGAGCAGCTTGGCGATGGCGCCGGCGAGCAGACCGATCAGGATCCAGGCGATGATGCCCACTTTTCCTCCACAAGGCATTGGCGGTATGTGCTTTACCGGATGCACGGATCGGGCGGCGGCAAACCTCCCCCGCGGCGATTCGGGTACGGGCCGCCCGCGTTTCCCGGAGCCGCCGGCCCGGCGTGCGGGACGGGGGCCGTCGTAGCAGCGTGGTGGTGTGCTGAAGCTGCCTGTCCGGGTGTCGCACCGCGACCCGCACCGGCGGGGCTGGCTGCGGGGCGCCCCGCCGCCCCGCTGGGTGCGGGTATTGCCCGTCCTGCTGGTCGTCGCCGTGTGCGTGGCCACCCTGGTCAGCCCCAGCCGGCTCGACATCGGCTTCCTGCTCGGCGCCATCCCGCCGCTGGCCGTGCTGTCGTACGGGCCGCTGGCGACCGCGCTGCTCGGCTCCGCGGTGGTGGTGCTGCTGAGCGTGCCGGCCTTCGGGCTGGACCATCCGGGCAACACCGACCTGGAGACGGTCGGCTTCGTCGCCCTGCTGAGCGTGTTCCTGTCCTTCGTGCGCAGCCGCCGCGACGCGCAACTGGACCTGGAGCGCACGGTCGCCGAGGCCGCGCAGCGGGCCGTGCTGCCGCCGCTGCCCGAGCGGGTCGGGCCGGTGTGCTGCGCCGGCCTGTACCGGGCGGCGCAGCGTGGGACGCTGGTCGGCGGGGACTTCTTCGACGTGCGCCAGGGGCCGCGGGGCGTCCGTGCGGTGATGGGCGACGTCCAGGGGCACGGGCTGGCGGCGGTCTCCACCGTCGCCGCGCTGCTCGGCGCCTTCCGCGAGGCGGTGCTGGACCGGCCGGACGTGACGGCCGTCGCGGGCGCGCTGGACCGGCGGCTGGTGATGGACTCGGCGGAGGTCCGGCACGCGGAGCTGTTCGCGACCGCCGCGCTGCTGGAGTTCTCCGCCGACGCCCGCTCGGTGCGGATGGTGACCTGCGGTCATCCGCCGCCGATTCTGTTGCGGGACGGCGCGGCCACGGAGATCGGAGTCGCGCCGTGGACCCCGCTGGGGCTCGGCCTCTCGGAGGGCGCCCCGCACCCGGACGGCCACACCGTTCCGCTGCGCCCCGGCGACGTACTGTTCCTGGCCTCCGACGGCGTCACGGAGGCCAGGGGCCCCGGCGGGGAGTTCTATCCGCTGCTGGACCGGTTGCCCCCTCTGGCGGGCGGCGCACCGGCCGCCCTGGCCGACCGGGTGCTGGCCGACCTCCTGTCCTACTGCGGGAGCGTCAACGACGACGTGACGATGCTCGTCCTGACCCCCTGCCCGCCACCGGACGGCGAGTGACCGTGGCGGCGCGGGCGCGGCGCGGCCGGCGCGTTGCGGAGCCGCCGCCCGGGCGGGCGAACGGCCGACGCCCTCCGCGACCGGTCCGCGCCCGGGCCACCGGGACGGCACGCCACAGCCGCCGGACCGGCTCCGTGCGGAACGCGCGCACCGCGCGGGGCCCGCTGGGGTGAGCCGTACGCGTGGAGCACCTGGAGCCGTACGGGTAGGCCGGCACGGTCCGCACGCACCGGATGCCGCAGGCCGTACGGGTGGGCCGCCCCGATCCGCACCGGCAGGCCACCATGGGCCGGGTGGTCAGGCCACCGGGGTGCAGCCTGCGGCGCAGAGTTCGCCGTGGGCGGGGGTCGTGCAGGCGGCGGGAGCGGCCGGTGCCGGGCGACGGCCCGGGACCGGCATGAAGGTGACGGGGACGGTGCGCCGCGCGCCCGCGCCTGCGCGCCGGGCCCTGCGGCCGCGCAGGACGGCTCCGGCGCCGATCGCGCCCGCGACCAGGACGCCACCGATCACGAGCGCGCCCCGGGCGCCCGCGGTCTGCATCAGCAGACCCAGCAGCGGAGGACCGACCAGGCTCCAGCCCGTGCCGGCGGTACGCCACACGCCGAGGACGCGGCCGCGCAGGTGCGCCGGCGGATCGGTCTGGAGCACGGTCGTGCCGGCCGTGTCGGAGACGGACTCCACCACGGCCATCGGCGCGACGAGCAGCAGCAGGACCCACAGGCTCGGGGACAGACCGGCCCCGATCTGGAGCACGGCGCCGGTGGCGGCGAGCGCGCCGACCAGCCGGACCGAGGGGCTGCGCAGCCGGCCGGCCAGCACCGCACCGGCCACGCCGCCCACGGCCAGCACGGTGGAGACCGTCCCGAAGGCCCCGGCGGCGCCGCCCAGCGGCCCGGTGACCAGGACGGCCAGGGTCAGGCCGTAGTTCCGGCCGAAGACGCTGCTGAGCGCGGTGATGCCGGCCAACGCGACCAGGCGCGGGCGGCGCAGGAAGAACGCGAGGCCGTCGCGCGCCGCGGTGCCCCGCCGTTCGGGCGCCGGGCCGGCGGTCCGCTCCGTCGCTCTCCGGGACACCGGAGTCTGTTCCCCCGCGGCGGGGTGCGGGCGCAGGAAGGGGATCACCGCGGCGACGGCCAGGAACGACACCCCGTTCGCGACGTACGCCGCTCCGGGGCCCCACCAGCTGACCACCACACCGGCCAGCGCGGTGCCGCCCACCCGGCCGGCGCCGCTCACCACGGAGCCCAGCGCGATCGACGAGGCCACGTCCTTCGGCGGGACGAGGTCGTTGCCGAACAGGGCGCAGGCGGGCGCGTCGACGGTGGCGACGAGGCCGGTGACGGCCCCGAGCGCCATGAGCACCGGCACCGTCAGATGACCGGTGAGGACGAGTGCCGCGGTGAGGAAGCCGACGAGGGCGAGGAGGGCCTGGCTCACCGTGGCGGTGAGCCGGCGCGGCCAGGCGTCCACCACGGAGCCGCCGAGGACGCCGAACAGCAGTCCGGGGGCGGCCTGCACGGACAGTGACAGGCCGGTCGCGGCTGCGGAGCCGGTGAGGTGGAGCACCAGGAGGTTCTGGGCGGTCAGCTGCATCCAGGTGCCCGCGTTGGACACCAGATTGGCGGCGGACCACCAGCGCATGCCGGTGTGGCGCAAAGCGCGCCACGGGGCGCGGTCCTCGCCCGTCGCCGCACGGCGTTCGGGGCGGCGGGGCGCGGGCGGGGACACCCGGCGACGGCCCGAGGTGGCGGGCGGGGCCGGGGAGACAGGGGTGGAGGAAGCCACGGGAGGTCGCTTTGCGTGAGGGGCCGGACGGCGTGCCGTGCTGTGCCGCCAGAGGCGGCTCGACGGTGAGACGTGGCCGGGCACAGCGGTTGCCCATCTTCACAGAAGTCCCGGGGCGGTGGCGGCACGAGCCCCGTCCCCGGGTCCCGTGACCACCCCAACCGGTCCCGCGCGCAAGGGAGTCGGCGGTGCGGTGGTGTTCCTCACAGGGCGGCCGCCGACGGCCTCCGGGACACCGCGGTGCGCGGCCTCCGGGACGGTGCCACGCGGCTTCCGTAGCGGTGAGGCGCAAGCCTCCGGGGCGGCTGCGCCGTGCGGCCCGCCCGGCACGGTGGGCGCGCACCGTGCGGGCTGGAGGCCGGGCCGGTCCCCCGTTCCGGTCCGGCCTCCGCGCGCGGCTCGCGGACTGCGTCCGCGGCCCGTCGAACCTACGTGCCCCGGGAAGCCGTCGGTACCGCGCCGATGCCCTTTCGGGCAGCCGGAGGACTCACTCGTGCACAGGTGAGTCCGCAATGCCCTCATTCATGTCCGCGCGCGGACGGGCGTCCAAGCGGGCCGGGACCGCCTCGCGGCCACCCGTCCAGGGCGGGCGGTTCGAGGTCGCCCGTGGCCAGATGGGCCAGGACGACCTCGTACAGATCGCTGCCGCCGGTGAGCAGGCGGCGTTCCAGGACGGGTTCCACGCCGCGTACGTGCTCGCGCACGGTCTGCGCGTGGACGCCGAGCCGGTGGGCGGCGCGTTCGGCGTTGCCGCCGGCGGCGATCCAGGCGCGCAGGGTGCCGCGTACGTCGCGGGTGTCGGCGGCCAGGCGGCCGAGCAGTTCGTGCGCCCAGGTGCGCAGCGCCGCGTCGGCCAGCAGGTCGGCGAGGCGTACGCCGCCGTCCGGCGGGGCGGTGGCCGGGGCGGGGCCGTGGACCGCCTCGGTGTTCAGGGCCAGGTGGACGGCGGCCCGGACGGTCAGCTGGGAGAAGTCGGCGCTGAGGAAACGTTCCACCCGCTCCATTCGGGCCCGTACGGTGTTGCGGCTGACACCGAGGATCTGAGCGGTGCTCACCGCGGTGAACTCCAGCCCGAGCCGGGTGGTGGCGACCAGTTCGGCGCGGGTGTGGTGGGGCAGGGCGTCCAGCGGGCGCAGCAGCCGGCCGGACCAGGCGCGCAGCGCGCCGGGGTCCATCAGACGCTCGGGGTGGGTGCGCTCGGCGTAGACGGCGGTGCCGTCGGGGCGGACCCGGGCGAGCGCGAGGGCGCTGACGGCCTGCCCGTACGCCGTGGCGGTCCGGGCGAGGGTGTGCCGGGTGCTGCCGCCCAGGTAGGTGTGCGGGCGGGTGCCGACCAGCGAGCGCAGGGTGCGTCCGACGGTCTCGGCGGGGGCGACGACGATGACGTGGCCGTCGACGGCGGGGCAGCGGACGACGAGGGCCTGCCGGCCGGTGGCGGCCAGGCACTCGGCGGTCAGCCGCTCACGCTCGTCGGGGTGGACCTCCACGACGTAGACGGTGGCGGTGTCGGTGTCGAGCAGGCCCGGCCACAGACCGGCCGCCACCCGGCGGGCGGAGACGGTGTCCTCCACCATCAGCAGTTGCAGGACGGCCAGGCGCAGCGCGGAGGCGGCCTGTTCGAGGCGGCGTCCGGCCGCGGCGTTCGCTTCGGCCCGCAGCAGCAGTTCGATCACGGCCGCGGTACGGCTGAGCAGTTCGGCGGCCGGCCGGTCGAAGGGTGTGGCGCGGGCGACGGCCAGCACACCGGCCGGGGGTGCGTGGGGGCGGCCCACGCACACCGCGTGGACGTGCCGGCCCCGGTCCTGGAGGGCGGCGGAGGCGAGCCGTCCGGCGAGCAGGTCGGTGATCAGAGCATCGGCCAGGAGTCCCGGCTCTCCGGCGAGGGGGGTGCCGGCGCCGTCCAGGAGGCAGGCCGTGCCGTGCACGGCGTCGGCGAGCCAGGCCACGACCTTGCGTACGTCCCGGCCGCCCGGCCGCAGCTGGTCCAGGAGTTCCTCGGCCCGGGCCGCCGACGGGCTCAGCGGACCGTGCGTCACGGTGTCCCGATCCTCTCGGCCGGCCATCTCAGCCCTCTCCTCTCTCCCGGTGCCACCGGCACTGACCTCGGTCTTTACGGTCGAGGACGTTATCAGTGACGCGCGCGGCGGGGCGGGACCGGGCAGATGGCGGCGCGGTGCGCGCCGCCCGAGGAGGGATGGCGGCTTCGCCGGCGGGTCACGGGGGGGGGAGGTGAGCGGCCGGCGAAGCCGCGCGTCCGGTGCCGGGGGGAGAGCTCCCGGACGCTGTACACCTCTGGTTCCCCGGGATGCGCGGAGTAAGCCCACGGATCCGGAACGGGTTCGCGGCCCGCCGGTGCGGCACGCTCCGCGCCGGTCCGCGCCGCGCGGCGTTCCGCCGGGGTACGGCATAAGCTCGGCGGATGGCGAAGTACTTCGACATTCATCCGGACAACCCCCAGCCGCGCGCCCTGCGCCAGGTGGCCGACAGCCTGCGCGAGGGGGCGCTGATCGCGTATCCGACGGACTCCTGCTACGCCCTGGGCTGCCGGCTCGGCAGCCGGGACGGGGTGGAGCGGATCCGGGCGATCCGCCGGCTGGACGACCGGCATCACTTCACCCTGGTGTGCGAGGACTTCGCACAGCTCGGCCAGTTCGTGCGGATCGACAACGACGTGTTCCGCGCCATCAAGGCGTCCACGCCCGGCAGTTACACCTTCATCCTCCCGGCCACCCGGGAGGTGCCGCGGATGCTGCAGCACCCGAAGAAGAAGACGGTCGGGGTGCGCATCCCGGACCACGCGGTCGCGCGGGCGTTGGTGGCCGAGCTGGGCGAGCCGCTGCTGTCCAGCACGCTGCTGCTGCCCGGCGAGGACGAGCCGATGACCCAGGGCTGGGAGATCAAGGACCGGCTCGACCATGTGCTGGACGCGGTGGTCGACTCGGGCGACTGCGGCACCGAGCCGACCACGGTCGTCGACTTCTCCGGCGGCGAGGCGGAGATCGTGCGGCGCGGCGCGGGCGACACCTCGCGGTTCGAGTGAGGCCCCCGCCGCACGCGGTCCGGGCGGAGCCGCGTGCGGCGCCCGCCCCGGCGGTGAATCGCCTCCCCTACGCGGAAGGGCAGTTGACACCGACCCGCCGCAACCGGGCGGCACCGTAGTTGTTACGGTGCACGGCGTGTCCGACTCCTCACGCGATACCGTCGAAGGCGCCGGCTGGAACGCCGCCGAACGCGGCGAGTACCGGCTGCTGCTGCCCGGCCGGGTCGAGAAGCTGTCCTGGCTGAACCCCCGGACCCTGTGGGCCGCCCGCAACGGCGTGGTCGCGTCCTGGTTCGGCGACCCCACGGGGCGTACCCGCAGCCGCTGGGCGGCGCGGCAGGTGGCGGCCGGCGCCCCGGCGGACCGGGTGATCCGCCGCTCCGAGGGGGACCGATTCTCCTTCATGGTCCTCGGGGACACCGGGGAGGGCGACGAGTCCCAGTACGCTGTCGTCCCGGGCTTCCTGAAAGTGAGTCAGGACACGTCGTTCGCCGTGATAGCCAGCGACGTGATCTATCCGGTGGGCAGCGCGGACGACTACGGCACCAAGTTCTTCCGGCCGTACCAGGACTACCCGGCCCCGGTGTACGCGGTTCCCGGCAATCACGACTGGTACGAGGACCTGGCCGGGTTCATGCGCGTCTTCTGCGACGACGCCCCGTCGCCGGAGCCGGAGCCGGAGCCGAGGCCCCGCCCGCTGACCCGGGCCTGGCTCCGGGCGCTGCTGTGGCACCGGCCCCGCCCGGCCGACGAGGCGGCCTTCGCCGAGGCGCGGAAGCTGCGGGCAGCGCCGGGTCAGCAGGCCGTACAGCCGGGCCCCTACTGGGCGATCGACGCGGGCCCGGTACGGATCGTCGGCATCGACACCGGGCTGCTCGGGACGCTCGACGCCGAACAGGGGGCGTGGCTGCGGGAGGTGTCGCGCGGTCCCCGGCCGAAGATCCTCGTCACCGGTTCGCCGCTGTACGTGGACGGCGAGCACCACCCCTGCCCCATCGAGGGCGGCGGCACCGTCGACGACGTCGTGCGCGACCCGGCCCACCGCTACGTGGCAGCGATCGGCGGCGACATCCACAACTACCAGCGCTATCCGGTGGAGGTGGACGGGCGGGTCGTCCAGTACGTCGTCTCCGGCGGCGGCGGCGCGTTCATGCACGCCACGCACACCATCCCGCGGGTGTCGGTGGCGAACGTGACGGAGCGGGAGTTCCGCTGCTACCCGCTGCGCGGCGACTCCCTCGCCTTCTACAGCCGGCTCTACGGCCGCCGGCTGCGGCTGCCCCGCTTCTTCGCCCTCACCGAGGCCGAGGCGACGGCCGTGGTCGCCGAGCGGCTCGGCGTCCCGCCCGTCCGGCCGCGGACCGGGCCCGTCCGGGTCACCCGGCGGATGCGCCTGGTGGCGAGCCTGCTGGGCGCGGGCCGGCGGCCGGACCGCAACAACCGCCTCCGCCTGCCGGTGCGCAAGCTCTACACCCGGCTCTTCTCCCCCGGCTCGGCGACCTACAGCCCGCCGTTCTTCAAGTCCTTCCTGCGGCTGGACGTCACTCCGCAAGCGGTGCGGCTGCGCTGCTTCGCGGCGACGGGCGCCCGGGCGCAGGAGGTCGATCCGCCCGTCGAGGACGAGGTGGTCATCCCGCTGGTCTGACCCGGGTCACCACTGCCCCGGCGTACTGCCGGTGACCGGGGTGGAGGCCGTGCCGTCCACGCCGGCCGGCACGTCGCCGGCCAGCATCACGCGGTGCATGACCCGCGGGTGGTCCAGGTGGGCGTTGTCGGACGGGGCCAGGTGGACGGTGGCGCGGTTGTCCCAGAAGGCGACGCTGCCCGGTTCCCAGCGGAAGCGGACCGTGTACTCGGGCCGGACCGCCTGTTCCAGCAGCATCTCCAGGATCGCCGCGCTCTCCGGGCGGGACAGGCCCTCGATCTGCTCGACGTAGTAGCCGTTGACGAACAGCACCCGCTCCCCCGTCTCGGGGTGGACGCGCACCAGCGGGTGCACGGTGGCGATCTGGTGGTCCAGCAGATGACGCAGGTAGGCGTCGTCGCCGGGGCGCGGCTGGTAGCCGACGCCGAGCCGGTGCTCGGCGCGCAGGCCGTCCACGAAGGCGCGCACCGGGGCGGACAGTCCGGCGTAGGCGGCGGCCAGGTTGGCCCAGGTGGTGTCCCCGCCGTACGGCGGCACGGTCTCCGCGCGCAGGATGGTCGCCGCGGGCGGGTCGACGCGGGCGCCGTGGTCGCAGTGCCAGCCGCGCAGCAGGGTGTGCCGGCGGCGCCGCAGCCATTCCTCGTGGTCCATCCCGTACCGGCCGCCCAGTTCCAGCCGGTCGGCGGTGGTCTCCACCTCGGGGAAGCCCGCCGGGGAGGCGCCGCCGCGCCGCCGCAGCACCACGGGGGCGCCGAAGCGGCGGGCGAAGGCGACGTGTGCCGCGTGGTCCAGTCGCTGCCCGCGGAAGAAGACCACCTTCCAGCGCAGCACCGCCGCGCGGATCTCGGCGACCACGGTGTCGTCCAGCTCCCCGGCCAGATCGACGCCGGTGATCTCGGCCCCGATGTGTCCGGCGACCGGCCTGACGTCGATCGCCGCCGGCCGCCCGTCCGCCGCCGCTGCCCGTCCGTGGGCCTGCGCCTGTGCCTGTGGTCCCGTGCCCGTCGTCATGTGCGCTCCGCTGGTCGTCCGTCCGGTGGCGTCGTCCTCCGCAAGATCGTGACAGCGATCGGGCCCGGGGTCGACAGGGCCTCGAGGCGGCCGCCGGCGCGTCGGCCGCCCTGCCGGGGGTACCCGGACGCGTCGGTGCACGCGGTGAGCGGAAGGGAGGCCCGGCGTGGGTGCGGACGACCGGCTGCGGGAGTACCGGGGCAAGCGCGACTTCGAGCGGACCAGGGAGCCGTCGGGGCAGCGTGCCCCGGCCGGCGAGGAGCCGCGGTTCGTGGTGCAGATCCATGACGCGCGCCGGATGCATTTCGACTTCCGGCTCCAGGTGGGCGATGTGCTGAGGTCGTGGTCGGTCCCGAAGGGGCCCTCCGACGACCCGCACGACAAACGGCTCGCGGTGCCCACCGAGGACCATCCGCTGGAGTACGAGCACTTCGAGGGCGTGATCCCGAAGGGCGAGTACGGCGGCGGCACGGTGATCGTCTGGGACCGGGGCACGTACGAGCCGCTGAGCCACGACCGGCGGGGGCGGCCGGTCGACTTCGCCGAGTCGCTGGAGCGCGGGCACGCCACCTTCCGGCTGCACGGCGAGAAGCTGCACGGCGAGTACGCCCTGACCCGCTTCCGCGACGGCCGTGGCGGCGAGGAGGAGGCGTGGCTGCTGGTGCGCAAGGGACCGGGCCGTACCGAGGCGCACGGCACCCCCGATCCGCGCCGGGCCCGCTCGGTGCGCACCGGGCGGACCCTCGCCCAGGTCGCGACGGAGGGCGGCGAGGAGTAGCCGCTCAGCGCGGCGCCAGCGGCTGCTCCCACCGGATGGTCCTGCCCCGGCCGCTCGGCCTGCTGCCGCAGCGCCGGGTGAGCTGGGCGACCAGGAGCAGTCCGCGGCCGCCCCCGCCGTAGGCGTGGGTGCGGCGCAGGTGCGGTGAGGTGGACCGTGAGGTCGAACGGGAGCCGGACACCTCGCAGCTGAGGGTGCGGTCGCGGACCAGCCTGAGCTGGACGGGGGGTCCGCCGTAGCGGACGGCGTTGGTGACCCGTTCGCTGACGAGCAGTTCGGTGACGAACGCGGTCTCCTCCCGGCCCCTGGCGGCCAGTCGCTCGGCGGCGGCCTGCCGGGGGCGGCCACGTTCGCGGGGTCCGGACTGATGTCCCAGGTGGCGACCTGGCCGGGGCCGAGGGCGGGTGCGGGCCAGCAGCACCACGTCGTCGGTCTCCTCGGGCGGGACGGGCTTCAGGACGCCGTCGGCCCGGTCCTCCAGCGAGCCGGCGGACGCGCTCAGGGCGCGGCGCAGTTCGCGGCGTCGGCGTCTTCGGCTCCGCCGTCGAGGGGCGCACCACAGCCCCTCAAGCGCGCGGGAACGGGCCGGGGCGCGTGAGCCGGCCGTCCGGCTCACACTCCGGTGCGGGCGTTCCTGGCGACGCTGCGGGCCCACAGGACCAGGGGGACCTGGAGGGGCATGCGGGCGAGGGCCGCGGCCTTCTGGGGCGCGGGGCGGTCGCGCCAGTCGACGGCCATCTGGATGTGGGCCGGGAAGACGCCGACGAAGAAGGCGGCCGTCGCGTGGGCGGCCGCCTTGCGGGTGCGGGGCAGGGCGAGGCCCGCCGCCAGCGCGAACTCGGCGACGCCGCTGGCGCGGGTCCAGGTGCGGGCGGATCCCGGCAGGAGGCGCGGGACGATCGCGTCGAACTGCCGGGGGATCGCGAGGTGGGCGACGCCGGCCGTGGCCAGCAGCCCGGCGAGCAGGAGCGGTGAACGTTCGGACCGGGGCACGGTACCTCCTCGTAGGGGCGCTGGGGGCGCGATCCTACTGGACGGTAGGCAAGAGCACGGGGTGACCGCCCGATCGGGCGAAAGTGGCCGGGCGGGGGCTTCACGCCGGGGCGCGCCGTCGAGATCTCAGCCGTGACCCTGCCGCTGATCGCGCCCATGCTCGCCACGCCCGGCGTCCTGCCGCCGGCCTCGCAGGACGCCCGCTGGGCCTACGAGACGAAGCAGGACGGCCAGCGAGCGGTGGCGTATCTGCCCGGCGACGGCTCGCTGGTGCTGCGGGCCCGCTCCGGCGAGGAGATCACCGCGGCCTACCCGGAGCTCGCCCCGCTCGGCGCGGCCCTCGGCACGACGCCGGCCGTCCTGGACGGCGAGGTCCTGGCCCTGGACGAGAGCGGCCGGGCCAGTTTCCAGCTGCTCCAGCACCGGATGGGACTCGCGCACTCCCCCGCCCTGGCGGCCCGCCGGGCGGCGCGGGTCCCCGTCCACATGGCGCTGTTCGACGTCCTGCACCTGGGGACGCGGTCGCTGCTCGCGCTGCCCTACGTCCGGCGCCGCGAGCGCCTGGAGTCGCTGGCCCTTCAGGGGCCGCGCTGGTCCACGCCGCGGGCCATCGTCGGGCACGGCGCCGAGGCCCTGGCCGCCACCCGCGAACACGGTCTGGAGGGGCTGGTGTGCAAGCGGCTGGACTCGGTGTACGAGCCGGGGGTGCGCTCGCGGGCCTGGATCAAGATCCGCAACATGCTCAGCGAGGACGTCGTCGTCGGCGGCTGGCTGCCGGGCAAGGGACGGCTGACCGGGCTGCCGGGCGCGGTGCTGGTCGGCCAGCGCGGGGGTGGCCGGCTGCGCTACGTCGGCAGCGTCGGCACCGGCTGGAGCGGGACCGAGCGGACCCAACTGGCCGGGCTGCTCGCGGCCCTGGCGACCGACGCCTGCCCCTTCGATCCCGTCCCGGCGGTGCGCGGCGCACACTGGGTGCTGCCCCGGCTGGTCGGCGAGGTGCGCTACAGCGTCCGCACCCGGGCGGGCCTGCTGCGCCAGCCGTCCTGGCTGCGGCTGCGCCCGGACCTCACGCCGGAGGAGTCGGCGGCAGATCTTCCCGGGGACACGCCGAGGTGAGGGCGCGTCAGGCGCGGGGCGCCGAACGGGTGAGCGGCGCCGGGAAGGGCGCCGACGGTCTATCGTGTCCCGCATGTCCGTGCCGGAACTGATCCGTATCGTCTCCCGCGACTCACCGATGGCGCTCGCCCAGGTGGAACGCGTCCGCGCCGAGCTGGCCGCCCTGCACCCCGGGGTGCGCACCGAGGTGGTGCCGGTCAAGACCACCGGCGACAAGTGGCTCGGGGAACTGTCGAAGGTGGAGGGCAAGGGGGCGTTCACCAAGGAGGTGGACGCCGCGCTGCTGGCCGGCGAGGCGGACCTCGCGGTGCACTGCCTCAAGGACGTGCCGGCCGACCGGCCGCTGCCGGCGGGCACCACGTTCGCCGCGTTCCTGAAGCGGGACGACGTCCGCGACGCGCTCGTCCATCCGGGTGGGCTCACCCTCGACGAGCTGCCGCCCGGCACCCGGATCGGCACCTCCGCGGTGCGGCGCATCGCCCAGCTGGCCGCGACCCACCCGCATCTGACCTGCGTGCCGTTCCGCGGCAACGCCAACCGGCGGCTGGAGAAACTGGCGGCCGGGGAGGCGGACGCGCTGCTGCTGGCGGCCTCGGGCCTGGAGCGCATCGGGCGGACCGACGCCGTCAGCGAGGTGCTGTCGCCGGAGACGATGATGCCGCCGATCGGCGCGGGCATCCTCGCCCTGCAGTGCCGGGAGGACGACAGCGAGCTGATCGGCGTGGTGAGCGACCTCGGCGACGCCGACACCTACCGGGCGGCCACCGCCGAACGCATGTTCCTGCATGTGCTGCAGGGGCACTGCAACAGCCCGATCGCCGGGTACGCGCAGGTCGACCGGGGCGGAGAGCTGTCGCTGCGGGCGTGTGTGTTCACGCCCGACGGCAAGACCCGGCTGAACGCGCACGAGTGGGCCGGCCGGCTGGACGCCGCCACCCTCGGCACGTCGGTCGCCGTCGCCCTGCTGCGGCAGGGCGCCCGCGACATCATCGACGGCATCCCGCACTGAGCGAGGGGTCGAGCCGAGCGCTGGGCCTCGGGACGCGAACGCCCGCCCGGCGGAGATCCGCGGGGCGGGCGTTCGTACGCGTCGGCCGTCGGGGGCCGGTGGGCGCAACGGGGTCAGCCGGTGGCGCCCGGTTCGGCCTGGTCGCGCAGGAAGTCGCTGATCTGGTGGGCCAGGGTGCCCTGTCCCGCGCAGCAGGGCGAGGCCGCGCCGACGGGTCCCTCCTGCACGCCGATGCCGCCGGACCACAGCCGCCGGCCGGTCCACTCGTCCTCGACGCGCAGCTGGACCTGGACGTCCACCTGGGAGAGGGCGGCCTCGGGGGCCGCCGCGTACAGCACCGCCGTGGCGCGGCGCAGCGGGTGGACGTCGTACCCCTCGATGAACTGGGAGTTGCGCCAGTCGACGAACGCGCTCTCGCCGTCCGGGCCGATCCGCACGTCGAGCTGGCCGTCCTCGAGGTGGATGCCGAGGGGCTGCGAGCCGCGGTTCTCGACGGTGACCCGGACGCGGAAGTAGGTCAGCCCCTCGGCGGCGTCGTCGCGTCCGCGCGGCGGCTCGGCCTCTTCCAGGCTGTGCACGCGGACACGCAGACCGGCGTGCTCGTCGTACTCCTGCCAGTCCCCGACCACGTTCGGCTCGTACACAATGCAACCTCTCGACTTCAGAGCTGCTTCCTATCTGTGGGCGAAGCGCACTGTCAAATGCGCGGAATGCGCCGTGGCCAGGTGATTCCAGCGCTTTGA
Source organism: Streptomyces sp. NPDC093260 (assembly GCF_040683715.1). Classification (NCBI taxonomy): domain Bacteria; kingdom Bacillati; phylum Actinomycetota; class Actinomycetes; order Kitasatosporales; family Streptomycetaceae; genus Streptomyces; species Streptomyces sp. NPDC093260. The sequence goes on from NZ_JBFBEK010000008.1 coordinate 281,815, forward strand.
TCAACGATCAAGCCGTGCGCTGGAGGTATCCCCTGTCGAATGCCTCCGGAGGCTGCCGGAGGGGTGCCGCACGTCACGTCGGGCCGGATCCGCGGCGGGCCGGACGACCGGTTCGGCCGGCCGGGCCGCCGCAGCCGGTCAGCGGGCCAGCCGGCCGAGCAGGGCGGAGGCGGCCGCGATCCCGGCCGCGGCGGCCAGCACCAGGACCGCGAAGTCGGCCCCCAGGTGCCCCGGGGGGTGCCGAGGAGCAGTCCGCGCAGGGGACGGCCCACGACGGACCGGTGGTCCGCGCCGCCGGGAGCGCGGAACGCCTCGCGACGGCGCGCCCGTCCCCGGCTCCCGGCGGCGCGGAC